>CAVEOF010000004.1:0-70305 GCA_963617165.1 Coriobacteriaceae bacterium | reverse complement strand
CTTATATTGTAAACCCACAATTATGAATGATGAATTGGATTGATTCTTGCGTTGGTCTGTTGGGGTGGGGGTGGAGGCTTGGGGAAAGTGCGCTGATGGGAGGATGTGCGCTTCTAAGCCTTCTCCTGCGGGTAGCGAAGCGTCACGAGGGGGAAGGCTAACAAAAAAAACGCGGTGCCCGGAGGTACCGCGTTTTTTTGTGGTTCAAATTAACCTTTGACCATCCTACCAGTCCGAGTGCCTTTGCCGTGATCTGCTGTGCGCGCCACGAGCAGAAGTAGTCCCCGTAAAAACGGTCGGAGGCGGGCGGGATGAGGTTTCGCCCTCCCCCCGTTTCGCTCGGCACGCTCTTTTTCGTCAAGCTATCGGGAAGAATGGAGATCACCCCGTCCTTCGTGAAAGCGCCCGCGTCCGCTTCGTGCATTTTTCCCGCGAGCAGATTGTCGACACTCATACCGAAAAAGCGGGAGAGCGCAAGCAGTTTTTCCGCGTCGGGCAGGCAGATGCCCGTCTCCCATTTGGAGATCACGCGATGTCCGACGCCGATGAAATGCCCGAGTTGTCGCTGTGTGATGTGGTTCTTTTTCCTCAGTTCGTAAAGGAAATTTGCGAAGTTTTTCTCTTCCATGGACTCCTCTTCGCCGCCAAGGCATGATTTACCTGTTTTCATTATAGCATGGATCCTTCAAAGAGACAAGAAAAAAAGTTCCATGTGACGTGGAATTTTTATGCAGATTGACAGAATTTCGTAGACGTAATGCTCCCCCGATGGGTCTTTTGACAAGAAAAAGGACGCAGGCGGCGTTTGTCGTCTGCGTCCGTTCGGGTATTTATGTTTAGGCTCCGACTGTTTTCAGAAGGGCTTCGAGATTGGCTTTTCCGCGTGCGATCGCGGTGAGGGCGTCCTCGCTTCCCTCATACTCGACGGTAACGTACCCGTCATAGCCCGCGTGGAGCAAGGCGCCGAGGCAGGGGGCGATCGGGATCATGCCCTCGCCGATGACGGTGCCGCGGATCCGTCTGCCGCCCCGCGTCAGAAAGCCGTCCGACACGGCGGGGGCAAAGTCCTTTACATGGACGTGGCGGGCATAGGGGGCGAGCCGCCCGACGGCGCGGAAGGAATCCTCGTCGGCACAGGCAAAGTTGCCGATGTCGAGAAGGAGTCCGAAATTCTCGTGTGCGACGGCGTTATAGAGTCTCTCGATCCTGTCGCTGTCCTGCGAGACGGTGCCGTGGTTCTCGGTGAGGGTCACGATCCCCTGCTCTGCCGCATATTCGGTGATGCGGCGCGTATTTTCCGCCATAACGGGGAGCATACGGTCGAAGCTCACGGCATCCCCGCTCTTCCCGAGGGCGAAGGTCATATCGTGACGCATCCGAGGGGCGCCGAGCCGCTTGGCAAGGTCGACCTTGCGGCAGATCCTCTCCACCTCGGCGTCCGACGCTTCCTTCGTCGGCTGATACATGTTTGCCGAGACCGCGTAGCAGACGACGGGGATCCCGAGCGCCTCCGCATTTTTGCGGATCGTGTCGGCGAGGCGGCACTGCTCGTCATATGTCTGTCCGTCGAGGTCGGTGAATTCGACCCCGTCGAAGCCGAGCTCGTGCGCCGCCCGCGGAACGTCCGCCTGTGTCATTTTCCCCGCGCGGAGAAGCTGGGAGAAGGAATAAGAGGTAACGGAAAGCTTCATACGTTCCCCCTCACTTGATGAGGACTTCGTGTCCCGTGCGCGCCGACTCGTAGATCGCATCGAGGATCTTCATGACGACGATACCGTCCTCCGCCTTTGCATGGCAGGGCTTGCCGTGGAGGGCGCAGTCGACAAAGTGCGCCATCTCGGCGTTGAACATTTCGCGATGCTCCTTATAGTCTTTGGTGATGAGGTTGACATCGGAGATAAAATTGTTCGTCGTCGTATAGAGCTTGACGCCGTTCGAAAGGTCGAGCCCGCCCTTCGTGCCGTAGAGGCAACGCTTCGCTCTTTCCTCGCCGTTGAAATCGTAGGCGGTGATGAGGTGGGTGACGGCGCCGTTGTCGTAACGGATGAGTGCCGAGGCAAAATCCTCGACATCGCAGATATCCGCGTCCGACGCGCCCTTCGGCATCCATGCGGCGCGCGTTTTCAGCTCGTTGCGCTTCCCGACCTTATCGCTCGCGACGGCGTAAACACTGACGGGATGGGGATTCCCCATCAGGTAGCGCGTCAGGTCGATGACGTGCACGCCGAGGTCGATGATGGGACCACCTCCCGACAGTGCCTTGTTGCAGAACCAGCCGCCGGGATTGCCGTGACGGCGGACGTACTGAGCCTCACTGTAATAGATTTCGCCGAGCGCACCCGAGCGAATCATATCCTCGGCAATACGCGCATCATCCGAGAAGCGAAGGACGAAGCCGATCATCAGAAGGCGGTCGTTCTTCTTCGCGGCGGCGAGCATTTTCTCCGCCTCGGCGGCGTTGTACGCCATTGGCTTTTCACAAAGGACGTGAAGTCCCGCGTTCAATGCCTTGATGCTGCACTCCGCGTGATTGCAGTTCCAGACGCAGACGTCGGCGGCGTCAAGCTCGGGGCACGCCGCGAGCATCTCGTCGACGCTCCCGTAACGGCGCTCGATGCCGAAGCGGTCGGCAGTCTCTGCCAGTTTTTCGGAATTGATGTCGCAGATCGCGTAAATCTCCGCGTCCGCGACGTGACGGTAGGCTTCGAGATGCGTGTTCGCGATGTTGCCCGCACCGATCAAGCCGATCTTCAGTTTTTTCATTTCTATCATCCTCTTTTTCTTTGTTTTTTACCGATAAATCCGAATTTTTAGTTTTCGGCAATGGTTTTTTCGAGGAAGGAGACCGCGGTGCGGATGTCCTTCTCGGGGGTGTCGCCGACCTCGCGCTCGATGGTGAGGAAGCCGCGGTAGCCGATCTCCTCGAGGGCGGCAAGATATTCGGGGAATTTCACACTGCCCGTACCGAGCGGGACCTCCTCGAAGTACTTCTCTTTGAGGCACTCCTCGGGGATCGGGTGCACGACGCGGTAGACGTACTCGGGATTCGAGGGCTTCAGCATCACGCCGTCCTTTGCGTGAGTGTGGACGATGTATTTTGCAAGCGTCTTGACCGCGTGGACGGGATCGTCGCCGACGACCATACAAAGGTTCGCGGGGTCGAGGTTGACGGCAACGCCGTCCGAGCCGAGCGAATCGAGGAAGTGACGGAGGGTATCCGACTTCTCGGGTCCCGTCTCCACCGCGAAGTGGGAGCCGTGGCGCTTCGCAAAATCGGCGAGCGTATAGCACGCCTCCTGCATGATTTTATAGCGGTCGGCGTTCTCGTCCGCGGGGACGACGCCGATGTGCGTCGTGATGATGTTGGTGCCGAGGTCGTTCGCAAGCTCGAGGATCGCCTTCGACTTTTCGATCAGGGAGGGGTTCAGCTCCTTGTCGCCGAAGCCGTGACCGAGGTCGCCGCAAAGGGCGGAAAAGACGAGTCCGCGGCTCTCTACCTCCGCCTTCAATGCCGCTCTGTCGGCGGCGCTTAAATTCTCGGGAGCGTTCTCTCCCCGTGTCGCATACATCTGAATGCCTTTGGCGCCGAGCTCTGCCGCCTTGGCGATCGCCTCACTGCGCGGGAGGCGGAAGGACTCGAGGATCACGCCGATGGGAAAACGGTACATAGTATCTTCCTTTCTTTCGGCTTTGCCGAGGATATTTTCTTATTTCGGAAAAACTCATTCTTGACTTTTCCAAAATCTATTGTATAATAAAAAAGGAAAGGATGCAAGGCTTTTTCTTGTCCTGTATTAACACAATTTTGCCCTGCGAGGTTCCTATGCCGATCTATTACGAAACGCATCTTCTGGAGGGCGCCGCCTTCCCTTACATTTTTCATTCGGACACCCGCATCCGCACGCGGCGCAACGATACGGGCAACTGGCACACCAATATGGAGATTCTCTGCATCACGGGGGGAAGCGGACAGTGCATCTGCGACGCGAAGAGCTACGACGTCAGGGTGGGGGATCTCGTCGTCATCGGCTCAAACGTCATTCACACCGCGGTATCGGACGGGGAGCTGCGCTACGACTGTCTGATCGTCGACCGCGGCTTCTGCAAGGAGAACCGCCTGCCCGTCGAGTTCGTCTCCTTCCCCACAGTGATACGGGGGGACCTCGGGCTGTCCGATCGTTTCCGCGCCGTCGGCGAGGCGATCGCGGCACCTCGGGACGATTACACGGCGGCGAGGGTACGGGCGGCGATCCTCTCCTTTCTCGTGCCGCTGTATGCGGGATATTGCGTCGTCCGTTCCCCCGACGCGGATGCCTCCGAAAACGAGGCGATGCGGCACGTGCGGGATGCCGTCGAATATATCAATTCTCACCTGACCGAGGAGATCACGCTCGACCGCGTTGCCGCCGAGGCGGGGGTGAGCCGCTACTACCTTTGCCGTCAGTTTCGAAAATACATCGGGCAATCGGTCTTTGAATATCTCAACGTTGCCCGCTGCAAAAACGCGCACGTGATGATCGTCGGGGGGAGCAGTGTCAGCACCGCGGCGCTCTCTTCGGGGTTTGCAAATCTCTCCTACTTCACGCGCACCTAC
Source organism: Coriobacteriaceae bacterium (assembly GCA_963617165.1). Lineage (GTDB taxonomy): Bacteria > Bacillota > Clostridia > Oscillospirales > CAG-272 > UBA1740. The sequence goes on along the minus strand of CAVEOF010000004.1, from coordinate 65,711 downwards.
AAAAAGTATTTCGGCATCCTTCCGAGCAGGGCATCGAAAAAGACCTCGCCCACGCCGTAAAAAAGCTGCCGCATTCCGTATTTTTTACAAATGAAAAATGACCGGGAGGTTTCTTGATCTCTCGGTCATTTTTGCGTACTCGTTCGGATCTTTCGTTTTATGCGCTTCCTGCGGCAGTCTTTTTATCGGATCGTGAAGCGGAAGGTGCCCGATCTTTTGGTAGTTTTCAAAGAAATTCTCCAGAGAACCTCGGAGTTCCACGCCTTTTCGAGTCTGCCGTCGCCGATCTTGAATTCCTCGACGGTCAGGGTGAGGGAGGGGTCATAGGTCATCCTGCGTCCCGCGGCAAGGGAAAGCACGCCGTCGCCCCCTTCTGCCTTCACGGGGCTTAGGAAATGAAAGTCGATCTCCTTTTCTTCCGTGAGGGAGAGCGTATCGGTGACCGTGACGGTATCGCCCGAAAGCACCGTCTCCCGCGTGTAGGAGAGGATGCCCGCCTCCTTCGGGTAGGCGCCGCCGAGCTCCATCTTCACGCCGCCCGTCTCCTCGTCGTAGACCTCATCCGAAGAGGCGAAGGCGCCGCCGTTCTTCTCTGCTACACCGCCGATCTCGGGGAGGTTATGATAAGAGGACTGCATATACCAAAGCTCGTAGCGCCGCGCCGAGAAGGTCTGCTTCGTATAGGTGCCGACGCCCGAGTCGATGAGCACGGGATCGCCGTCATGATAGACGATGATATTGCCGATGTCGTTGTGGTTATGCGACTCGTTGTTGTTCCCGCCCTTCATGGCAACGAACATGCCCTTTGTCGGGTCCTCGCTCTCTCGCGCCGCCATGACCTTGAGATCGGGAAACCAGATCTTCGTTTTCGCCTTCGGAATGATCTTTTCGGGCGTATGCTCGTAAAGATTGCGCAGACCGCAATAGCTGAGCCCGCCGGGGGAACCGCCGAGCGCCATCTGCGACTCGCCGAAAGAAACGAGGACCTCCGAGCCGACCCGCCTGCCGAAGCGGACGAGGCGCGCGCCGTCGGTCACGAGCCGTGCCGAACAATCGGCGAAGTTGATGAAGCGGTCGCCCGCGATATTGAAGTTGACCTCATACTCGCCGATGGCGCGCACGAGGGGATGATCGAAGACGTCGATCTTTCCGCCCGACATATCGTAAAGAAGCTCGAGCGCGTCGAAGTAACAGCCACCCGCCATGGTGAAGTAGCCGGGGCCCTCGTCGCAACCGCCGTCGGGCGAATAGAATTTCACGAAGTTGTCGAGCAGAGTCATGATCTTCTCGGTCATGTGTTCACGGAGATAGGGATCCTTCACGGCGAGAGCGGTCGCGGTCAGAAGATGAACGTGCACGTAGGGGTTCCAGTTGTTGACGCGGTTGCCCCGCTCGCCCGACCAGCCGAAGACGGCGTTGAGGTAGGGCTTCACCGCGCGCTCGTTCAGCTCGTAAAGGAGGCGCTCCCCAATCGTCGGGGAGATCGCGTCGAGCGCGTCGTGGCAGAGGTACCACGTCATCGCGACCCGTGCCGCCGTGTCGGCGGAGCCGAGATCGATGCCGTGCATCCGATCGCCGAAGGTGGTGGGCACCGACTGAGAGGCGCCGTAGACGGGGACGTGCACCGCATGGGCGTGAATGACCCACGAGGACTCCTCAAAGATCGCCCAAAGGACATCCGCGAGCTTCTCGGCAAAGCGTCCTTTTCCCTCGAAATGCTCCGCGATGGCAAGTGCCTCCAGCATAGAGCGGCGCTTGCCCCGCGGATTCTCGTAATCGGAGCGATTCCCGTTCGTGAAGAATTCGCGATAGAGGGAAAGGGGGAGCATCGGGATCTCCTCCGTGAGGTAGCCCTCGGCGCGCTTTATGATCTTTGCGAGCTTTTCGGGGTCTGGCGCCCTGTCGCGCGGAAGGTCGCGGTAGAGGAAAAATTCTTCAAAAGGGAGAAGATTCCCCTTCGCTTTTACTTTTCTTTCTTCAAAGATCTTCGGCATTTCGGACTCCAATTTTCGTCTTTATATAAATATTTATTCTCAAATTTGCGATTTTATTGTACGGTAACGATGTAACTGCCCTCTTTGGCTTTTACGCGAAGATGAATTCTCCAAAGGACGGGAGACTTCCAGTTGTTCTCGATGTTCCTGTCTTCCGCCTCGAATTCTTCGATTTCGGGAACGAGACGGGAATCGAAGGTCATTGTGCGACCTTCGGCGAGAGCGACGGTATTGCCTTCGAGCACCGGCTTCACGGGGGACATATAGTGGAAGTCGATCTCCTTTTCCTCCGAGAGAGAGAGCGTGTCGGTAACCGTAACGGTACCGCCCGAGAGAACCGTCTCTCTCGTATAGGAGAGAATGCCCGCCTCCTTCGGGTAGGCGCCGCCGAGCTCCATTTTTACGCCGCCCGTCTTCTCATCGTAAGTCTCGTCCGTAGAGCGGAAGGTACTGCCGTTCTTCTCGGCGACACCGCCGATGTCGGGGAGGTTATGATAAGAGGACTGCATGTACCAGAGCTCATAGCGTTGAGACGAAAAAGTCTTCTTCGTATAGACCCCGACGCCCGCGTCAATCAGAACGGGATTGCCGTCATGGTAGACGATGATATTGCCGACGTCGTTATGGTTATGCGACTCGTTGTTGTTCCCGCCCTTCATGGCGACGAACATGCCCTTCGTCGGATCCTCGCTCTCGCGCGTCACCATGACCTTCAAATTCGGAAACCAGATTTTCGTCGCGGCGACTCTGCCGCTTTTCGGCTTTACCGTGGGGGTAAAATAGTTGTAAATGCAACGGTAGAGTTTCCCTGTGTCCTCGAGGTGACCCGCCAAAGCCTGTTCTTCGCCGAACTCCTCAAGAATTTTCGATCCGGTACGTCGACCGAAACGGGTGAGCATCGCACCGGGGATGCGGCAAGTGGCCGCACAGTCGGCGAAGTTGATATAACGGTTACCGGCGATGTTGAACTTGACCTCGTATTCTCCGATGGCACGCACCAGCGGATGGTCGAAGACGTTGACCTTACCGCCCGTCATGTCGTAGAGAAGCTCGAGTGAGTCAAAGTAGGACGCACCCGCGACTTCAAAATAGCCGGGCCCCTCGTCGCACCCGCCGTCCGCGGGGTAATCGGCAACGAAGTTATCGAGCATCTGCATGCATTTTCCCGTGATACGGGTACGAAGATAGTCATCCTTTTCGGTCAGGGCGGTGATGAGCAGAAGGTTTGAATGAATCCACGGGTTCCAGTTGTTCGGGCGGTTACCTCTTTCCCCCGTCCACCAGAAGGAACAGTTGAGATAAGGAACAATCAGACGATGGTGCGTCTCATAGAGCAGACGCTCGGTGATAACGGGGGTGATTTTGTCCAATGCATCCCCGGCAAAACGATAAACCGTAGCAAGAACGGCTCCCGTCGCCGCGGAAAAGAGATCGATGCCGTGCATCCTGTCTCCGTAGACGGCAGGAATCCCGAATTCGGTATATAGAGGGTTGTTGTAGTTGTGCGCGGGAACCACCCAGCTTGTCTCCTCGAGAATCGCCCAGACAACGTCCATCAGCTTCTCCGAGAATCGCCCTTGTTTTTCATACGCTTCCGCCATGGCGAGCGACAGCGCCATGGCACGGCGAAGGAAATACGGTCCTTCATAATTACGACGATTTCCGATAACGACATACTCGCGATAAAGTGACGCGGACAATAAGGGAATCGGCTCATTGAGCAGGCTCTCGGCGCGTTTTACGACCTGCGACATTTTTTCGTCATCGAATTTCGGATCTTTTTCATCGATGAAAAGGCGAAATTTATCAAACGGAAGCACGTTCCCGTCGGCATGCATACCGCGTTCGGCAAAAATTCTTGACATAAGATTCTCCTTACTAACTAAAATGAAAAGGCTTCTTTTGAAATCGAACTATCGGATAAAAACGTTTTTCTATCTTATTTTACGGTAAGGGTGTACCTGCCCTCTTTGGCTTTTACACGAAGGTGAATTCTCCAAAGAACGGGAGACTTCCAGTTGCGCTCGATGCCGCCGTCTTTGACCTCAAACTCCTCGATCTCGGGGGTGAGGCGGGGGTCGAAGGTCATCGTGCGTCCCTCGGCGAGGGCGATGGTATTGCCTTCGAGCGTCGGCTTCACGGGGGACATATAGTGGAAGTCGATCTCCTTTTCTTCCGTGAGGGAGAGGGCATCGGTGACCGTGACGACACCGCCCGCAAGAACCGTTTCTCTCGTGTAGGAGAGAAGTCCGGCGTCCTTCGGATAAGCGTCGCACAGCTCCATCTTTACGCCGCCCGTCGCCTCGTCGTAGACCTCGTCTTTCGAGCGGAAGGCGCCGCCGTTCTTCTCGGCGACACCGCCGACGTCGGGAAGGTTATGGTAGGAGGACTGCATGAACCAGAGCTCGTACCGACGGGAGGAGAAGGTCTGCTTCGTATAGGTGCCGACGCCCGTATCGATCAGAACGGGATTGCCGTCATGGTAGACGATGATATTGCCGACGTCGTTATGGTTATGCGACTCGTTGTTGTTCCCGCCCTTCATGGCGACGAACATGCCCTTCGTCGGGTCCTCGCTCTCGCGCGCCGCCATGACCTTGAGGTCGGGGAACCAGATCTTCGTCGCGGCGATCCTGTGGGGATCCTCCTTGACCTCGGGGGTGATGTAGTTATAGAGTCCGCGGTACAGTTGCCAGCCGCTGCCGACACTGCCGCCATAGGACTGTTCTCTGCCGAATTCCTCGAGGATCCGCGAGCCCGTCCTGTGTCCGAAGCGATAGAGCATCGCGCCGTCCATATGGCAGGTGGGACCGCAGTCGGCAAAGTTGATGACGCGGTTGCCCGCGATGTTGAACTTCACGGCGTACTCGCCGACGTTCTTGACCAGCGGATGATCGAAGACGTTGATCTTTCCGCCCGACATGTCGTAGAGAAGCTCGAGAGCGTCGAAGTAGGATGCACCTGCGGCACCGAAATAGCTCGGGCCCTCGTCGCATCCGCCGTCCGCGGGATAGAAGGAGATGAAGTTATCGAGTCCCTCCATGCACTTTTTCGTTATGCGGGTACGGAGATACTCGTCCTTTTCGGTGAGGGCGGTGAGGAACAAAAGGTTCGAATGAATCCACGGGTTCCAGTTGTTCGTCTTATTTCCTCGCTCTCCCGTCCACCAGAAGCAGCAATGAAGATACGGGACGATCAGGCGGTGATGCGTCTCATACAGAAGACGTTCGGTAATCACGGGGGTGATTTTATCCAATGCATCACCGGCAAAACGATAAACCGTAGCGAGAACGGCGCCCGTCATAGCGGAGAAAAGGTCGATGCCGTGCATCCTGTCTCCGTAAACGGCAGGAATCCCGAATTCGGTATATAGAGGATTGTTGTAGTTGTGCGCAGGGATCACCCAGCTCGTCTCCTCGAGGATTGCCCAGACGACGTCCATGAGTTTTTCGGAAAAGCGTGCCTTTTTCTCATAAGCTTCCGCGAGAGCAAGCGTATACGCCATGTCGCGGCGACGGAAATACGGACCCTCGAAATGCGAGCGGTTCCCGTTGACCGAAAACTCGCGATAGAGAGAAGCGGGAAGAAACGGAATCGGCTCTTCGAGCATTTTCTCGGCGTTCGCGACGACCTTCGCGAGCTTTTCGTTGTCGAACTTCGGATCCTTTTCATCGATGAAGAGGCGGAACTTTTCAAACGAAAGTATGTTCCCGTCGGCGCGCATTCCGCGCTCTGCAAAAATTCTTGACATAGATTTCCTCCTGCCGCCGTCAGGCGGCAATTGTCTTTCCGGCACGCACATTTTTTCTTTGGTGCATGTCATTCTTCATTATAAGACCGCGTGCGTATAATGTCAAGAGAATTCGGGCGTTTTTAGTCATAGTGCACAGGCTTTTTCGGCGATTTCAACAAGCAGACGGAAGCGCCTCCCGTTCGCGATGAACGGGAGGCGCTTCCGTCTGAAGAAAAGCTCGGAATTCGGAAGTGAATTCATCCTTCCGAAGCTGTCATTCCGAAGTTTTCCTTTTTCTTAAAATTCAAGATGCTTTTCGATATACGCCTTGACCTCGGTGATGGGGAGACGGATCTGCTCCATCGTGTCGCGGTCGCGGACGGTGACGCATCCGTCGTTTTCCGACTCGAAGTCGTAGGTGATGCAGAAGGGGGTACCGATCTCATCCTCTCTGCGGTATCTCTTACCGATGGAGCCCGTCTCGTCGAAGTCGCAGGCAAAGGACTTCGCGAGGTCGTCAAAGAGGGCGAGCGCCTTCTCGGAGAGCTTCTTCGAGAGGGGAAGCACCGCCGCCTTGAAGGGAGCGAGAGCGGGATGAAGGTGAAGCACGGTGCGTACGTCCCCTTCTCCGATCGTCTCCTCGTCGTATGCGTCGACAAGGAAAGCGAGGGCAACGCGGTCGGCGCCGAGGGAGGGCTCGATAACGTAGGGGAGGTAGTGCTCGTTCGTCTCGGGGTCGAAGTAGGTCATGTCCTTGCCCGAGAATTTCTGATGCTGACCGAGGTCGTAGTCGGTGCGGTCGGCAAGACCCCAAAGCTCACCCCATCCGAAGGGGAAGAGGAACTCGAAGTCGGTCGTCGCTTTGGAGTAGAAGCAAAGCTCTTCCTTATCATGGTCGCGCAGGCGAAGGTTCTCGTCCTTCATGCCGAGGGAGAGGAGGAATTTGTGGCAATAGTCCTTCCAATAGGCGAACCATTCGAGGTCGGTGCCCGGCTTGCAGAAGAACTCGAGCTCCATCTGCTCGAACTCACGGGTACGGAAGGTGAAGTTGCCGGGGGTGATCTCGTTGCGGAACGCCTTACCGATCTGTCCGATACCGAAGGGGAGCTTCTTTCTCGTCGAGCGCTGTACCGCGGGGAAATTGACGAAAATGCCCTGCGCGGTCTCGGGACGCAGATACACGGTGCTCGAGGAATCCTCGGTGACGCCGATGAAGGTCTTGAACATGAGGTTGAATTTCTTGATCTCGGTGAAATCGTGTCCGCCGCAGATCGGGCAGGCGATGTTCTTCTCTTTGATGAACGCCGCCATCTCCTCAAAGCTCCATGCCGCGGGGTTGTCGTTTGTGCCGTTTTGGAACGCGTAATCCTCGATGAGCTTATCCGCTCTGTGTCTCGCCTTGCACTGACGGCAATCCATCAGGGGGTCGGAGAAGCCGCCGACGTGTCCCGATGCGACCCACGTCTCGGGGTTCATGATGATCGCGGCATCAAGTCCCACGTTGTAGCGGGATTCCTCCACGAATTTCTTCCACCACGCGCGCTTTACGTTGTTCTTGAACGCGACGCCGAGGGGGCCGTAATCCCACGAGTTGGCAAGTCCGCCGTAGATCTCGGAGCCCGGAAAAATGAAGCCGCGCGTCTTGCAGAGCGCTACGATCTTGTCCATTGTCTTTTTGCTGTTTTCCATCTTTTATCTCCAAATTGTATAGTTTTCTTTACTTATTTGATGTATTTTCGGCAGATTCCTCGTCGATAAGCTCGCCGTAAAGGATGCCGTTTTCGTGAGAGATCGGGCGTACATTTCTAAGCTCTCCGTGCAGATCTCCGTCCGTCCTCACGCGCACCTCGGTGAAGGTATCCGAATGTCCCGTGAAGAGATCTCCCTCTCTCGTCTCGAATATGACGGGAAGCGGCTCCCCTGCCCGCACGGTCTCGGACAAAAGCTCTTCCCCGATCTCCCGACAGAGAGCGATCAGGCGCGCGGAGCGCTCGTGCTTCACTTCCTCGGGAACCTGATCCGGATAGGTCGCGGCGGGGGTGTTCTTCCGCCTCGAATACGCGAAGACGTGTGCCGACAGAAAGCGCGCCCGACGGACGAAATCAAGCGTCTCGAGGAATTCCTCCTCGCTCTCCCCCGGGAAGCCGACCATCAGATCGGTGGTGAAGTGAACGCGCGGCATGGCGGCGCGGGTGCGCTCCAAGGCGGCAAGTGCCTGCGTGCGGTTGTATCTTCTCTTCATGCGGCGGAGAACGCCGTCCGAGCCGCTCTGCATCGAGAGATGAAAATGCGGGACGGGGGAAGAAAGCCTCGCGATACGGCGGACGAAGTCCTCCGTCATGAGCTCGGGCGTCAGGGAGCCGAAGCGGATCCGCCCGACGCTTCCCCGCCTGTCCAGCTCCTCGACGAGATCGATGAGGCGATAGCCGTTTTTGAAGTCTGCGCCGTAGGACGCCGTTTCGATCCCCGTCAGGACGACCTCGCGCGTGCCGCTCTTTGCAAGCGCCTCGACCTCCGCGATCACGTCCTCGGGACGCTTGGAACGGACGTTCCCTCTCGCGTTCGGGATGGCGCAATAGGTACAGCGGCACTCGCAACCGTCCTCGATCTTGACATAGACGCGGGTGCGGGGGGCACCCGTGATGCACATATTTTCAAAGGGGGCGCCGTCGAGCGGAGACACGGAGACCTCTGCCGCCTCCGTTTTGGCATCGAGCCGCGCCTTCGCGCGGGCGACGAGCGAGAGCTTATCCGCCGTGCCGATCACGATGTCCACGCCCTCGACGGCGGCGACCTCGTCGGGCGAGGTCTGGGCATAACAGCCCGTCACGCAGACGACGGCATCGGGATTCGCCTTTCTCGCGCGGCGGATGATCTGTCTTGACTTTCTGTCGCTCTCCGCCGTGACGGTGCAGGTATTGATGACGTACACGTCGCATCGGCTCTCATAAGGAAGGACTTCGTAGCCCGCCTTCGCGAATGCCTCCGCGATCGCCTCCGTCTCATACTGCGACACCTTACAGCCGAGCGTATAAAGTCCTACGGTCGGCATTTCAGTTTTCGCTGTACACTTCGGGCTTCAAGATCCCGATATACGGAAGGGCGCGATAGCGCTCGGCATAGTCGAGTCCGTAGCCGACGACGAATTCATCGGGGATCTCGACGCCGACGTAATCGGGGGTATACTCGACCTTGCGGCGGGAGGGCTTATCGAGCAGGGTGCAGGTGCGCACGCTGTGCGCGCCCTTGAGGCGCAGGTACTCGGTCAGATAATTGAGGGTACAGCCGCTGTCGATGATGTCCTCGATGATGAGGATGTCGCACTCGGGAAGATCCGAGCGGATGAGGTCGAGGTAGATATGGATGGAACCGCTCGACACCGTGCCGCTGCCGTAGGAGGAGACCTTCATGCAGTCGATCTCCACGGGGATGGTCAGCTTCTTCATGAGGTCGCCCATAAAGACGAGAGAGCCTTTCAGAATACAGACCATCAGAAGCCTCTTGTCGCTGTCCTTATAATCGCGGTCGATCTCTGCGGCGAGGCGGGTGGTGATCTTATCGAGTTCCTCGGCGGAGATCATGATCTTTTCAATATCTCGGTTCATGGTTTGTCCTTTTTCTCGTTTTTTGATACCGTTATTTTAGCAGAAACGTCGGCGAAAGTCAATACAAACCGACGCTTTTCTCGTCGAAAAGAAAGAAATTTGAAAAATCTCTTGACAAACAGAAAAAAATAAGATATAATAAACCTTGCTTTTGTGCAAATACGCAACTTATGTTCATTGTAAAGGAGGTGCCGAAGCATGAAGAGAACCTATCAGCCCAAGAAAAGACAGAGAAACAAGGAACACGGTTTCAGAAAAAGAATGGCAACCGCGAACGGCAGAAAAGTTCTGAAAAGAAGACGCGCCAAAGGAAGAGCCCGTCTCACTTATTGATCGTCACGCAGTGTGACCCACAAAACCTCCGATAAACCGGGACTGCACCGCAGATACCCTTTATCGGGGTTTTTGTTAGATACCCGAAGACCGCTCTGCCGAAGCGTCCGAAAATTCCGAAGAAAGAAAGTGCCCGCGACACGCGGGGAGGTCGCATCATGAAATTCAGAGCCATACGGGAAAACCATCTGTATCAAAAAGCGTATGCCAAAGGCAAACGGGCAGTCATGCCCTCCGTCGCGGTCTATCTCTTACCCGATTACGCCGCGAAACGACTCGCAAAGGCACATCCCGAAAAACGAACGGTGAACCGCATCGGTCTGACCGTCTCTAAAAAGCTCGGAGGCGCCGTCGTCCGTTCCCGCACCCGCAGAATTCTGCGCGAGGGACTCCGCACGCTCATGAAAGAGCGGCCGATGAAGACGGGCTTTCTCATCGTCATTGCGGCGCGCGCCGCCGCCCTGCCGAAAAAGAGCACCGAGATCCGCCGTGAGCTCGAGATCGCTTTTGAAAAACTCGGTATGTTCAAATGAAGCGCGTCATGATCGCCATCGTCCGATGGTATCAGAAACATGTCTCCCCCTACAAACCGCCCTGTTGCAGGTTTACGCCGACCTGCTCTGCCTACGCCCTCGAGGCGTTTGAAAAACGTGGCTTTTGGATGGGACTTCTCCTTACCGTGTGGCGGATCTTACGTTGTAACCCCTTTTGCAAGGGCGGTTACGACCCCGTACCCGAGCACGGCTTCAGAAATCCCGAAAACAGGATAAAGGCGGAGGAACACACCGACACTCCCTCTCCCGAAGTAACAGAAAAGGAAACAAACGAATGAGTTATATTTACGGGTTTTTCGGAACCATACTCTCATGGTTCAACAGTGTGACGGGCAGCTACGCGCTCGCGCTCTTGCTCTTCGCGCTTCTCTTCAAGATCATCTTTTTGCCCTTCGGCATCAAGACGCAGAAAAACCAAGTCCTCATGGCGAAGCTTCGCCCGAAAATCGCAAAGATCGAAAAAAAATATGCGGGAAGAAACGACAGAGTTACCCTGCAAAAGAAACAGCAGGAGATCATGGAGCTCCAACAGAAGGAAGGCTACAGTATGCTTTCCGGCTGTCTGCCCATGCTGATCCAATTCCCCATCATTATTTTTCTTTACAACGTCATCCGCAGTCCCATCAGCTATATCTGTAAGGCAGGCAGCGATGTCATCGAGAAGGTCAAGACTCTTGTCGGCTACACGGGTTCCGACGAGATCGCGCTCGTCGATGCGGTCAACGGCTATATCAAGACCAACGGTGCCGCCGCCGTCGCGGAGACGGGACTGAACGTCGACCTCATCCCGAATTTCAATCTGTTCGGCGTCAATCTTGCCGCGACCCCGAGCTTTAACCCCATCACGATCCTCGTGCTCATCCCGATTCTTGCCGCCGCCTTCCAGTGGCTCTCGATGTTCCTCATGAAGAAGATGAACGGGAACATGCAACCCGCGGGAACCGACGCGCAGTCGCAGATGTCCCTCCGTATGATGGATCTCATCTTTCCTCTCATGACCCTCTTCTTCGCGTTTAGCTTCTCGGGTATGCTGGGGCTTTACTGGATCTATCAGTCCATCATCTCGATTCTTCAGCAGTTCATCCTCTCGAAGCTGATGCCCCTTCCGACCTATACGGAGGAGGAACTCAAGGAGATGGCGAAGCTCGAAAAGGAGCGCGCCGCCGCACAGAGAGCCGCTATGCGGGAACAGCCGAAGGTCAAGTCGCTTCATTATATCGATGACGATGACTACGACGAGCTCCCCGAGATCAAGAAGCCCGAGGAAACGAAAAAGACCGCGGGCGGACTCGAGGTCTCCGCGCCGAAGGACACGGCGACGGGCAATGCCCAAGGCTCCGCGAATCGGACAAGCGGCAATCCCGGGAACAAAAACTCCGGCAATAAAAACAACAATAAGAAAAAGAAATAATCCGCATAGGATATCGGAAAGGCAGTCACTATTATGATAAAGGAAATCACTGCATTCGGCAAAGACGTTGCCGAAGCGAAAGAAAATGCGAGAGCCGCACTCGGTGCGGGTCCTCTCGACGACGTAACGTTTGAAGTCCTCCACGCGGGAAGCCGCGGCATCTTCGGCATCATCGGTGTCAAGCAGGCACAGGTCAAGGCGTCGATGGAGGTCCCCGACAGAGAGGAGCCGAAGCGTCGCGACAGAAGAGAGCGCCCCGAGAGAAAGGAGCGCGCCGAAAGACCCGAGCGCACCGAGAAGCCTCGCCGCCCCGAGGGTGAGAAAAAGCCCGCGGCGGCAAAGCCCGAGCGCCGCAAGCCCGACGCCGCGCCGAAGGCAGAAAAGCCGAACAGCGCCGTCATTCCCGAAGCCGAGCTGAAATTCGAAAAGCTCGAGGTCGCCGAGGGAGAGGATCTGTCTCTCGAATTCGTCAAGACCCTGCTTAAGAATCTCGGACTGGATGCCACCGCGGAGCTTTACTCCTGCGACGACGGCACCCGCCGCATCACGGTGACGGGCGAGGATGCCTCCGCCCTGATCGGTCACCACGGCGACACGCTCGACGCGGTGCAGTATCTTGCCAACCTTGCCTCCGCGCAGAAGAATGTCAACGGCGAAAAGATCAAGAGCCGTGTGACGCTCGACATCGAGGGCTACCGTGCAAAGAGAGAGGAAGCGCTCCGCGCGCTCGCCCGTCGCATGGCGGCGAAGGCACTCCGCAACAAGCGCAGTGTCATGCTCGAGCCGATGACGCCTTACGAAAGACGCATCATCCACTCGGAGGTTCAGAGCATCGAGGGTGTTTCCACAAACTCCATCGGCTCGGACAACAACCGTAAGATCGTCATTTACCTGACCGACAAGAAGCCGAAGGAGCTCTTCGGTGAGGATGAGCCCGTCGAGGTCACTCCTCTCGCCACCGAGTTTAAGCGGGACGAGGACGATGTGACGAGCGAGCTGAAGCCCCGCGTCAAGGCGCCCTTCCCCGTCGCCGAGACCCCCGAGGAAGCGGTAAACGAGCCTGCCATCGTGGTCGGCGTCGACACCGTGACCCTCTCTCCCGAGCTTTCGGACGAGGTAGCACCTGCCGAAGCGACGGAAGCGGAAGCTACCGTTACCGAAGCGACGGACGAGGAAGTCGTCGAAGCACCGGTCGCAGAAGCCGCGGAACCCGAAAAGAATGATGAAGAATGACCCCCACCGCGCGGTCATCGCAATCTCGACCCCGCCCGGAAAGGGCGGGGTCGCTCTTCTTCGCCTGTCGGGGGAGGACGCCTTTGAGATCGCCGACCGCGTGTTTTTTCCGATGAACAAAAGACCCCTTTCGGAGGCGCCCGTCAGACAGCAGGTCTACGGCAGAATTCTGCGGGAGGGCGAGCCGATCGACGACGGGATGGCGACCCGCTTTGCGGCGCCGCACTCCTACACGGGCGAGGACACGGTCGAGGTGACCTGTCACGGAGGCGTCCTGCTCACCCGCACGGTGCTCGAGGCATTTCTTGAAGCGGGAGCGGCGCCCGCACCCGCGGGAGAATTCACCCGCCGCGCATTCTTAAACGGAAAGCTCTCGCTGACCGAGGCGGAAGCCATCGGGCTTCTCCTCGATGCAAAAAGCGAGGCACAGCTGACCCTGACCGAACGCGGGGCGCGCGGACGGCTCTCCTCCGCGCTTCTCGACATAGAGGGCGAGCTGACGCATCTGCTTTCCTCGATCTTTGCCCGCATCGACTATCCCGAGGAAGACCTCGGCGAATTCACCGACGAGGAGAGCGCCGAGCGCATTTCCGACATTCTCGCGCGGGTGAATTCCCTTCTCGCGACCTACAAAACGGGGCGCGCGGTCACCGAGGGGATCTCCGCCGTCATTGTCGGAAAGCCGAACGTCGGAAAAAGCTCCCTTTACAATCTCCTGCTCGGAGAGGATGCCGCGATCGTCACCGATATTCCGGGAACGACCCGCGACGTGCTCGAACGGACGGTTCCGCTCGGGCGGGTCCTGCTCCGCCTTTGCGACACGGCAGGCATCCGTGAGACGGACGACCCCGTGGAAAGCATCGGCGTGGGACGCTCACGGGAGCGGCTCGCGACGGCGGACGTCATCTTTCTCATGCTGGACGCGTCCCGCCCTCTCGACGCGGAGGACGAGGCGCTCATCGACGCCGTGCGTGCGGCGCACGGGACGGTCATTCCGCTTCTCAACAAATGCGACCTCGGACAGGCATTCGACCCCTCCGTGCTCTCTGCCCACTTCCCCGAAGCGATCCCCTTCTCCTGCAAGGCGGGAGAGCTTACGCATCTTACCGAGACGGTCGACCGTCTTTTTACCGACGGTGCCCTGCGTCTTTCGGAGGATCCGATCCTCTTCTCGGCGCGGCAGTACACGACGCTTGCCGAGGTGGGACGGCATCTTGACCTTTCGCTCGCGGCATACCGTGCGGGGATTCCGACCGATGCGGCGTCGACCGACATCGAGGTGGCGCTCTCCTATCTTTCCGAGCTAACGGGAAAGAACGTCACCGAGGAGATCGTGCAGGACATTTTCTCACGTTTTTGCGTCGGAAAATAAACTATTCTTTACAAAATGCGAGAAAACGCTATGGAAACCAAACGATTTCAAAAAAAGGACGACGGGTTTGTCTGTGTGAATTGCGGGAAGAAGGTGCTTCCCCTCGGGTACACCTCACGCAACCACTGCCCGTTCTGCCTTTGTTCTTTGCACGTGGACATTCTCCCCGGGGATCGGGCAAATCCCTGCCACGGTGTGCTCCGTCCGATCGGCGCCGTGCCCGATGCAAAGAAGGGCTTTATCGTGATCCAGCGCTGTGACAAGTGCGGCGCCGTCGTCCGCAACCGCGCGGCACACGAGGCGAAGGTCCAGCCCGACGATACCGAGCTGCTCATACGGCTGACGGCGGGACAGATCGAGAATTAAGGAAGAAATATTTTTGCGCCTTATTTTTGTTTTTCCCTTTGCGAGAACTGTATTCCATTGCTTTTTCTCTATCTCGATGCTTGGCAAAAGCCTATGATTTTACCTTTACCCAAACCTCCATATCACTCTCCCCCCGATTGGCAAATCCGAAATAAGGAATGAATTTCAGTGTGGTTTTTTCAAAATTTGTCCGGGTATATCTTCCGTAAAGATCGTGATTTGTCTTTTTGAAGCCTGCTGCGCTCAATGTGCTGACGCCGAAGCATTCATTAAACTCGGAGCGTATATTCAAATCGCCGTGAATGAAAAGCCGTGAGAGCTTTTCTTTATGATCTACCCCTTCCATGCAATAGACCAACGGACCATACATGAGGGCTACCCTGCCTGCGTCATCATCGACCAACGCATTTGCCTCCATGAGTACGGGGGTCATATTCAGGTTGATCTCTATTTTTCCTGTCGTGTCGGTGATAACAGCATACCCCTCTTCGATGGTATACTGCCGATTACATGAAAAATTGCTACACCACGCAGGTATTCTGACACGGAGTTCTTTTGCATCGGTACATATTTCAACGGCGGAGCTGTTGGGAAAATCCGTAGTTACGGATATTTTGTCGGTTTTGCTGTCGATAAATTGATGGACATAATACACGTCATCGTCTACACCGTAAATATTGTCCCCAATCATGGCTATGAAACGAAGAAGGTTAGGCGGGCAACAAGAGCAGTTAAAGACTTCCGCCCTTTGCGTCGACGGGAACCAATCCCGAAGATCGGTGCTTTGCTCTTTGTTGCGATTATCGATATGAATCGACAGGGGATTCGTATAGAAGAATTTCCTGCCGTCCAAAGAGACCCCCGAAATTGCGCCGTTATAAATTTCCTTCTCTATGATATCGGCATATTTTGAATTTCCCGTCAGTTCCAACATTCTTTGGCAGAAGAAAACCATAGCAATCGACGCGCAGGTTTCGGTATAAGCGGTCTCATTCGGAAGAAAATAGTCGATCGAAAACGCCTCGCCGTTATGCGTCTGTCCGATGCCGCCCGTGATATACATTCTTTTTCCCGTAATATTATCGAACAGTTTTTCACAAGCAGTCCTAAGTGTCGGATCTCCCGTTTCTATCGCCGCGTCTGCCATTGCCGTAAATAGGTACAACGCTCTCACGGCATGTCCTTCGGCCGTAACCTGTTTTCGAACAGGGAGATGGGACTGCCCGTAATTCATAAAGAATCGGTCGCTGTGTGTCTTGTCTTTCCGATTGTTTCCGCGTTTATCGATAAAATACATGGCGAGATCCAAGTCTTTTTTGTCTTTGGTTATCCGATAGAGCTTCAATAATGCAAGCTCTATTTCTTCATGACCCGGGGTAGAAAATCCGGCACTGTCATGTACATAAAAAACGTCATATACCAGATCTACGTATTTTTTCATCAAATTCAGGAATCTTTTCCTGCCGGTTACGAGATAATATTCTACCGCCGCTTCAATCAAGTGACCGAGGCAGTAAAGCTCGTGACAGCTTCTGTCCGTAAAGCGCTTGTCTTCTCCGAAAAGGATAAAATAAATATTAAAATAACCGTCAGACCGTTGGTTTTCTTCAATTCTGTCAATCAGCCATTCAATCTTTTCTTCGAATTCGCCGATATTTTCTTTGTCGAGAATGGCAGCGGTACCTTCTATCCATTTTGCAATGTCGGAATCCCAAAAAATATGAGGGCGATTCGGATCTCCTTCCTTCCAATCCATCCGAAAGGCGGCAATTCTCCCCGTGTCATAAAAGCGATCATAAATCGCTTTTGCTGTGATTTTTCGATTTGTTTCCTGCTTCCGTTTCCAAAAACCGCCGGTAATGTCCACATTGCGATAACTGATATTTTTCATTCGAGTTTCTCCTTGTTTATTGCAATTTCGATAGTTTTATTATATAATCAAACATAAGGAATTGCAATGCAATTTATCGATAAGAGGTGAAAAAATCCGACATGTTAGTCTTCAACGATAATTATATTCGTTTTAACGGCATGGGACTGTTTGAAACAACATCAAGCTGGATCCATCCGAGCATCACAGAAGTCACCTACGAAATTATATATGTGGTTTCCGGCACGATCTTTATTGAAGAAAATAACATTCTGTACGAGCTTGAAAAGGGCGATATGATCATTTTGAAACCGGGTGTGAATCACAAAGGATATAAAGCGAGCGAAGGGAAAACATCCTTTTATTGGGTGCATTTTTTCATAAAGAACATGGAAATCCTCACAAACGGAAAATTCCTGTTTTCGGGAATAAAACAAGACTATATCTTCAGAGAAATGCTTCATTGCGCTCACAAAGCAAACGCCTTTTCGGTGATGACGGAATTGCTGCTGACACAACTTCTGATGAACAATTCGCAGACGCTCGGTGATGAAAACCAAAAGAAACTGACAAAAGATATTATTGAATGGGTAAGAATCAACTCTTCTCCCAAGCTCAAGATCACGGAAATTGCGAGAAATTTTCGTTACAGCGTCGATCATTTATCTCGTCTTATGAAAACAGAATACGGAAAAAACATGAAACAAATCGTCACGGATTTTGTAGTAGAAAAAGCCAAAGGGCTATTGGTAAATACCAATTTATCAATCAAAGAAATCGGTGCCTCGCTTGAATTCACGGATACCAATACTTTTCTTCATTTTTTCAAATACCATACGGGCAAAACGCCTTCGGAATACCGGAATTCTTTTTACCTCACGCATATGAATAAAAAATGATGTCGGCTCATTACGGCACATTATCTCTTTCCTTCCGTACTGCTTCGTATACATTTCTTTCAAGCTCCTCCCCTCTCATTTTTGTTTTTATTGTCTTTCTTCTTTTGGCATCGTCCGCGCGCTCTTCATCGCCGAGGAGGGCATCCCGGAGGAGATCTTCTCCCGCCCAAAAACGCCCGGTCTTCAAGATTTTTAAGCATGGATTGTAAATAAATATATACAAAAAGGTCTGCCGCTTTTCGGTTTTTGAAATACCTGTTTGCGGCAGCTTGTTTTTTGTTTTATCGGATAGTCTTTCGGAAGATTTTTGCGCGGTTTTGAGATAATTTTATGTTTGTATTCTCGATTTTCGAAAGCGGTTTTGACCGACGGGAAGGCACCGCTCGGGCTTTCTTCTTTTTTTATTCCTTGCGGCATGTTTTTCTTCTTTTATTTCTTCAAGAGAAGGAAGAGGGTGACGGCGACGGCGATCATGAGGAGGGCGGCGAGGGAGATGAGGAGCGTCGTGCGGTTCCATGAGAAGGACTTCTTCTCTTCCCCGCGTCCGACGAGTCCCGCGCGGGACAGGGCGACCGACAGGGGCTTATAGAGCAGCATGGCAAGGGCGGCGTTCAGCAGTCCCTTTGCGAGGTTGAAGGGAAAGAAGAGGGTGGGGATCAGGGCGGCGACCTCTTCCCCCGAGACCCCCATGTAAATCGGTGTGATCCACAGGTTCATGAGGAGCATGGCGTCCGTCATGGTGAACACCGCGAGGATCGGCCCGAGCACCGCGCCGCGCGGATTGCGCCACAGCCGATAGATCCCCGACGCGGTAGCGGCGAAAATTGCCGAGGAGACGAAGTTCATGACAAAGCCGTAAAGACCCGTACCGCTGACGGTGACAAGTTCGAGCAAGGCGGTGAGAAGCGACATGACGACCCCCGCGATCGGGCCGTAGACAAAGGAAGCGACGGTGATGACCGCATCCTTTGCGTCAAAGGTCAGAAAGGACACGGGAAGCCGAAAGACGAAGGTCACGCCGTAGGCGAGCGCCGCAAACATCGCGATGCCGACGGCGGTCTCCGTGAGCTTTCTGTTTTTGTTTTTGCTGTTCGAAGTTTTCATAACCCCTCTTTTCCGAGCGGTTTCCGAGAAAAATCCCCGCGGCACCGAAAACGGGCACGCGGGGATATTTTCACAAAAAGTATGGTGTCGCCCCGCAAAACGAGCGGAGCGGGCGCCGTTTCTTTTCTCTTCCGGACTTTACCGTCGGTCGGGGAGTCACACCCCGTCAGGCATATCGCCTCGCAGACTTTACTGCCGGTATGGAATTTCACCAATCCCCAAAGAAACCGTCACTTGTATTTCATTTCTATTATATGCGCCGAGCTTCCTTTTGTCAAGAGGAAATTTTATTTTCCCTGCTCTTTCAGGGCGGCGCGCTTCTGCGCTTGCAGGCGCTTTCTCGTCGCGAGGTCGAGGATCGACTTGCGCAGGCGGATGCTCTTCGGCGTGACCTCGATCAGCTCGTCGTCCGCGATAAACTCGATGGCTTCCTCGAGGGAGAGCTGGATCGGCGTGATGAGCGTCAGCTTTTCGTCCGCGCCCGAGGAACGGACGGCGGTCAGGTGCTTTTCCTTGCAGACGTTGACCTCGATGTCGTCGGGTTTCGGATTCTCGCCGACGATCATGCCCGCGTACACGGGAGTGGCGGGTCCGATGAAGAGGGGACCTCTGTCCTGCGACTGGTAGAGTCCGTAGGTCGTGGCAATGCCCGTCTCGGACGCGACGAGGGAGGAGGTGAAGCGGGTCTTGATCTCACCGCGGAAGGGCTCGTAGCCCGCGAAGATCGTGGAGATCAGACCCTCGCCGCGGGTATCGGTCAGAAGCTCGCTGCGGTAGCCGAAGAGACATCTCGTCGGGATGTTATAAAAGAGCTTCTGTCTCTTGCCGTGAAGCTGCATATCGACGAGCGTACCCTTTCTCGCGCCGAGCTTCTCCATAACGGAGCCGACGTACTCTTCGGGCACGTCGATGATCACGTCCTCAATCGGCTCGCACTTCACGCCGTCGATCTCGTGGTAGAGCACGCGCGGGTTGGAGCAGCAGAGCTCGTAGCCCTCGCGGCGCATGGTCTCGATCAGGATGGAGAGGTGCATCTCGCCTCTGCCCGCGACCTTGAAGCTGTCGGTCGTGTCGCCGTCGCTGACGCGAAGGGAGACGTCCTTCAAAAGCTCTTTATAGAGTCTTGCACGCAGGTGGCGGGAGGTCACGAATTTTCCTTCCTTGCCCGCGAAGGGAGAGTCGTTGACCGAGATGGTCATTTCCATCGTCGGCTCGCCGACCTTGACGAATTCAAGGGGCTCGACCTTGGCGGGAGAGCAGATGGTATCGCCGATGGTGATGTCCTCACAGCCCGAGAAGCACACGATGTCGCCGACGGTCGCCTCGGGAACCTGCACACGCTTCAAGCCGTCGAACTGATAGATCGAGACGATCTTACCGGGATGGGATTTCCCTTGATCGTGATAGTTGCAGATGGCAACGTTCTGCCCCTGCTTCAAAACGCCCCGCTCGATGCGTCCGATGCCGATGCGTCCGACGAAATCGTTATAGTCAATGGAGGAGACGAGGAGCTGAAGAGGTCCTTCCTCATCCCCCTCGGGGGCGGGCATGTATTCGAGAATGGTATCGAGAAGGGGGGTCAGATCCTTGCCCGGCTGATGGGGGTCAAAGGACGCCGTGCCCGCTCTGCCCGAGCAGAAGAGCATCGGGGAGTCGAGCTGCTCGTTCGTCGCGTTTAACTCGAGCAGAAGCTCGAGCACTTCATCGCCGATCTCGTCGAGACGGGCGTCGGGACGGTCGATCTTATTCACGACGACGATGACGCGATGATTGAGGGCGAGTGCCTTCTCGAGAACGAAGCGCGTCTGGGGCATGGGTCCCTCCGCCGCGTCCACGAGCAGAATAACGCCGTTGACCATCTTCAAAATCCGCTCGACCTCACCGCCGAAGTCGGCGTGTCCCGGGGTGTCGACGACGTTGATCTTTACGCCCTTATAATGAATGGCGGTGTTCTTTGCGAGAATGGTGATGCCGCGCTCACGCTCGAGATCGTTCGAGTCCATGACCCGCTCTTCCATCTCCTGATTCTCGCGGTAGATACCGCCCTGACGAAGCATCTCGTCCACGAGCGTGGTCTTGCCGTGGTCGACGTGGGCGATGATGGCGATGTTTCTCAAATCCGTACGCTTCATATAACTCCGAATTCCTCTTCACGCCTGAAAATACAGGTATTTTTTTCTAACTTTGATAGTATAGCACATTTTTCCCCGAATTGCAAACATTTTCGCAAAATTTTTTATTATTTTTTATTTTTTATTTTTCTTTTAAAAAGCAAAAAATTGCAACCGCGGCAAAAAAATGGCGGTGCCGCAATCGGAGCTTTACCGTCCGTTTGCGGCAACCGCGAAGAAAGAACATACGAGCCGGGCGACATCTTGCCATACGGGGGCAATCGGTAAGGCATGAAACCGGCTTGATTTTGTTTTTGCCGATTCTCCGCAAAGGCAACCGCCCGTTCCGAATTTCAATCAAGCTTCTGCGGAAGCGTTGGCTGAAAGCAGATCCTTCGGTGCGTCGATCACTCTCACGCGGATCATGCCGTCGAGCGCGCGGAGCGCTTTCGTGACGGCGGGCGGGACCTCTCCGAGGAGCTCCAAAATCGTATAGGCATAGTCGCCGCGCGAGCCGTTCGAGAGGTTCTCGATGTTGATGCCCGCGCCCGAGACGGCGGCGGTGATGCCCGAGAGCATACCCGCAAGGTTCTTATGGCAGAGGCAGATGCGCGCCGCGCCCGAGTACGGGAGGGCGACCTTCGGATAGTTGACGGAGTTCTTGATATTTCCCGTTTCAAGGAATTCCTTGAGCTCCTCCGCCGCCATCACGGCGCAATTGTCCTCGCTCTCCTCGGTCGAAGCGCCGAGGTGCGGGATGTTCAGGATGCCGCGGACGCCGAGAGTCTCGGGCGTCGGAAAATCGGTGACGTAGGACGCGACCTTCCCCGAGGCGAGCGCCTCCTTGATGTCCTCCGCGACCACGAGGTCGGCGCGGGCAAGGTTCAGGATCCTGACGCCGTCCTTCATCTTGGCGATGGTGTTCCGACAGATCATGCCACGGGTGTCGGCGGTAGCGGGAACGTGCAGGGTGATGTAGTCCGATTTTGCGTAAATTTCTTCATAGCTTTCGGCGCGTGCCACGGTCTCGGAGAGTCCCCACGCCGCCTTTACGGTGAGAAGGGGGTCGAAGCCGATGACCTTCATACCGAGTTTTTGTGCCGCGTTTGCGACCGGTCCGCCGATGGCACCGAGTCCGATCACGCCGAGCGTTTTGCCGTAGATCTCATGTCCTGCAAACTTTGCTTTGCATTTTTCTACCGTTTTTACGACGTCGGGATTGTCTTTCTGCGTTTCCGCCCACTCGGTACCGCCGACAATATCACGGGATGCGAGGATGAGGGCGGCGACGGTCAGCTCCTTCACGCCGTTGGCGTTGGCGCCCGGGGTATTGAAGACGACGACGCCCTTCTCCGCGAGCGTATCGAGGGGGATATTGTTGACGCCCGCGCCTGCGCGCGCGACGGCGAGAAGGCTCTCGGGAAATTGCATCTCATGCATTCCCGCGGAGCGGACGAGGATCGCATCCGGATCGGCGACCGAATCGCCGACGGTGTAGGCGTGCGGGTCGAGAAGGTCAAGCCCGACTTTGGCGATCGGGTTCAGGGTCAGGATCTTTTTCATAGTCAGTCTCCTTCCGTATCGGTCATGCGTCGAAACGCGGGTTTTCGAGTGCGAAGCGCTTCATGAAGGCGACGAGCTTCTCCACGCCCTCATACGGCATGGCGTTGTAGATGGAGGCACGCATTCCGCCGACCGAGCGATGTCCTTTCAGGTTCCGAAGCCCTGCCTCGGAGGCTTCCTTTGCAAATTTCTTATCGAGCTCGGCATCTCCCGTCACGAAGACGACGTTCATCATCGAGCGGCATTTCTTATCCACGGGAGCGGTATAATAGCTCTGGCTGTCGAGATAGTCATAGAGAAGGCTTGCCTTTCTCTCATTGCGGCGCTTCATTTCATCGAGTCCGCCGATGGAAAGGATCCATTCGAAAACGAGCTTCGCCATATAGATGCAGAAGCAAGGCGGGGTGTTATACATCGAGTCGTTCTCCGCCATAAGCTTATAGTCGAGCATGGCGGGAGTATCGGGGCGGGCATTGCCGATCAGATCGTCCCGCACGATGACGATGGTCAGACCCGCGGGGGCGACATTCTTCTGCGCGCCCGCGTAAATCAAACCGAATTTCGAGACATCGATCGGCTCGGAGAGGATGCAGGAGGACATATCGGCGACGAGCGGAATGTTGCCCGTATCGGGAATATAATGATATTTTGTGCCGTAGATGGTATTATTGAAGCAAATATGGACATAATCCGCATCGGGGCGAAAATCCGAGCGTTTGACCTCGGGGACGGTGGAAAAGGTCGGTGTCGCACCCGCGGAGGATGCCGCGATGGCGATGTCGCCGTACTTTTTCGCCTCCATGTACGCCTTCTTCGAGAATTGTCCCGAGATGATGTAGTCGGCGCACTTATGCTCGGAGAGAAGGTTCAGCGGCACGGAGGCAAACTGGGTCGAGGCGCCTCCCTGCAAAAAGAGGATGCGGTAATTCGCGGGAATCCCCATCAGCGTGCGCAGAGAATCCTCGGCGCCTTTCAGAATTTCCTCAAATTCGGGCGATCGGTGGCTCATCTCCATCACGGACATGCCCGAATCCCCGTAGCACAAGAGCTCTTCCCTTGCGGTTTTCAGAACTTCGAGCGGAAGCATGGAGGGGCCTGCGGAGAAATTATACACTCTTTCCATATGAAGCACCATCTCGCCGTATGCGGCGAAACCTTTCCTAAATATAAATTATGAATATTATACCCCCGAAAACCGTCTTTGTCAAGGAGTTTGACGCGATTTTCGAGCAAAATACGAATTTTTTTGTTCCCGAAGTTGCAAAATTTCGTCCGTCTCCTCTTCAAAAAAAGAAAAATCGCCAAAAATCCGAAAATCTTTGCAAAACATCTTGACTTTTCCCCTCTGTCGTGATATAATGTTTCAGCAAGGTTTGAGGCTATCCTCGATTTTTGCTATGGCGGAATAGCTCAGTTGGCTAGAGCGTCCGGTTCATACCCGGCAGGTCGTTGGTTCAAATCCGACTTCCGCTACCATTCGGCTCGTTGGTCAAGAGGTTAAGACACGGCCCTTTCACGGCTGTAACGGCGGTTCGATTCCGCCACGAGTCACCAAACCGCAGTCTAAATCGATCGATTCGATTTAGACTGTTTTATTTTCGCGGTTATATTGACGATACCGGGCTACGTTTTTTGTGTGTCGATCCGATCTACCGCACTTTTATAGTTACTTTCGGAGGAAAAGAAAATGGCACTTATCAAATGCCGGACAAAAGAATGAAAAGCAATCCCCGGCAATAATAAGTGCCTTGAAAAAGGGATAAAAAATAACCGCAACAAAAGTACCGGGTTTCTCGGACGGTACTTTTGTTGCGGTTTTCGTTTTTTGCTTTTTCGATAACTTGCCGATATCGGCAAATTATCGAAAAATATGCTTTGATCTCCCAACGATAAATTGCCGATCCTATAGCATCTTTATTTTTCACCCCTTATGAATGCGGAGCGGAGCGCTACGCTGTTGCAAGAGGGTCGGCTCTGCCGGCATTCCTTTGTTACTTCTCCGCGTCGTAGCGGAAGGTGAGACCGAGGGAGGACCAGTTGTAATCCGAGGCGTAGTAGCTCTCCGCGGGGATATGGACGCAAAAGCCCGTGGCTACGCCGACGAAGTCGCTCGGCGGGAGGACCGCCGTCGCATCCGGCTCGAAGAGCCAAAGATCGGTGAGGGCGTCCGCGCCGCGGAAGGCGCCGTTCTCAAATTGGAATTGGACGGTATCTCCTTCGAGGGCGGGAAGACGGAGGGAGGTCAGGCAGCCTTCGGCGAAGGCGCCCTCCGCGACGGCGAGAACGCGGCGGTTCTCATACGCGCGGGGCAGGGTCAGCTCCCGCATCGTCTTACCGAGATCGGAGAGTCCCGTAACGGTATAGCTCCCGTCTTCCTCGGCGCGGAAGGTGAAGTACACCTCGTTCTCGTCCTTCAGGACAAGCTGCGTATCCTTGTGCGGAAGGGCGGGTGCGGGGGGAACGTCGATCGCGACGTAGGTCGGGATCTCGAGCTCAAAGAGCAGGTCGCGCACGACCCTCGCGGTGTGTGCGATCACGCCCGCGTCGTTGAGATGGAAGTTCGTGTCATAGAAGTAGCCCGCCTCGAAGATCGCGTCCTCTGCCCTGCCGAGGATCGTGCAGGCAAGCGATCGCTCGAGATAGTCCTCCATCGCGGCGATCGTCTCCTCCGAGGTCTCATCGGAGAGTGCCGAGGAATTCATCGGGCAATAGGTGAAATAGACCGTCGCGCCCTTGCTCTTGCAAAATTGCACATAATCATTTACATAATCTACAAAATCTTTCGAGAAGATGTCGGGCGACAGGGTGATGAGCTTATTCTTATCGTAGTAGGAGAGCATTTCGTTTTGCTCCCGCGGATAGTCGATGTCGCCGTATTTGTTGAAGCTCGAGGCGGAATAGACGCCGCTCGGCTTCGGGGCGTTGTTCCCGAGGAAGTAGCCGAGCTTATCCTCCGCGTAGGAGAACGCCGAGCCGAGAAGGGACATCTTGTTGTTCATCGGGAGGGTGCGGAGCATCGAGAAATTCCCTTCCGCCGCCTGCCACGTGCTCTCCGCGTTGAAGTAGAGGGAGAGCGTCTCGGGATCGAGCTCGGGCGCGAGGAGCACGACGTCGCCGCGTCCGATGCCGGCGCGGGAGAGGTCCATCATCAGCTTGGTGCCGAGGGCGGCGTAAAGCCCGAAGTTCACGACCTCGCGTTCCGTGTATTCCTCGAGAAGCGCGCTGTCATAGCCGAAGGCGACCGAGGAGCCGCCGACGACGATGAGCTTCTCCCCCTCGAGTCCCGTGAGGCGGTCGTACTTCTCATCCAGCTCACCGAGGAAGGTATCGCCGTACTGGGGAGGGACAAAGAACACGACGCCCGCCACGATCAGTGCGGGAGATGCGAGCAAAAGCAGAGCCAAGAGGACACAGCCGACGGTTTTTCCGATTCGTTTTTTCATCTTTTCTTCCTTTCCTATCGGCTTTTCGATCAAAACTGAAAGTAGATGAAGGTACTCTCCATCCCTTTCGAGAGCAAAAGCGCCCATGCGAAGGCGATGATCCACACAAGATACACATAGCCCCCGCGCCTCACGTACAGGGCGGAGCCGTCCGCCTCGTCACCGTGGGTCAGAAGACGGTCGAGAAGAATGAGCACAAGGATCGAAAGGAGGACCGTCAGGATCCGCACGAGAGTCAGTCCCATGCCCGAGAGCACGGCGGCGGGCGCCGCCGACCAGCCCGTGAAGAGCGCGGCGATCAGAACGCCCGCGTCGGCAATGCTCCCCGCGCGGAAGAAGATCCACGCGAAGGAAACGAGAAGGAAGGTGATGCATCTGCGTACCGCGAGCACACCCGCCGAGCGCTCCGAAAGTCCGACGCGGGTGAGCAGACGGTCACGCGCGGGACGCGTGAGCGCTCCCGCCACCTGATAGAGCCCGTGAACGGCGCCCCAGACGACATAGGTCAGGTTCGCGCCGTGCCAGAGTCCCGAAACGAGGAAGACGATGAAGAGGTTCATCATATGACGCCACTTCTTGCACCGACTGCCCCCGAGGGGGATATAGAGATAATCTCTGAACCACGTGGAAAGGGAGATGTGCCATCTCGCCCAGAATTCGCGGATCGAGGCGGCGGTATACGGGTGGTCAAAATTCTTCATCAGGCGGATGCCCATGACGCGCGCGCAACCGATGGCGATGTCGGTATAGCCCGAGAAATCGCAATAGATCTGCACGGCGAAGAGAAGGGTCGCGAGAACGACGCCGAGCCCCGTCGCGCCCGACGGCTGATTGTAGACGGCGTCGACATAAACCGAGACGGTATCCGCCACGACAACCTTCTTGAAAAAGCCGAGGAGCATATGCTTCGCCCCTTTCAGGGCGTCGTCACGGGTCCACGCATGGTCTTCCTTCAGCTGCGGAAGGAGATTTTCGGGACGCTCGATCGGTCCGGCGACAAGCTGCGGGAAGAAGGAAACGTAGAGCGCGTACCAAAAGAAATTCTTCTCGGTGCGGATGTCCCCGCGATAGACGTCGATCACGTACGAGAGCGTCTGGAAGGTATAGAAGGAAATGCCGACCGGCAGGATGAGGTCGAGGACGATCGGCTCCGCCGTCCCGCCGAAGAGTGAGATCAGCCCGCACACCGTGCCCGTGAAGAAGTTGAAATACTTATAGAAGAAGAGCACGCCGAGACAGACGATCAGCGTCACGGCAAGCGCGGCGCGGCGCATCTTCCGATTTTGACTCCGCTCGATGAGGAAGGACGCGCCCCACGAAATGAGGGTGGTCGCGAAGATCAGAAAGACGAGCTCCGCCTGATAACATATATAGAAGAAATAGCTTGCAACAAGGAGCATCGGGCGGCGGCACACCTTCGGTAGGGTGAACCACAGAAGAAGAACGACGGGATAGAAGATCAGAAATTCCCATGAATTAAAGGTCATGTGCCGTGTCCTCCTTTCCGTCGGGAGCGGGGGTCGGGGACATCACGGACGCCGCCTTCCCATCGGAGGAACGATCGGGGGCTTCCCCGCTCTCCTCTGCGGCATCGGCGTCGGGCTCACTTCCCGCTTTGCTTGCGCCGATGCATGCGGATAGCGCACCTCCGAAGAGATAGACCGTGACCGAGATCATATAGAGGAGCACCGACTCCTCGAGCGGCACCTTTCCGAGAAGGAGCAGAAGCGCGAAGAGGATATGCAAACCTATATTTACATAAGACAGAATTTTCCCGACAGGGTCGTGGAAAAGCAGAGCGGCAATATGCAAAGCAAGCATCAGAAGAAATGCCGCGAGCACGTATGGAACCGTATAAAAGATCATGATTCACCTCGGAAAATATCGGGCGGGGTCATCTCCCCCGACTCAAACAGGCACCCGGCGAAGTCCGTACCGACGTCTCTCATGCCGTGGGAGGAGGAAATCCCGAGAACCACGCAAAGATCCCGATAGAGAGTGTAGGTGCGGTAGGTCCTGCCGTAGTCGTTCGGATGGAAGGCGTTGTCGTAAAAATATTTATGCGCCATCACGTAATCGACCGAAGCGCCGACAACGCCGTCAAACTCGTAGGTGTCGGCGATCATCTTGTCGTAGGCGGCGAAGTGCGTGATGTCTCTCGCCTCGTCGACGAGCTTATCCGCGTCGACGGGACAGAAGGAGAAGTACACACCCGCTCCCTTTTCCTTGACGCTGCGGATGGCGTGATTCATGCTCTCGACGAAGTAGGCGTCGGTGATCGATGCCCACGTCTTGTTGTTCGGGTCTTTGTAATCCTTGTTTGCCTCCTGATTGCCGGCGTCCTTCCAATCTCCTTCGTCCTTCGACTTATAGCGTTCGTTCATGGTGACGTAGTAGGTGTCGTAATACTGCTGGCTGCTCTCTCCGCAATAGGACGCGCGTCTCGCATCCTGACAGTCACCGTACCGATCCATGGACTCCCTCCCGGCGGACTCGCGCTTTACCACCGATTCATAGGTCTTCGGGGGATTTTGATAGCGGTTATGATTCTGATTGTAATCGGTGAAGGCGTCGAAAACGTTCGTATACTTCGAGATATCGACGTTGCGCCAAAGGTTATACATACCCTCGGTCAGGTAGACGGTCTTCCAGTACAGCTCCCTCTCACCCATCATATAGGTACTGTTCTCGGGAGCAAAGAGGACGGTATCGCCCGCGTGGACGTATGGCGCGATCGCCTCGAGGAGGAAGGCGCCGTTCATCGTTCTCGCAGTGCCGAAATTGACGACGCGATAGCGGTTATCGAGCAGACGCTCGAGATACGCGGTGCCGAGTCCCTGATACGAGGAGGAGCCCGCGACGATCACGATGCGGTTCATATCCCCGCTCGCGAGGAGGCGGGAGAGTTTGATCGACATACCGCCCCATCCGGTCTGTGAAAGGCGGGGCGCCATCGTCGCGTTGACGATGAAGTGACGGAAATTCCGATAGGTGGCGGTATCGAACGCCTCGTTTTTGATCGAATAGATGCTGTCGGGGAAATAGAGCGTCGTGAGGGAGGAGCAGCCGACGAAGGCGCCGTCCTCGACGAATTCGAGCGTGCGCGGGAGAAGGAGCGTATCGAAGGAGGCGTTCACGAAGGCGCCCGCACCGATGCCGATGACCTTCTTTCCGCCGATGGTCTCGGGGATGGCGAGCGTGCCGAGCGACCCCGTATAGCCCGTGATCTTCACGCCGCGCTCACACCATTCGGGGATGTTGCTCCAATCCACGGGGGCGGCATAGGTCGTGTTCTCGACGGTGAAGAGGGAGGCATCCGCGCATTTTTCCCAAATGCAATAGAGAGTAAGATAGGAGCCGTCCCCCGTCACGTGATACACCTTGGAGCCCGGGCTGTACGCCTCCCCGCTGCCGTCCGGCTTCGTATTGTATTCCTTCAGAAGATAGCCCTCGCGGCGGAAGGTGCCGTCGTCCCAGAAGGCGGAAGCGCTCTCGCAATAGTCGAGATACTCCTGCTTCAACACGACGAGCACCGAGGAGCCCGAGACGGTCGCCGTATAGTAGAGCGGGTTGCTCTGCGTGTCCTCCCGCATCCCCTCCGTGATGTTCGTCGACGAGCGGTCGACCGTACCCCCGTTCGCGTCATAGTAGAGGCGGTTGGTATCGGTATAATTGGCGTAGAGCGTCACCGTCTTACCGACCGCGAGGTCGGGGGAGAGGCGGAAGGTGAATTCCCTCTCCTTCGAGACGATGACCGAGGAATCGGCGCCGAGCCTCGAGAAGGACCAGCCCGCGAACAGGCGGCTCTCGTCCCCTGCGCGCACGGTGATCTCGGTTCCCGCAAAGAGCGACTGGTCACTGTCGACGCTCGTCGTATCCTTTTCGGTCCCTCTAAAGAAATAGTAGTAGGATTCGGTCGTGTCGTAGCCGACGTGAAGAAGGGAGAGCGTGATATTTTTCTTTTCCCTGACGTCCGAGACGGTCAGCGTCCCGTTCGCGGGGTCGTAGTCGCCGTCGCTCACGCCCGTGAACACATATTCCTTTCCGATGGTGATGCGGAAGGTGACGCTGCCGCCCTCCTTCACCTCGACGGGGTTCTTGCCGAGGACGGTCGCGCCCTCGGGAACGGTGAGCATCACGCGGTAGGTCTTCTCCTCCTCCCCGCCGCCTCCGTTATCGGAGGGCGCGCACGCGCAAAACAAAAACAGCGTGAGCGTCAAAAGCGAAAATAGCAAAGCTACGAGCAAGCGAGATCGTTTCATTCCTCGGGTCTCCTTATCCGAAATCGTTTTGTTTTTATTCTAACACGCCCGAAAACAAAAGTAAAGGCGGAGTGGCATGTCCCTCCGCCTTTTTTCAAAATATTTTCTTTCTTTGTCAAATTGCACGCGCGCGTTTTGTATATCTTTCACAAAGGAAGGGAGAGCGCCACGGGAAGGAGCTCTTCCGCGCGCGAGACGAGGAGGTCGGCGCCCGTAAGCGCTTCCCTCTCCCGAAAGCCCCAGAGCACGCCGACCGTCCGAGCGGCACCGAGGGCGCGCCCCGTCGCGACATCCACCTCACTGTCCCCGATATAGGCGGTCGCGTGCTCCGTGCTTCCGAGGCGGTGCATGACCTCCCGCACGGCGGTCGGATCGGGCTTCAGCGGGACGCCGTCGAGCGCCCCCCGCACCTCCGCGGCAAGGTCGCCGAAGAAGTGGCGGGCGAGGGGGAGGACGGCGGTATGCGGCTTATTCGACACGATGCCGACGGCGATCCCCGCCTCTTTGAGAGAGGACAGAAGGGGGAGGATCCCGGGGTACGGCTCCGTCAGATAGAGCGGATCGGCGTCGTAGCTCTCCTTATAATCCCGATAGATCGTCTCGAAGAGCGCGGTATCTCCTTTGTCCAGTCCGAGGAAATCGAACACGCGCTCGACGAGGATGTGTGCGCCGTTGCCGACGAAGCGGCGGCAATTCTCCTCCCCGATCGGGGAAAGTCCGTGACGGGCGAGCGTGCGATCCATAAAGAACGTGATGCTCGGCAACGTGTTCAGCACCGTGCCGTCCATATCAAATATACAGCATCTTTTCACGATATGGTAACCTTTCTTTTCGTTTACAGCTTTTTCATCTTGGCAAAGGTCGCCATCAGCTTCTTTTCCGTCCCGTCGGCGAAGCGGACGCCGTACAAAACATCGCCTCCCATATCCTTTGCGGAAAGGATGGTTCCCTCCCCGAGCAGGGGGTGCAGGACCCGCGTGCCGACGGGGAATTTTTCGATGCCGAAGTTCCCCGCTCCCCTCGGGCGGGGCGCCATATCGGGGCGGCGGCGCATCTCGTCCGAGAGACGGGGTGCCTCCCGCCCGACCCGCGCCGCGTGGGGCGGATAGGTGCGCGGGGGCGGCGCCTTCGGTACCTCTTCGGAGAGAAGCTCCTTCGGGATCTCCTCTCTTACGAAGACCGACAGGGGGTTATACGCCGTCTTACCGTACATCATACGGCACTTTGCGTGAGTGATATAAAGCATTTCCTTTGCGCGGGTGATGGCGACGTAGGCAAGACGGCGCTCCTCGCTCATCTCCTCCCGCTCCCCGAGGTTCTGCGCCCCCGGGAAAACGCCGTCCTCCATCCCTGCCAAGAAGACGACGGGAAACTCGAGCCCCTTCGCCGAATGGACGGTCATCAGCACGACGGCGTCCGCCGTCTCGTCGTATTTATCCACGTCGCTGACGAGGGAGACCTCCTCGAGGAAGTCCGGAAGGGTGGGAACGACCGAATTCTCCTCACAGCGCGCCTCGTACTCGGCGGCGGCAGACACGAATTCCTTCACGCTGTCGATCCTGCCCTCCCCCTCGAAGCCTTCCGCCTCCAGCATGGCGCGGTAGCCGCTCTCCTCGAAGATGGCTTCGATGCGCTCGGAGGGCTTCATCTCCCTCTCTCGCAGTCCGTCGATCAGGGCAACGAAGCCTTTGAGCTTTTCCGCGCTCTTGGCGAGGGCGATATACTCGTCGGCGCGGGACATGACGGTATACATCGACATGCCGTTCATGCGGGCGATGCTCTCCACCGCGTCCACGGTGGCGGCGCCGATCTTCCGCTTCGGCTCGTTGATGATGCGCTTGAGCCTTAGGTCGTCGTCGGTCGAGGCGGTGAGCGAAAGGTAGGCGAGCATGTCGCGGATCTCTTTTTTATCATAGAAGCGCTGTCCGCCGAGGATCCGATAGGGGACGCCGCTCTTCGTGAACGCGCCCTCGAGTGAGCGCGCCATCTCGTTGACGCGATAAAGCACGGCAAAATCCGAATAATGCCGTCCGCCCGCGACGGCGCGGGTGATGCGATCGACGATGTACCGTCCCTCGGAGATCTGATCCTCCGTCTCCTTGACGACGATCTTTTCGCCCTCCCCCTTCTCGCACCAGAGTTTTTTTTCATGGCGGTCGCTGTTGTGCGAAATGACGGCGTTCGCCGCGTCGAGAATGCATTCGGTCGAGCGGTAGTTCTGCTCGAGCTTCACGACCGTCGCGTCGGGATAGGTCTTATCGAAATTCAGAATGTTCTCCACCGTCGCGCCGCGGAAGCGATAGATGCTCTGATCGTCGTCGCCGACGACCATGAGATTGCGATATTTATCCGAGAGGAGCTTCGTCAGGACAAACTGCGCGTAGTTGGTATCCTGATACTCGTCCACGAGAACGTAGCGATAGCGATTCTGATAATAGGACCGCACCTCCTCGTCCCGCTCGAGCAGGCGCACCGTCTGCATGATGATGTCGTCGAAATCGACGGCGTTATACTCCATGAGCTTTTCCTGATAGCGGGCGTACACGCGCCTGATGTCCCGCTCGCGCGGGTCGGCGCCGAGGGTGAGCTCCTCCGGGGTCTCGAGCCTGTCCTTTGCCATGCTGACGGCGTTTGCCACCGCCTTGACCGAGAGGACCTTCTCGTCAAGACCGAGCTCCTTCATACACGCGGTAAGCAGGCGCTTTTTATCGTCGGTGTCGTAAATCGAGAAGCCCGCGCGGTAGCCGAGCCGCTCGCCGAAGCGACGCAGGATGCGCACCGAGACCGAATGGAAGGTACCCGCCGTGATCTCTGCCGTGACGGCGGGATCGCCGAAGCTCTCCTCGAGCCGCTCGCGGATCTCGCGCGCCGCCTTGTTCGTGAAGGTGATCGCCATCACCGCCCACGGGGGACAGGGCTTCTCGATAAACTGCGGCAGGATCTCGCGGATGACCTCGGGAGGCTCGGACGCCGCCGCCTCGAGCGCGGCGAGCATTCCGTCCGAGAGATCCTCGGGCAGGCTCTCGTCAAAATAGGCGTTGCCGTACTTGATGAGATAGCCGACGCGGTGGACGAGCACCGTCGTCTTTCCGCTCCCCGCGCCCGCGAGGACGAGAAGAGGTCCCTTTGTCGTGAAGACGGCAGTCCTCTGCTCGGGATTCAGACGCTCTCCGTACACGATGTCGAAGAGGCGTCGCTTCGCCCGTAGGTATCTTGTTTTTCTCTCTGTTTGCTCTTGCATGGCTCTTCCTCCGTCCGACGGCGCGGGGTTCGTATTTTTTAGGATGTATATTTTCATGTGCCGCCCGAAGCGGCGGGGATGCGGTGGGAAAAACGGAGAAGATCACGGGATTTTTTCTTTCCGATTCCCGCATTTTTGCAACCCTTGACGGGCGGGTGAAAAAAAGTTTTCCACATCGGAATTTGTGGGTATTGTGGAAAACTTTCTTCGAGAAAGCCGCGAAGGAGGGGGAGATCCCGTGGTTTTCCCCCTCGGACAGGCAAGTTTTCCACAATATCCACATCGCAAAATGTGGAAAACTCAAAACTATCCTTTTCCGTTTTTTGCAGGAAGCGGGTGCATTTCGGCGGATCTTGCATACCCTTTTTCGAACGGGCGTTCTGCCCTCGTTTTTCTCGAAGTGCGTTCGTAAAAATTACTATCCGTTCTTTTTCTTTCCGTTTTTTTCCTTTTTCGCGGGAGGGAAGTTCCCGCGGGGATCCCTCTTCGGCGCGTGGGGGTTCGGGGCGTTCTTCTTCGCAGGGGTGGCGTCACGTTTCTTCGGTTTCGCGCTTCCCACCCGCTTCATGCGCTCCGCCTCGCGCAGGATCCTCACGGCGTCGTCTCCGAAGACGCGCTCGAGCTTGCTCTTCTTTTTCCCCGCGCTTTGCGGCGGGGCGCCCGTGTTTTTCTTCGGATGGGAAGTATTCTTTGAATTCTTTCTCGTTTTTGCAAGGTTTGCTTTGCGTTTTTCGGCGGCGGTGGGGATGCTCTCCCCCTGACCGAAGGCGGGGCGGACGAGACACTCGGGTCCGTTGCCGATGAGGTCCTCTCTTCCCGCTCTTCGCAGTGCCTCGCGCACGAGGTTGCGATTCTCGGGCTTTGCATACTGGAGAAGTGCGCGTTGCAGCTGTTTTTCGTGGTAGTCGGTGGTAACGTAGACGCTCTTTCCCGTCATCGGGTGGATGCCCGTATAATACATCACGGTAGAGATCGTGCCCGGGGTGGGATAGAAATCCTGCACCTGCTCGGGTGAGTAGCCCCATTTTTTCAGCCAGAGCGCCATGGTGATCGCATCCTCCGGGGTGGTTCCCGGATGGCTCGACATGAGGTAAGGGACGAGATACTGCTCAAGCCCCGCCTCTTTACAATAGGAAAAGTACGCGTCGCGGAACGCCTCGAAGACGGCGATGCACGGCTTCCCCATCATGGTGAGGGCGTGGTCGGAGCAATGCTCGGGCGCGACCTTTAACTGTCCCGAGACGTGATGCGTCACGAGCTGACGGAAGAAGGTGCGGTCGGGGTCGTACATCAGATAATCAAAGCGGATGCCCGAGCGGACGAACACCCGTTTTACCCCTTCGATCTTCTCGATCTCGCGGAGAAGATGCGCGTACTCGGTGTGGTCGATCTTCAGATTTTTACAAGGAGTGGGTGCGAGGCACTTGCGCCGCGGGCAGACGCCCTCGGTCTTCTGCCGATCGCAGGAGGGATAGCGGAAATTCGCCGTCGGACCGCCGACATCGTGGATATACCCCTTGAAATCGGGGAGGGCGACGATCTTCTTCACCTCTTCGAGGACGCTCTCCTCGCTTCGGGAGCGGACCTCGCGCCCTTGGTGGAAGGCGATGGCGCAGAAGTTGCAGGCGCCGAAGCACCCGCGGTTGTGCGTGACGGAAAACTTCACCTCGGTAATGGCGGGGACGCCCCCGAGCGCCTCGTAATCCGGATGATAATCCCTCACGTAGGGGAGCGCGTACACGCGGTCGAGCTCCTCCCTCTCGAGCGGTGGCATCGGCGGATTCTCGACGAGCATCTTATCGCCGTAATACTCGATCACGGCGCGCCCCGCGACCGAATCGGTATTGATGTATTGAAGGCGGAAGGCGTCGGCATACGCGCGCTTATCGGTCTTCAGGGTATCGTAATCCCCGACCTCCACGCTGTCGAAAAACACCTTGTCCCCCCGCTTGCCGAGGTAGACGGTACCGCGGACGTCGCGGATCTTCTTCACGGGGACGCCGCGGTCGAGAAGTGCGGCAAGGCGGCGGACGATGTTCTCCCCCATGCCGTACATGAGGATGTCGGCACGGGAATCGACAAGGATGCTCCGACGGACGCGATCGTCCCAATAATCGTAATGGGCGAAGCGGCGAAGAGATGCCTCCAACCCGCCGACGAGGATCGGTACGTCGCCGTATGCCTCGCGGATGCGGTTACAGTAGACGATCAGCGCGCGGTCGGGGCGGCGCCCCATGACACCGCCGGGGCTGTAATAATCGTAAGAACGTTTTTTCTTCGAAACGGTATAGTGCGCGACCATGGAGTCGATGTTCCCCGCCGTGACGAGAAAGCCGAGGCGGGGTCTGCCGAAGCGGGTAAAGTCCGCGGTGCTCTTATAATCGGGTTGGGAGAGGATGGCGACGCGGAAGCCGTCCGCCTCGAGGACGCGGCCGATGATGGCGACGCCGAAGGAGGGATGGTCGACATACGCATCCCCCGTCACGTAGACAAAATCCACCTCCGACCACCCGCGCGCCCTGACGTCCTCGGGGCTGACGGGCAAAAACAGGGATCTGTCGGGCGGAATTCTTTTTTTCTCTTTGCTCATGGCGTTACCCTCCGTTTTTTTGCGGAAAGAAAAATGCGCCGCCGACCGTTTTTGCGGCGAGCACGCATTTTTTCGGATTTTCCCGCTTTTCGCGAAAACAAGCGCGATAAAAGCGGGAAAACTATGGTCAATGGAAATCAAAGTTGTCAATATCGACCTCGGTCTGCGTTCCGTCCGCCATGTTGCGGAGGTTCGCGCGTCCCGTATCGATCTCGCTGTCGCCGAGGATCAGCGTATAGGCGGCGTGGATCTTATCGGCGTATTTCATCTGCGATTTCAGACTTCTGCCGACGAGGTCGCACTCGGCGTACACGCCCGAGCGGCGGAGCCTCTCGGTAATGACGACGGCGCGAAGAGCGGCGCGACTGCCGAGCGCGGCGATATACACCTTCGGCGCGGGAGCGGGAAGATCGCAGAGTCCCTTTTCCTTCATCGCGAGGATCACGCGCGTCAGCCCCATGCCGAAGCCGATGCCCGAAAGGTCGGGACCGCCGAGGGAGGCGACGAGTCCGTCGTAGCGCCCGCCGCCGCAGACGGTCGACTGCGCGCCGATGCCCTCGGCGATAAACTCGAAAACGGTATTCGTGTAATAATCGAGTCCCCGGACGATGGAGGGATCGACGGTATAGGGGATGCCCATGCCGTCGAGACATGCCTTCAAGCCTTCAAATTTCGTGCGGCACTCGTCGCACAGGTAGTCCACCGTGCGGGGCGCGGTCAGGGCGACGGCGTGGCAGGCGGGATTCTTGCAATCGAGAAGGCGGAGAGGATTTTTTTCGAGGCGCTCGTGACAGGTGTCGCAAAGCTCCGCCTCGTGCGCTCTGAAATGCTCCACCAGTGCGGCGCGGTAATTCGGGCGGCAGTGCTTACAGCCGATGGAATTGAGATGCAGTCTGACGTCCGACAGTCCGAGGCGGCGGAGCACCGACGCGGCGAGAGAGATCGCCGTCGCATCGGCGGCGGGGGTATCGGCGCCGAACATCTCGGTGCCGAACTGGAAAAATTCGCGGCTGCGGCCCGCTTGCGGTTTTTCGTGGCGGAAACAGGAGATAATATAATAGTATTTGAGGGGCATCGGCTCGGAGCACTTGCCGTCCTCGATGAGGGCGCGCACCACCGACGCCGTGCCCTCGGGGCGAAGGGAGATCGAGCGGTTCTCGTCCCTGTCGGCAAAGGTATACATTTCCTTCTGCACCACGTCGGTCGTATCGCCGACGCCGCGCACGAAGAGCTCGGTGTTCTCGAACATCGGCGTGCGGATCTCGCCGTAGCCGTATGCCTCCGCCTCCTCTCTCATGACGGCTTCGATATGGCGGAAGAGGAGCGTATCCTCGGGAAAGAGGTCCATCGTACCTTTGATCTTGCGTATCATTGTCAGTCTTCCTTTTCTTTGATTTCTGCGTCATCCTGCGGGGCGCCCTCTTCGGCGGCGTGTAAGAGCTCGTCGATGCGGGGGGTGTCCCCGATCCAGAAGAGCATTCCGAGCACCGCCTCAAAGCCCGTGGCGAGGCGGTAATCCGACGCGCTCGCATGTTTCGGGCGGCGGAGCTTCTTCGAATTCGAAGCGCGACGGAACACGTCGTGCTCGTCCTCCGTGAGGTGAGGCTCCATCCTCCGCATGAGCGTCGCCTGTGCCTCTGCGGTCACGTAGCCGAGCGCCGCCTCGTTTAGC
This sequence comes from Coriobacteriaceae bacterium, assembly GCA_963617165.1. Classification (GTDB taxonomy): domain Bacteria; phylum Bacillota; class Clostridia; order Oscillospirales; family CAG-272; genus UBA1740. The sequence goes on along the minus strand of CAVEOF010000004.1, from coordinate 28,355 downwards.
TCTCCCGACTTCTCGCATCCGCCCGCGATGAGGCGGCGTCTGACGTAGAGAGAATAGACCGCGTCGCCGAGATAGGCGAGCGCGAGGGGGGCGGGCAAGGATGCGCCCGTGATCTTTTCGTGCATGGGGCTCCTTTCCGCGACCTGCCGTACCGTTTGCCGCACGCTGTAAATTGATACCAGTATAACACATTTCGGGCACAAAATCAAGGCTTTTCTGGCACTCTCTTTTGCCGCTTTGAAAATATTTTTCAAAAGGACTTGAAATCTTTTCCTTTCTTATGCTATAATAGGCTATACTACATGATGAGGCATTGTCCCCTCGTGAGGAAATTATGGAATCCTTCTCTTATCTTCGTGAAAATCTCGAGGCGGTGAACGACACCATCCTGCGCCACAGTGCGGGGCGGGACGACAAGGTGACGCTCGTCGCCGTGACCAAGAGCGCATCGGACGAGGAGCTTCTCGCCCTCGCCGCCCTCGGTGTCTGCGACATGGCGGAAAACCGACCGCAGGAGGTGCTTCGCAGAAAGCGCCTGCTCGACGGGGCGGGGTACGACGTGCGGATGCACGAGATCGGGCATTTGCAGACGAACAAGGTCAAGAGCATCCTGCCCGTCACCGCGATGATCCACTCCCTCTCCTCCCTTCCCCTTGCCGAGGAGATCGAACGGCGCGCCGCCGCGCTCGGCATCCGGATGCCCGTGCTGATCGAGATCAACAGCGCGAAGGAAGAAAGCAAGAGCGGGATCGATCCCGAGGATGCGCTTCGCTTTTACGAGGCGGTGCGCGGATTTTCTCACCTGTCGCTCTGCGGCGTCATGACGATGGGTCCGTACTCGGAGGATCCCGAGGCATCCCGTCCCTATTTCCGTATCACCAAAAAAATTTTTGATACCATCGGTGAACAATACGGCTATGATACCGACTCCCCCGTTCTCTCCATGGGAATGAGCGACAGCTACGGCGTCGCGGTGGAGGAGGGCTCGACGCTCGTGCGCGTCGGTCGCCGTCTGTTCGTCCACAGGTAAGGAGGAAAACAAAATGTTTGAAAAATGGGCCGACAAACTGAAAGAAAAAGCAAAACAGACCGAGGAGATCTCCTTCCGGGATTACGACGAGACCGCCGCCGCTCCCGTGAGAGAAGAGACCCCCGCGCCGGCGCCCGAGCCGACGCCCGTCGCCTCGTCTATCAAAACGGGAACGGAAAACAACATTGAGCTGAAGGTCGTCCGTCCCGACTCCTTCGGCGACGTCAGCACGATCGCCGACTATCTGCTCGCGGGCTGCACCGTTGTTCTGAACCTCGAGGCGCTTGACCGCGCGTCGGTCATCCGTATGCTCGACTTTCTGAACGGTGTCACCTACTCGACCGACGGAGAGATCAAGCAGGTGGCGCAGACGACCTATATCGTCACCCCCCGCGACGTCGACGTCAGCGAAAAATAAATCACGCATTCTTTGAATACGGAAAGGAGCCGTCTTGGTCATCCTCGATATTTTCGCGCGGACAATCAACCTGCTTCTGTCCGCGGTTTCCTTCGCTATGCTGCTTCGCATGTTGCTGTCCTTCTTCATCTTCGACGAGGACAGCCGCCTTTTGAATTTTCTCGCCATCATCACCGAGCCGTTTATCGTCCCCGTGCGGGCGCTCCTCGTGCGGTTCAACATCGGGCAGGACTCTCCGATCGACTGGTCTTTCAGTCTCGCCTATCTTCTGATCGCCATCGCGCAGATGTTTTTGCCCGCGCTCTGACGCAGGCGTCTGAAAATTCGAGAAAGTGGGGAACCCCATGATAAAAAAACTGCCACTTCGCACCTATTTTCTGATGATCGGCATCATCCTCGGCGGGATCGCGCTCGACCAGCTGACGAAACTTCTCGCCGTACGGTATCTGATGCCCGTCGACACCGTCCCCCTTTGGGAGAACGTATTGCACCTGACCTACGTGGAGAACACGGGCGCCGCCTTCGGCATGATGAAGGACGCGAGATGGGTCTTTCTCATCCTCTCGTCGGTCGCCATCGTCGGCATCGCGCTTTACCTCTTTTTCGGTTACGCGCGCACGACGCTTGCGACGGTCGCCTTCTCGATGATCGTCTCGGGGGGCATCGGCAACATGATCGACCGCATCGCGCTCGGGTACGTGATCGATTTTATCGATTTCCGTCTGATTCACTTCGCCGTCTTCAACGGTGCGGATTCTTTTGTCTGCGTGGGAGCGGGACTGCTCGTCCTCTCTCTCATCCTCGACATTCTTCACGAAAAGAAGGAAAAACAGGACACATGATATTTCACATATCCGAAACCGAGGCGGGAGAACGGCTGGACGCTGCCGTCTCCCGCCTCGCTTTGATTTCCCGCTCCGCGGCGGTCAAGAGGATCGAGACGGGGGAAGTCACCGTGAACAGCGTTTGCCTTCCGAAGCGGTATGAGGTGCGCGCGGGAGACGTCATCTCCGTCACGGAGGCGGAGCCCGTCCCAGCGGAAGCGCTCCCCGAGGACATCCCTCTCGACATCGTTTACGAGGACGGGGACATTCTCGTCATCAACAAGCCGAAGGGCATGGTGGTGCATCCCGCCGCGGGCAATCCCGACGGGACGCTCGTCAACGCGCTTCTCTATCACTGCAAGGGGGAGCTGTCGGGCATCGGCGGAGTTCTCCGCCCCGGCATCGTGCACCGCATCGACAAGGACACGAGCGGTCTTCTCGTTGTGGCGAAAAACGACGCGGCGCACCGCGCCCTCGCCGCCGAGCTTGAGGGGCATCACATCGAAAGAGAATATCACGCCCTGGCAAACGGCGGGTTCCGCGACGAGCGGGGCACGGTCGACCTCCCCGTCGGGCGGCATCCCGTCGACCGCAAGAAAATGGCGGTCATCCGAGACGGCTCGCACACCGCCCGCCGCGCAGTCACGCATTATGAGGTCATCGGCGACTTCGGCGCCGTCACTTACTTAAAGCTGCATCTCGAAACGGGGCGCACGCATCAGATCCGCGTCCATATGGCATCGCTCGGGCATCCCCTGCTCGGCGACACGCTGTACGGCGGAGGGCACACCCGTTTCGAAAAGGAGCACGCCGCCCTTCTGCACGGGCAGGCACTCCACGCAAAGCGCCTGACCTTCCGCCACCCGAGGACGGGGGAGGTCATGAGCTTCGAGTGTCCCCTTCCCGAGGACTTTTCAAAGCTGCTCGCCATTTTGGAGAGGCAATAAAATTCCCGTTGACAATCGAAACGAAATATGCTAACATATAAATAAGAGTAGAATGTTTCGAAGGAGTCGTATCATGCCGGAGTTGTGCCGATTTTATAATATCGTTATCAAGATGATATACAACGATAACAACCAACATCACAAGCCGCATTTTCACGTCTATTATGCGGAATATGAGGCCGCGGTCGGAGTAGACGGCGAATTGCTCGCAGGAAGTCTTCCCGTAAAACAATTAAAGTTGGTACAGGCTTGGGCATTGATTCATGAAGAGGAGCTATACGAAGCATGGAATCATGCCGTGCAAGGAATTGCTTTCAGGAAAATAGAACCTCTTCGATAAACCACGATACGTTTCGGAAAGGAGCATCCCGATGATTATAAAGAACGGAATTGCTTATGCAGAAAATGCCGCGCCGATGTTGAAGCTTTGCGGAGTCCGCCCGATGAACGATTACAAGCTATGGGTGCGCTTCAATACAGGAGAAGCGAAGATATTCGACTGCACGCCTTTGCTCTCCAAACCTGCGTTTGCACCGCTCGCCGACCTTGAGGTATTTAAGGATGTCTACATCGATTACGGTGTGCCTACATGGCTTGACGGAGAAATCGATATCGCCCCCGAAGTGCTGTATGAAAAAAGCGTCCCCGCGGAATCTCCCCGTGTCTCTTGATTCTCTTATTTCTGTTGATATCGATGCTCTCGTACCAATCGGCAGAGACACAAGGCAAAGCGACTATCGATTCCCGTCAGGAATCTCACAACCCGATGCAAAAACAAAAAGGAAGTCGAGAAGACTTCCTTTTTGCATATATTTATTTACAAAACCTTACTTAAAAACTCTTGAAGGCGAGGCGTTTTCGGGTGGGAGAAGATTTCCTCCGGAGTGCCCTCCTCGGCGATTCCGCCGTCGGCGATAAAGAGCACGCGGTCGGCGACCTCCTTGGCAAAGCCCATCTCGTGCGTCACGATGACCATCGTCATGCCCTCGTCGGCAAGGTCGCGGATGAGGTCGAGGACCTCCCCGACCATCTCGGGGTCGAGGGCGCTCGTCGGCTCGTCAAAGAGCATGACCTCGGGAGACATCATGAGCGCGCGGACGATGGCGATCCTCTGCTTCTGTCCGCCCGAGAGACGTCCCGGGTATTCGTCCTTTTTATCGGCGAGTCCGATCCTCTTGAGAAGCCCCATCGCCTTCTTCTCTGCCTCTTCCTTGGTCAGGAGGTGAAGCTCGGTGGGGGCGAGCATGAGATTGCCGAGGACGGTGAGGTTCGCGAAGAGATTGAAATGCTGAAACACCATGCCCATGCGACGGCGGGCAAGGTCGATGGGGATGCGCTTTTCCCCTTCGAGCGCCGCGATCGCCTTCCGATAGTCCTTGCCTTCCTTCGGCTTTAGGAGATCGTGCTCCTTGATGTTGCGGATCACCGCTTCATCCGCCGCCGCGGCATCCTCCTCGGGATGCTCGGAACGGCGTGCCGCAAGCAGGTTTTTATAGCTCTCCGACTTGCGGATGATGTCGAAATGCAGATAGGGATCCACGGGGGTCAAAAGCTCGCCGTCGATCCACACCTCGCCGTAGGTCGGCTCCTCCATAAGGTTCATGCAGCGGAGCAACGTGCTCTTTCCGCCACCCGAGGGTCCGATGATGGCGATCTTTTCCCCTTTTTCGATCTCGCAGGAGACACTGCGAAGCACCGAGAGCTTGCCGAAATTTTTATAGATATTTCTAACGCTGATCACTTGCTTTTAACTTCCTTTCCACGACCTTGACGCCGAGCACCATGAGATAGACAATGACGAGATAGCAGACACCGACGATCAGACCGCTCGCGAGATAGTTCGGGATCTGACGGTAGATCGTGTTCGCCGCCGCGTTTAGGTCGAAGGTGATCGTCCCAGGGGTCGCGCCGATCATGATGATGATGGAGGTCTCCTTCAAAAGGGCGATCATCTCGTTGCCGATGGCGGGGATGATGTTCTTCACCGCCTGCGGCAGAACGACGCGGATCATCGTCCGTCCCCAGCTCATACCGAGGGCGCGACCCGCCTCCATCTGTCCTTTGTCCACCGACTCGATGCCCGCGCGGATGTTCTCCGAGACGTAGGCACCCGAGTTGATGCCGAAGGTGAGGATCGCCGCATAGGGCTTGAAGCCCGGGATCGCAAACACGGCGAACACCATGATAAACAGCTGGAGCGCGACGGGTGTCCCGCGGAAGACCGTCGTGTATACATGACAGATCGCGGCGGGGATCTTCATATATTTATTATGCTCGGCGGCGATCTTGACGATCGCGACGATGAAGCCGAGGACCAATCCGAGAAGTGCCGCCGTTACGGCAAGAAGCAGGGTGTTGAAAAAGCCCTGTAAAATATATCCGCGCATCTCTCCCGAGGAGAGGATCCGCCCGATGTCACTTAGCATAGCAAATTTCCTTTGATCTGTAATTTCCCGAAAAACACAAGAAGGCGACGAAAAGGAAGGGCGCGCCCTTCCCTTTTCGTCGTTGCTTTTTTCGTTTTATTGGATTCCGAGATGCTTGTTGACGAGTGCCTCGATGCCCTCTTTGCCGAGCTCGTCAAGGACTTCGTTGATCGCGTTCAAGATCTCGGTCTGTCCCTTCGTCACGCAGATGGCGTAGGTGTCGCACGCCGCCGTATCCGCTTCGCCTGCCTCATCCTTCCAGTAGAGAGGTGCGCAGGTCAAGTCGTCCTTTCCTTCCACAAGCTTCTTCGCGGGGAGCTCGTCGATGATGAGCACGTCGCTGTTCAGTCCGATGTCGGAGAGTGCGGAGGCGAGCAAGTCGAAGTTCACGGGTTTTGCTCCGCTATCCTTCAGAGTTCCCTCTTCGAGCGTCAGCTCGTCACTCAAAAAAAGGTCGGCGGTCGTTCCGCTCTGCACCGCGATGTTTTTCCCTTTCAGGCTATCCCAATAGACGCCCGTCACACCGTCGGTCGTCATGCTCTCGTAAGAGGAAGCGGCATCCTTCTTATAGATCACATACAGATTCGCCGTATAGTATTCCTTCGAGAAGTCGACCTTCTTCTGCCGTTCTGCCGTCACCGAAATGCCCGCGGCACCGACATTCGTCAGCGTACCGTCCTTTACCGCGTCGACGATCTGGTCAAACTTTACGTTTTCGACAACGAGCTTTTTCCCAAGCTTTTTCGCGACAAGCTCCATAATGTCGACATCGACGCCGACGATTTTCCCGTCCTGCATGTACTCGAACGGGGCAAAGCCCGCCTCGGTGTACACGACGAGCTGTTCTTCCCCGCAGGAGGCAAGCGTCAGAGCGCAGCCCGCCATAAGGACAAGACAAAGGAGCAAAGAGAGAATTTTTTTCATTGGAGTTTACCTTCCGTTTCTCGGGCGATGTGCCCGTCTGTTTTTGATGGACTCATTATACACCCCTTTTCTGTATTTGTCAAGCATTTTTTGCAAAAAAATTCGTATTTATTGAATTTTTATGCATGCGATGGGATGGTCTGCCGTTTTTTGTGCATTTTGCGCATGATTTTCGGACATTCTCCGATTTTTCGAAGACATCCGGTCGTTTTTTCGATAAGAGTCGTTGATTTTTCTGTGAGGATCGCCTGTTGCGCCCCCGTTTCGATGCAAATTATATGCATAAATATGCAATTATACTCTTTGCGTATGCGGCGGCACTTGATTTTCCTTTTCATTTATGGTAGAATAACAAAAGAAACTTTCCGAATCTGAAAGGACATGCCATGATCGCACTCTCTGTCTCCGATCTTTCTCTCGCCTTCGGCACCGACGTGATCCTGTCCGATGTCTCCTTCGCCGTCAATGACGGAGACAAGGTGGGCATCATCGGCGTCAACGGTGCGGGAAAAACCACACTCTTCCGCATCATTGCGGGCGCGCTGTCTCCCGACGGGGGCGCGGTCTATCTGCAAAAAGGACACCGCATCGGCATGTTGGAGCAGAATCCCGACCTCTCCGCCCTCCCCGCCGACCACACCATGCTCGACTACATGGTAACGGCGTTTCCCGAGTTGCTCGCGGACGAAGCGGAGATCGACCGTCTCGAATGTGAGCTTGCCTCCACGCCGAAGGCCGACGAGGCAAGGCTCTCTGCCCTCTCTCATTCGCTTGACGAAGTGCGCCGACGCTATGAGGCGGGCGGGGGAAGTCGCTTCCGTTCCCTCTCGCGGGGAATGCTGCTTCGCCTCGGCTTTACCGAGGGACAGCTGACGCAAAAGATCGCCACGCTCTCGGGCGGGCAATATACGCGGCTTGCCCTCGCGCGTCTGCTCGCGACCGAGCCGGACGTGCTGATGCTCGACGAGCCGACCAACCATCTTGACATCGACGCGCTCGCGTGGCTCGAGAGCTTTCTTGCGAACTACAAAAAGACGGTCCTCATCATTTCGCACGACCGTTACTTTCTCGACCGCACGACGACAAAGACCCTACAGATCCAATACGGACGGGCAAAGCTCTTCCCCGGGAGCTATACGCGGGCGAAGGAAGCGATGGAGGAGGAGCGCGCCTCGGTCGAAAAGCGCTACAAGGAACAGCAAAAGGAGATCGCGAAGATCCGCGCGAACATCGAATTTCAGCGGCGGTGCAACCGCGAGCACAACTTCGTCACGATCCGCTCGAAGGAAAAGCAGCTCGCCCGCATGGAAAAGATCGAGAGGCTGCCGGATGACCCGAAGAGCATCCGTCTCTCCTTCTCCTCCGAGGACAGTGCGGGGGACGTTCTGACGGCGAAGGGGCTTTCCTTCTCCTACGACGGGACGCCTCTGCTCCGCAATCTTACCTTCTATATTAAGAAGGGAGAACGCGTCCTCTTCCTCGGCCCGAACGGGTGCGGAAAATCCACCCTGATGCGCCTCATCTGCGGACGGCTCTCGCCGACGGGCGGAAAGCTGACGCTCGGCTATAACATCAAGATCGGGTATTACGATCAGGAGAACCGCGGACTTTCCGAAGAAAAGACCGTCTTCGAGGAGATGCACGACACCTATCCCGAGAAGAAGGATCTCGAGCTCCGCTCGACGCTCGCGCTCTTTCTCTTCGGCGCGGACGACATCACGAAAAAGATCTCCGCCCTTTCGGGAGGAGAGCGCGCGCGGCTGACGCTTGCCAAGCTCATTCTGAAAAAGGTGAATCTCCTCGTGATGGACGAGCCGACCAACCACCTCGACATCGGTTCCTCCGAGGCGCTCGAGAATGCACTCTCCGCTTTTGAGGGGACGGTCATCGCGGTCTCGCACGACCGCTATTTCATCAACCGACTGGCGACGCGGATCATCGAGCTGGCGCCCGAGCGGGAGGACGGCATGTTCGACTACCCGCTCGAGAGCTACGAGGACGCATACACCGCCTACATGGAGCTGCGCGAAAAGCGTGCGGCACTCACGGAGGGAGAAACACCCCCTCCCCCGCCGACCGACGCGAAGCTCGCCTATGAGCAAAAGAAGAAGGAAAACGCCGAGCGCCGCGCCGCGGAGCGAAAGCTCGAGCGCGCAAAAGAGCGCATCGCCGCCCTCGAGGCGGAATCGGACGAGATCGACCGCGAGCTTTTCGGCGAGGCACAGACCGACTACGTGCGCGCCGCCGAGCTCGACCGACGCAAAAGCGAGATCGAGGAGGAGCTCCTCTCCCTCTATGAGCTCGTGATGTAAAAGAGATATAAAAGTCCGTCACTTGCGCTTCGATCTCCCGTCGGCGGATCTCTCATTTTCCCGAAATTTAAGATAATTTAACATGCACTTACATTTTATTATAAAAATCCCATAAAAAACGCGAGTGAGTCATGCGAATTTTCCCCTTGAAAAATGACCGTTCCGTCCCTCCGATGCGCCGCACTCGGAAAAGCTTTACGATCTTTATGCAACCTGCCTGAAAACCCTATCCAATATCCTTTGACTTTCGGTCGCCGCCCATACTTACGGGGCGGCGATTTTTTGTTATACTGGAGATGCCTTTGAGAGAGCGGTCCGGAACGCCCGCCCGAAGGCAGACCGAAAGGAAAGGAGGAAGACCGGGATGAAGGACGGATCGAAGAGCGGCGCCGCCCGCAAAAGGCTCGCCCGCAGGATGCTCCGCTATTTTACGGAGTTTGACGGCGAGGGAGCCCCGAGCTTTGAAAAGTTCGCGAGGATATCGGGCTGTCGTGTCGCAGAGCTTTGTGCGTACCGCGAGGATGAAGCCTTCGACAGGGTGTATAGAGAGTGCAACGAAATCCGCAGAGATTATCTGATTGACCAAGCGTTATGCCGTCACTATGACCCTTCGTTCGTAAAGTTTCTTCTCACGGAGGAGAGCGAAGCTCCCGCCGAAGATAACAGCCTCGCCCTGACCCTCGAAGTCGTGTCGCAAGCATGAAGTGTAAACTTGAAGTTACAAAAAGACAAAAATCTTTTATTGATGCGACAGAGTCCGAGGTTCTGTTCGGCGGGGCGGCGGGAGGCGGAAAGTCCTACGGGCAACTGGTGGACGCACTCCTTTACGCGATGAAGTATCCGCGCTCGAAGCAATTGATCCTGAGGCGGACGCTACCCGAGCTTGAAAAATCCCTCATCCGAACGAGTCTTTCTCTTTATCCGAAAGAGGTATATTCCTATCACGCCTCCTCCCACACGGGCAGCTTTGCGAACGGGTCGCTCATCGACTTCGGGTACTGTGCCACGGAAAACGACGTGTACCAATACCAGAGTGCCGAATACGACGTCATCCGCTTTGACGAGCTGACGCATTTTACCGAAGGGCAATACATCTATCTGCTATCCCGCCTGCGCGGGGCGACGGACTTCCCTCGGCAGATCAAGTCCTCGACAAATCCCGGTGGCATCGGGCACGCATGGGTCAAGGCACGCTTTATCGATCCTTCCCCCGCGGGGATTCCCTTCACGGGGCGGGACGGTCTTCGCCGCGTATTCCTCCCCGCGCGGATCGAGGACAACGGATTTCTGATGCGCGCCGACCCGATGTACAAAAAGCGGCTCCTCGCCCTGCCCGAGCGGGAGAGAAAGGCGCTCCTCTACGGGGAGTGGGACATCTTCGACGGGCAGTATTTCCCCGAATTTTCGAGGCGGCTCCACGTTGCGGAGCCATTTACGATCCCCTCCTCATGGCGCAAGTACCGTACCATCGACTACGGGCTTGACCGCCTCGCCTGTCTTTGGATCGCGCTTTCTCCCGACGGATGTGCCTACGTCTATCGCGAGTATTGCGAGTCCGATCTTCCCATCGGAAAAGCCGCCGAGGCGATCCTCTCCCGCACGCCCGCGTCGGAGGAGATCTATGCGACGCTCGCGCCGCCCGATCTCTTCTCCCGCTCGCAGGAGACGGGAAAGTCCAAGGCGGCGCTCTTTTCCTCCTTCGGCGTGACCTTTACCAAGACCTCGAACGACCGCGAGAGCGGCTGGCTCGCGATCAAGGAGCTTCTCGCCGAGAAAGGCGGGCGGGTCGGGCTGAAGATCTTCTGCTTCTGCACCGAGATCATCCGATGCTTGCCCGCCTTGCAGATCGACCGTCGGCGTCCGAGCGATTGTGCGAATGAACCGCACGAGATCACGCACGCGCCCGACGCCCTGCGCGGGTTTGCCGTCTTTTACACGCGGCCCGCAGAGAAGGCGCCCGCCGCGGGGCGGACCGTATGGACGGCGGACATGTGGGAGGACTATGAGGCGGCAGATGCCGAAGCGCGGAATTATCTCTTGAAAAAATACGGAGAACCGATATGAACAAAGAACAAAGCCAATCCGCGCGGACGGAATATTTCCGCACTCTTTACGAAAACGCACGCGACCGCTTTGCCGAGACCGACGCGCTTTTTCTGCGTCATATGCAGCAATACCGCGGCTCCGACGAGCTTGACGGGTCGAAAGAGCGGGCGGGCACCGTGCGAAACATCACCTACGAGATCGTCGAAAGTCAGGTCTCCTCCGAAATTCCGCCCCCGAAGGTCGAGGCAAGCTGTTACAGCGAGAAAAAGGACCGCAACGCAAAATCCGTCGAGCGGCTCTGCGCCTCCGTGCGCGACATGCTCCCCTTTGAAGAAATGAACGACATGGACGAGCGCTATACCTACATTTACGGAGGTAGCGTCTTCCTCGTCGAATGGGAAAATCCCGTCGGGCGGGGCGGCGACCTCGGCGGCATCCGCGTCTGTTGCCTCTCTCCACGCGACTTCATTCCACAGCCGAACATCACGAAGATCTCGGACATGGACTATTGCTTTCTCCGCTTCGTCACGACGAAGGCGGAGCTTGTCCGCCGATACGGTGTGAGCGAAGAAGACCTCGCGCGAGCGGACATCGAGTGGGAGGAGCTCCCCTCCGCGGATGCCGGTGAGGCGGTCACCGTCATTCTCTGCTTTTACAGAGACGAGGAGGGAGAGGTCGGAGAATTCATTTTCTCGGGAGAGCTCGCGCTTCTCGACCTCCCGAATTATTACCGCCGCAAGCGGAAGGTATGCCGAAACTGCGGGCGGGAGGCGGAGCTCTGCGTCTGTAAGACACCCGCCCTCGTACTCGCCGACGAGACGCACGAGGTGCTCGACCGGGACATCGCGCTCTCGGACGGTACGGTGATCTCTTCTCTCTCCCCCGTGCTGGACGCCGCGGGCTGTCCGATCCCCGAGGGGGAGGGCTTCCGCATGGAGCGGACGCGGCTTCCCTACTACGTGCCGAAGGATTTTCCCATCGTCATCCGCAAGAACACCTCGGGGGAAAAAAGCCTGTTCGGTCAGTCGGACTGCGAATACATCCGTCCCGAGCAGCAGGCGATCAACAAGGTGGAGACGCGGATCCTTCAGAAGCTTCTGCGCGCGGGCATCACGCCCGTCCTCCCCGAGGACGCGACCGTCAGCCTGAACAACTCGGTGTTCGGTCAGGTGATCCGCATGAAGCCCGGCGAGAGCCTCTCGCAATACGGCAAGGTGGACACCACCCCCGACATCTCACAGGACATCGCGGAGGCGGAGCGCCTGTACTCACACGCCAAGCGCACGCTCGGCATCTCGGACGCCTATCAGGGGATCAACTACACGGGCAACGAATCGGGGTACGCGCGGGAGCTGCGCATCCGACAGGCGTCGGGACGTCTCGAATCCAAGCGGAAGATGAAGCACACCGCCTACGCGGACATCGACCGTCTGATCTTCCGACACTTTCTCGCCTTCGCGGACGAGCCGCGCAAGCTCTCCTACCGCGACGCCTACGGGCGGATCCACGACGCGATGTTCAACCGTTACGACTTTCTCGACTACGACACGAAAACGGGTGAATATTACTACGACGACGGCTACCTCTTCTCCATCGATCCGAACGGCGGCATCGAGGGCAGACGCGAGGAGATCTGGGAAAAGAACCTCGAAAATCTGCGCGCGGGCGCGCTCGGCGATCCGTCCGACCCGATGACCCTGCTTCGGTATTGGCAGTGTCAGGAGCGGGCGCACTACCCTTACGCGAGAGAGAACGTCGAATACTTCGGCGACACGCTCGAAAAAGCGACGTCCGACCTACAAAGAAAGGAGACCGTATGAGCGAAACACTCGAAGATTTTCTCAAACAGTACGTGCGCAACAAGCAGCTCTCGAACTCGGCGGAAAGCTATGAAAAATGGCTGTCCTCCTACGGCACCGACACGGGTGCCGCACTCGACGAACGGCTTGCCGACATCGATGCGGACTACGAAAGAGCGAAGAGCACCTACGGCGCGAGAGCCGAACGCCTCGCCGCCCTCGGGCTGTCCTCCTCGGGCTACGGCGATTATCTCGACGGCGTGGCATACGCGGAACGGGCACGGGCGAAAAACGCCGCCTACCGCGCGGCAAGCGAGGGAGAAGAAGCCAATCGCCGCGGCTACGAAAGCTATCTTTCCGCCTATCGGAAGTCGCAAAACGACCTGCTCGAGCGGGCGTACAAGACCATCGCGGACAGCGAGACGCTCGACGCGGACGCCGCCTATCGGCGGGCGCTCGGCATGGGGCTTGACGAGGCGTCGGCAAGAGCAGCCGCCGAGGGCGGCATCGCACTTGCCAAGGAAAAGATACGGCGTGCCCTCTACCGCACCATCCTCACGGAGGGGCTCGGACGAGAGGGTGCCGCCGCATACGCGAAGAGCTACGGCTTTTCGGACGAGGAGGCGAGCGCCTTCGGCGATTACGCGGAAAAGGTCAACGGGAAGGCAAGCGGATCGGAGACCGTAAAGTCCGATCGCGAGCCGAACGAATCCTACACCGATTATCTGCGCCGTCGTCTCAAAGAGGAAGCGGAAAAGCAATGATACGCAAAGAAAACTTAACAAATCAGCGGCTTTCCGAAAGGTGAAAGCCGCGGAACGGAGATTACGATGAAAAGACCTACGAAGGATTCTGTTTACGCAACCAACAAGGGCGGCAAGATCGCGGCGCCGAAAAACGTCGCGTCGGGCGACCCGAAGGCAACGAAGACGGCAGGCTCAGACCTGCGCGTCGGAAAGAAGGGCTAAGCCATGACGAGCGAGATCGCAAACGAGAGTCTGCCCGACGCGTTCTCTGCGGACGCGTCGGAGGCGGCGGACACCGACGCACCGACCGACACCCCTTCCCCCGAAGAAAGCACACCCGAAGCGAGGGATGCACAAGAGGCGGAGGCGCCCGCGGAAAAGACGCAAAAGAAAAATGCGCCCTCCGTCGATTACGCCGCGCTCGCGGCGGAGGACCTTCTCGCCTTAAAGCGGGAATTCCCCGAGCTTTCCTCCCTCGGCGACCTGACCGAGCTTGAAGATCCCGCGCGCTACGGCGCTCTGCGCGATCTCGGTCTGAGTGCGAGAGAGGCATACCTTGCCACCACGACCCCGCGGCGTATCCCGCGGGAGGACAACCGCGCCCATCTTCACAGCGCGGTCCCGAAGGCGGTACGCGCGACGGGCGACGGCATGAGCGAGGGAGAGCTTTCCGCGGCGCGGGAGCTGTTCTTCGGTCTCGGCGACGCCGAGCTTCACCGCCTCTATCAAAAAGTCACGAAATAAGAAAGGATACCACCATGTTCCGACCTGTCAAAATTCTGAACGCGGGAACGAACGTTCCCGAGATCTTCCGTCTGCCCGCCACGGCGTCGACCGCCTATCACGCTGGCGACGCACTCGTCCTCACCTCGGGCGCCCTGACCCATGCGGCGGCGACCGCAAAGCCGACCTACATTGCCGCCGCGGATGCGGCGGCGGGCGAGGCGACCGTCCCCGTCTATGCAGTCACGCCCGACGTGATCTTCGAAGCACCCCTTTCGGCGGCACCCACGGGTCTTGCCGTCGGGAGCGTCGTCACCCTCGCCGTCGACAGCACCTCGAGCGCGGCGTACGGCGTCACCGCCACGACCACGAGCGGCGTCGCCACGATCGTCGACCTCTGCCATGCCGCGGCGTCGGGCGACACCGTGCGCGTGAACTTCCGATAAAACATTTGGAAAGGAAAGAAAACCATGATACTTTATTCGAAATATTCCGGTACCGCGAACGCCGCCATCGGCAAGCTCGAGACGCCGATCAAAATGGTCATCGAGCACGAGAGCGACCTTCTGACGAAGAAGGGCGGCATCGCCGACTGGCTCTTCAACATCGAAAAGAGCAACCGCTTCGGCGAGACGATCGTCGGGCAGAACGAATTCGACGTCTTCCGTGCCACCGAAGAGGGCAACGGCGCGGAGAACGACACCGTTGCGGAGACCTACCGCAAATTCATCGAGCACATCCAGTTTACGAAGGAATTCGTCATCACCGCCGAGATGATGGAGGATGCGAATTACGGCATCGGTGCGGACGCGAAGCGCCGTGCCGAAAACTTCACCCGCGCTTACTACAAGACCATTCACAAGATCTGCGAATACGCGCTGGCAAACGGCACGTCGACGAGCGGCAGCTTCGCAAAGGCGACGCTCGACCTGAGCGCGCCCGACGGGAAGGCGCTCTTCTCCTCCTCACACGACTACGGCATCGGAGACACGAAGGGCGTGCAGTCGAACTACTTCTACGGCAACATCTTTGCGAGCGGTACGGACAGCCGCACCCGCTCCGCCTCCGTCTTTGAGGAAGCGCTCGGCGAGCTTGCCGTCAAGCTCCGCAACATGAAGGACGAGAACGGCGAGGCGCTCGGCTACACCGCCGACACGCTGATCCTGCCGGGCAACCGTCCCGCCGCCGAGATCATCGCGAAGAAGGTCGCGGGCTCGGAGGGTGCGCTCGGCAACGGCTATAACGACATCAACCTTCAGTACGGCAACTGGAACATCGTCGTGCTCCCGAACTGGCAGACGAGTGACGACCGCGTGATGATCATGTCCTCGGAGGCGAACAAGAACCTCTCGGGCAACATGTTCTACAACCGCGTGCCCCTCACCGTCACGAACTGGGTGGACAACCACACGGGCAACTATCTCTGGAACGGCAGATGCCGCTTCGGCGTGGGCTTCGGCACCTACAAGCACATTCTGCTTGCCGTCGACAGCAAGGACGCCGTCACCGGCGCGACCTCACTGTAATCCGAAAGGAGGATCCTCCCATGACCTATCGGGAACTTGCCGAAGAATGCGCCGCCCTCGGCTTTGAGGGGGGCGTCGGGGACGGCGAACGGTTCTTATATGCCGCGAGGCGGGCGCTTGCTCTCCTTGTCACGGAATATCCCGCCGTCGGCGAGCTGAACTTTTTCTGCGAGGCGGCAGTGCCGCGGGAGAGCCGAAGGGAGATCTTTCATCCTGCGGGGACGGAGCTTTCCGTCCCCCTTTCGGGAAAGAGCTACAGCTTCCGCGTCGGCGGACGGGGAAGCTACCGCCCCGAGGGAGAGACGCCCCGCGAATTCGACGCGCCCTCCGTGCTCGTAAAGGAGTACCGGGGAGAGGCGGAGTACCTCTTATTTTGCGGTGCGTACGACTACACCGTGCGGGACTTTGCCGTCTTTGACGCCTGCCCGCCCGAGAAAGAGGACATTCCGACCCTCGCGCCCCTGCGCTCCTTTTCCCTTCGCGCGCTTGCCGCCGATTTTCTCTGCCCCGACGGCATCGTGCGGGACGGGGACGGCACGCCGATCGCGGGGGCGTCGGTCTACGGCGACACGCTGATGCTGCCGCGGGACTATCGCGGGAGCGTCACGCTCCGCTATCGGCGCGCGCCGTCGAAGATCGTGTCGGACGCCCCGGCGGGCGTCATCGACGTGCCCGCCCCCGCCGCACATCTTCTGCCCCTGCTCACCGCCTCCTACCTCTGGCTCGACGACGAGCCCGAGCGCTCGCAGTATTACATGAATCTCTATCGCACGGGGATCAGCGCCTTAAAATACACCGGCTCTCCGAATCTGGACACCGCCTACCGCGACGTTCTGCAATGGGCATAAGCGAGGTTTTGTAAAGTATGAGTTACAGATCAAGCTATAATTACAAAAGCGGAACCGAATACAGCCGCTGCTATACGGCAATGCGCGGGGTGGACTTTTCCGGGGACGGAAGTCGGATCTCGGGCAACCGCTTCTCCCGTCTGACGAACATGTGGCGGGATTACGACGGGGTCGGCGCGGCGCTTACGGAGAGCGTCCCCGGCTTTCGCAAGATCCTCTCGCTCGGAAAGAGGATCTACGGACTTCATAGGCAGAGAGCGGGAGAGACCGACTATCTGCTCGTCCACGCGGGGACACTGCTCTACCGCTTTCCCGTCGCGGAGCGGGACACGCTCACGACGCCGCGCGCCATCGCGACGCTTGCCGCTCATAAGAGCGTCTCCTTCCCCTCGGGCTCCTGCCTCTTTATCCTCGACGGCACGAACATGCTCCGCGTGTCGGAGAGCGGGGAGGCGAAGATCGTCGGGGACGGCGTGGGGCAATACTCCCCCTACGTCCCGACGACCTACATCAACGGTGAAGCATACGAGCAGCGGAACCTTCTGACGTGCAAATTCAAGGAGCGCTACTCTGTCGGTTCCCCTTCTCTCTTCGCCTACGGCTCCCCGGGGCTCTTGTACAACATCATCGACGAGGAGGCGGGGTATTGCGAGCTTTCGGGGCTCGGACGCGCGAGCGGCGGTGTGATCTACGTTCCGTACTTCACGACCATCCGAGGAAGGACCTACCGCGTCACGCACGTCGCGAAGGACGCCTTCTCGGGGCTTACCCCCGTCACGGAGGTGCGCATGTCGGCGGGCGTCCTCACCGTCGGAGAAAAGGCGTTTTCCGGCTGTCCGAATCTCACGACGGTCTATCTCCCCGAGGAGCTGTACGAGATCGGGGACGAAGCCTTTCGGAACTGCACCTCGCTCACGGTCATTCACTTCGGAAAGAAGCTTGCAAAGATCGGGGCGGACGCGTTCACGGGCTGTCCCGCGATGACGATCCACTATGCCTACGGCATGGCGGAATACGAAAAGATCGAGGGGGCGCCGTCGAGCACCGACCATCAGATCGACACCTACACGTGGAGCCCCTCGCTCACCATGTATCTGCCCCTTTGCGAGCCCGCCTCCTCGATCTCGGTCAGCATCGACGGATTGACGGACTACACCGTGACCACCGTCACCGAGGGCTCACACATCGCGGGGCTCCTTCTCGCTCTGAACAATCGGAATTTCATGAAGAACCGGGAGGTCTCGATCACGGGCACCCTCTCCGCCTCCGAATACTCGGAAAGCGCGGCGGGGACGAACTTTCTCTCCGAGGGGAGCTTTTCCGACGGGGGCGCCTCGGCGATCTCGCGGTGTCTTGCCGCCGAGGTATTCGACGGGCGGGTCTTCCTTTCGGGGAATCCCGCCTTCCCGAACACGGTGTTTTACAGCGCGAGAGGAAACACGGGGCAAAACGACCCGACCTACTTCGGCGTTCTGAATTACTTCAACGACGGGGTGGGCGCCTATCCGACGAAGGCGCTCCTCTCGACGGGCGACGCTCTGGTCGTCTTCAAAAAAGGAGACGACGGGGGCGGCAGCATCTACTACCACACCCCGAAGGAGACGGGCATCGACCTGTTGCCGAAGATCTATCCGACCTCCTACATTCACGCGGGGATCTCGGCGTGCGGCGGGGCGATCTCCTTTTTCGACGATCCCCTGTTCGTTTCGGAGACGGGCATCTCGGCGCTCTCGAAGCAGACGCTGAACCTTGCGCGAAGCATCGTCTGCCGCTCACACGCGGTCAACGCGAAACTTCTCACGGAAGATCTTTCTTCCGTGGTGCTCGACGTGTTCTGCGGCTATCTCGTCGCGGCGGTCGGCGGCAGGGTCTACCTCGCCGATTCCCGCGCGACCTACCGCCACGAAACGGGGGGCACCGAGTACGAGTGGTACTACCTCTCGGGCATCGGGACCTATACGGGAGATACGCGCGTCTACCGCTACGCGCCGACGGCGAGGGAGGGCTATCTTGCCTATCCGACGCCCGACGCGCCCGTGACCGACACCGTTTACAGCGTCACGGAGGAGGACGGGGAGACGGTGTACTTCACGGGATCGGGGGAGGACCGCTTCGAGGTCTATCCGACCGAGGAATTCACGGGGGGCACCTATCATCCCGCCGTCGCCTTCCGCTCGATCGACGAGCTTTTGTTCTTCGGTACCGAAAACGGCGACATCTGCGTCTTCAACACCGACAAGCGGGGCGTCCCGCCCGAGCGGATCAAAAACGGGAGCGACTTTGACGCCGACGCCTACAAAGCGCGGTATTCACGGGTGATCCACCCCGATTTTTACGATTTTGACAGGCACGCGCCCCACTACGAGCTTATGACGGCACTCGACGACTGCGGAATTCCCCACCTTGCAAAAGACATGGTGAAGAATTCGCTCGTTCTGAAATGTCAGAGCTATGCGTCCTCCCGTCTCTCGCTCTCCGTCGCGACCGACCGCGAGCTTCTGCGGGAGGAGGCGATCCTGCCCGCGAGCTTTCTCTCCTTCTCGGACGTGGACTTCTCGGCGCTCGCGCTCTCGGAAAACGACACCTTCACCGTCCCGCTCGCCCTGCGGACGAGGCGGTTTACGGAACAGCAGATCGCCGTCACGTCGGATGCCTCGCGCTCTCCCTTCGGAATTTATACCATCGCCTACCGCTTCCGCGTGCGCGGAAGGATACGGGCGGGCGAAACCTGACGAAAGGAACTCTTATGACGACCGAAAAAATCAAAAACGCGGAGATCGCCGCCCTTCGCGTCTCCTCTCTTCCCTCCCGACCGAACGCCTCGGGCGCGTTCGGCGGCAGAGGGTACACGGCGGCGGAAATGAAGGAGGCGTTCGACCGTCTGCCTCTCTTCCTCATCGAACGCTTCAATTCCCTGCTCGACGACATTGCCGCCTCGGGCGACGGCTCTCTCGCCGACGCGGTGCCGACGGGACTCGGAGAGGGGCACACCCTCGCCGATCTCTTCTCCGACATCGGAAGCGGCGCGCTCGCGGGGTATCTGTCGACGGGGGAAGAAAAGCTCTCCGCGCGTCTTGACCGCATCGACGGAGAGATCGACGACGCGACCTCATACGAGCATATGAAGAAAATGCCGTCGGGGGTCCCCGGCTTCCCGACGCTCGCGGACTTCCTCGCCGGCGTGCGAAACGGCGCGCTCTCCGAGGTGCTCGTCACCTCCTCGGGCATCCTCGGCCCCATCATGAAGGGGATGCGGGAGAACATCGCGGCATTGCAGACGACGCTCCGTGAAAAAAGCATCCGCACCGGCATTACCGGGACGCACACCCTCGCCGACATGTTCGACGACATCAAGAGCGGCGCCTTTGCCGACTACCTCGTGACGGACGGCGGCAAGCTCGAGGAGCGTCTTACGAAGATCGAGGGTGATCTCACGAGTGCGAAAAGCGAGGCATCGGACAAGATCGACGAGGTAAAGGCGACGATCCTCACCGGTTCGACAGAGACGGGGATCAAGGAAAATTATACGGTCTCCGATTTCTTCTCCGACGTGAAGAGCGGCGATATTCTCACGGTGATTCCCTGCGGAGACGGGAATTTGTCAACCAAACTTGACGGAATAGAGGATAAGATCACCGAGGTCGAAGAAAATGCCTTTTCTCCCTCCGCCTACAAGACGGGCGTGACCGAGGAGCAAACGCTGGACGCCTTCTTCACCTCTCTTACCGACGGCACCTTCTTCGAGACGGTGTACTTCGGCACCTCGACCCTCGGCACCTACCTTCGCAATCTGCTCTCGTGGCACACCTCACTCACGAGCGGTCAGATACGCCTCACCATTGACTGCGGCAAGCCGAGCGAGCGTCCCGACAGATTATAAATAAGGAGATCTTCAGGCTATGTATCATTTTTTCCAGTTTCTCCGCGGGAGCTCTGCGGAATGGACGGCACACGACGTCCCCCTCAAGGACGGGGAGATCGCCTTCCTGAAAATGGCGAACGGGCGCGTACAGCTGCGCGTCGGGAACGGCAAAAACACCTTTTCCGCCTTAAAGCCCGTCGGAGAAAGATGCGTCAAGAGCGGCGCGCTTTCCTACGGTGTCCTCGAGACGGGGGTCGAATACCGCATTACGACGATCGAGGACGGGGCGGTGGAATACTACTTCCCCGACACGCCGGAGGCGGACTTTTACGCGATCCTTGTTTTTGACTCCGGCACGGAGGCTCCCGAATTCTACACCGACGAGGAGTGCAAATTCACGGGCGACGACACGAGCGGCGGGGTGTTCACTCCCCTCGCGGGAAAGCATTATACCGTCCTCCTCTGGTACGACGGAACGAAGCAAGCCGTCGTGCGCGGCGTTGCGTCGGCATGATGCACGGACGCTACACTAAAAGAAAGGACAACCATTTATGAAGCGAAATCATCAAACGAGCGCGCGTATACGGGAGAGTCGTCCCCCGCGCACAGCCGTCGGAGGAGGTGCCCGATGACCGAATTCCATTACAAGATCCTCGGCGCGCGCGCCTTTCTCACCTCCGTCGGCTATGACCGTGCGGGCGCGGATCTGCACCTTTGCTTCGGCGAAGGGGTCGAGGGAACGGTGCGCCTCGGAAAACGCATTCTCCCTCTTCGCGGCGGTGCCGCCGACTTTCCGCGCGAGGCGCTCGCCGAGGGGGAAACGAAGCCCCTGCTCTTTCTCCCCGGGAGGACCGTCGTCTGCACACCGATCCGCGTCGAGCGGGGCAAGCTCGGTGCGGACGACGAGGTGCTCGCGGCGGGGGAGGCGCTCGCTCTTCTCGACTCCCGTCTCGGCGTGGCGGAAAAGAAGCTCGCGGCGCTCGAAGAGCGACTCGGCAAAGCGACGATCCTCTGAACCGCGCGTCAAAACCGCCTGACGGCGGACGCAAACCATCTTTTTATGAAAGGATCACAGAATGAAAAAACGAATTCTTCTCTTTTGTCTTTTGCTCGCACTGATCGCCGCCCTCTTTGCCGTCGGCGTCTGTGCCGAGAGCGCCGAGATCGCGGGGGAGGAGGCGGAGGAAAATCCCTTTGCCCTTCTCTACCGCGACATCGCGCAGAACCTTGGCGCCGTGTTCGGCGCGTTCGCCGCGCTCGGTACCCTCGTCATTGCCTTTTCCTATAAGCGCGGGATGCTTCCCCTGCTTCGCGGTGGGGTCGGTGTCCTTTCCGACAAGGTAAAGGAGATCGGCGAAGAAAGCAAAAAAATCGGCGAGGAATCTGCAGAAAACGCGGAATTTGTAAAGAATCAATTACAAATTATGTTTGATTCCTTCCGTGAGTGTGCCGATTCGGTGCGCGGATTCGGCGAGGCGCTCGGGGAGCTGCAAAAGCGATCCGACGAGATCGGGCATCTGAAATCTCTCCTTCTCGGAGAGGTGGAGCTGCTCTACGACATCTTCTCGTCCTCCTCCCTGCCGCAGTATCAGAAGGAGCTCGTCGCGCGGCGCATGGAAGAGATGCGCGCGGCGCTCGAAGGAGCCCCCGATGAAGCGTAACGGAAGCCGTCTTCTCTATTCCCTGCTCGGACTGCTCTTCTCCGTCCTGCCGCCCGCGGGGGCGACGCTCGCCTACTTTCCGCTCTTCCGCGCGGCGGGAGAGAGGGCGGCGCTCTCGGGCTTCGTGCTCCTGCTCCTTCTCTTCTCCGCGCTTCCCCTCTACCGATGGGTGAAGCGGTGGCTCACCTCGCCCGCGGTGTGGCAGCTCTGGCTCTTCGCCTTCTGCCTCTTTTGGCTGCTTTCGAGCATTGCCGACGAGATGATCGTCGTCTCCTTCTTCGGGCTGTGCGGCAACCTTGTCGGCTCCTACTTCTTCCGAAAGGGGGAGCGAAAAAATGACAAGCCGTGATCTGTCCGTCGGGGGAGATCCGCGCGGCGCCCTTCCCCTCGGTGCGGTGACGGGGGGCGAAGGCGCCGACGGCAGCCCCGAAAGTTTTCCGTCCCGCAAAAGCATCGCTTGCGAGCGTAAAGGCTACGCTTGCGGACACGAAGGCTTCGGCTTCGCTTGCGAGGGCGCCCGCTCTGCGGAAGGGAACCGCAAAAAGACACGAAGGGGAGGGGTACGCCGATGAAAAGCTTTGAAGACACCCTTCTCGCCGGCGGAGAGCTCGCCGACCGCGGCAAGCGCGCGCTGATCGAGCATATCGGAAAAGCCATCGCGGCGCTCGCGCTGTTGATGGCGGGGATCTTCACCTTTACCGACATCGGCTTCGCCGAGATCTTCGGGGAGGAATTCACCCTGCGGGCGCTCCTCTTCGCGATGTGCGCGTCGGTCATTTACTTTTCTCTCGAGGGGGAGGGCGAGTCTCTCGCTCTCCTCGGGGAGAGGGGGAGCGCGGCGAGTGCCCTGCTCTCCGACGCGCTCGGGCAGGTGGAGGCGGACAGGCTCGGCGACTTTGCCGAATTCCTCGGGCGGTACGCGGAGGACGAGCTCGTCTACCGCAGGAAACGGCGGCTTCTCGCCTACGGGAAAACCTACGACGATTATCTCGCCTTTCTCGGCGGGAAGCCCGTCGGCTTCCTTGACCGTCTGCGTTATCTGCGGGTGAAGGCGATCCGCCCCCTCTCCCTCTCCGCCGAGGGAATGCTCGCGGGCGGGGCATCCGAAAAATGCGAGCGGGTGAAAGATCCCGCCGCCTCGCGGGCGCGCCGTCTTCTCGGCGGGCTCATCCCCTCCCTCTTTTCCCTGTTCTTCACCGTTTCGGTCGCCGTGTCCGTCAAGGAGATGGGCGCCGCCGAGATCGCGGAGGGCATCTTTCAGCTCGCGGCGCTGCTCGGCGTCGGTCTGCGCGGCTACCTTGTCGGGTACCGCTACGTCACGGAGATCAAGCTCCCGTGGCTCTCGATGAAGGAGCGGCTCATCCGCGCGTTTCTGTCCTCCTCGCCCCGAAACCGTGTGACGAAGGAGGACATGAGCGCGTAAGGGGCGCCCTTCCCCGTGCCTTTCGGGCGCGGTAAGGTTCCGAAGACCCCTTTCGCGAGAGGAAAAATTCCATAAAATAACGATTTTTTCCATAAAATAACGATTTTCGGAACACCTCCTTGCAATCTTGCTTTTTCTATGATATAATGGGGAAAACAAAGCTTGCAGGGAGGCATCTTTTATGTTTTTTGAGAAATACACGGGCAATCCGATCTTCGGCGGACCCGAGCGGGGCGTCTGCTTCGACGTCTACGTGACGCACGACGGTGAAAAGTACCGCATGGACTTTTCCTGGAGAGATCACAAATCGGTCGCCGTCGCCTTTTCGGACGACGGGATCCGCTTCGGAGAGCCGATCATCACCCTCGCGCCGAACCCCGACACCGACTGGGAAGACGAGCGCGTCAACCGCAACTGCGTGTTGAAGATCGACGGCGTATATAAAATGTGGTACACGGGACAGTCGAAGGGCAAGAGCTACATCGGCTACGCCGAGAGCAAGGACGGCATTCACTTCGAGCGTGTTCTGAAGGATCCGATCCTCTCCCCCGAGACGGACTTCGAAAAGGACTCGGTGATGAACCCCTGCGTCCTGTTCGAGGACGGCGTCTATAAGATGTGGTACGCCGCGGGCGAGACGTACGAGCCGAACGTCCTCTGCTACGCCGAGAGCACGGACGGCATCCACTTCAAAAAGTATGAAAACAACCCGATCTTCGGTCACGGCACGCTCGAGTTCGAGCAGGACCGTGTCGGCGGATGTCAGATGATCCACACGGAGGACATGGGGTATCTCATGTTCTATATCGGCTACCGCGACATCGACACCGCCTGCATCTGCGCGGCGAAGAGCCCCGACGGCATCCATGACTTCGTGCGCAGCGAAAACAATCCCATGGTCACGGCGACCCCCGACACGTGGGATGAGGATTCGGTCTACAAGCCCTCCATGCTGTACGACAAGGCACGCGACCTCTGGACGGTGTGGTTCAACGGCAGACGTGGCAAGCGCGAGTACGTCGGCTGTGCGACAAAGCACGGTCGCGAGCTGTTTTGATTTCAAAAAGGAGAGCCGTATGAGACCCATTGCCGAATATATCGAAAAGTTTATCGCAGAGTGCCCCGAGACCACGGTCAACGAGATCCCCGACAGCCTAGCGCTCGCCTTCCTCTCGGAGAACGTCCCGCACATCGACATTCCCGACAAGCAGATGGAAGAGACCTACTACTTCCGCTTCTTCACCTACCGCAAGCACATCAAGAAGACCGAGGACGGGCATGTCGTCACCGAGTTTCTGCCCAATGTGCCGTGGGCGGGCGCGTACAACGCCATCGGCTGTCCCGTCGCCCATCACATCGCGGAGGGACGCTATTTCAAGCACAAGGAATTCCTTTACGATTACATCCGCCACTTCGCCATGGGGCGCGGGGCGGAAAAGGACATTTTCTCCTATTCGAACCCCTTCATCGTCGCGGTCGTCGACTTCGTGTTCCGCGAGGGGGATCTTGCCTTCGGGCGGGAGCTGTACCCTCACCTCTGCTGTCAGTACAAGCTGCTGAAGGAGCTGCACGCGACCTCCTCGGGGCTTTACTACTCGAACGACTGCAAGGACGGCATGGAGTATTCCATCAGCGGCTCGGGTCTTCGCCCGACGATCAACGCCTACATCTACGCGGACGCGATGGCGCTCGCCCGTCTTGCCGACGTGCTCGGCGACGGGGAGATGGCGGAGGAGCTGCGTGCGGAGGCATCGGAGCTTCGCTCTCTCATGCTCCGTTACCTTTACGATGAAAAGGACGGCTTCTACAAGACGATCCCCGCCGAGAAGCCGACCGACGACCCCGACTTCGCCCGTGCCGACGCCTCCCGCGACTGCCGCGAGGAGATCGGCTATATCCCCTTCCTTTACGGGCTGGCACCGAAGGAGCATGAGGGCGTCTTCCGCCTTCTCTTCGACGAGACCTGCTTCGCGGCGCCCTACGGCCCGACGACGGCAGACCGCTCTCACCCCCGCTTCATGAAATGCACGGCAAATCACGAGTGCCTCTGGGACGGTCCCTCCTGGCCCTACGCGACCTCGCAGACCCTCTCCGCGGCGGAAAAGATCCTGCACGAGGGTTCGGACGCCATGACGCGGGAGGAATACATGTCCTTGCTTTCGACTTATTCCCGCTCGCACACCCTAACCGAGAACGGACACACGATCCCCTTCATCGACGAGGATCTCGATCCCTTCACGGGAGAGTGGATCACGCGTGATCGGATCGTCGAGATGAAAAAAGAGGGCATCGACAAGATCGAAGGGCGCGGCATGTATTACAACCATTCGACCTTCTGCGACCTCGTTCTCTCGGGTGCCTTCGGCATTACGGTCGAGGACGACACGCTCACGGTCGACCCGCTCGCCATCGGCACGTGGAAGACCTTCTCGCTCGAAAATCTCACCGTACGCGGCAGGACCTTCGCCATCGCGTATGACGGCAAGACGCTCTCCCTCTCGGAGAACGGAAAGACCGTCGCGACGGGTGCCACCTCCCTTCGCTATCCTCTCTGATCTCCCTTCTCCTTCGGGTTCCCTTTCGGTGCCCGAAGGATTTTTTTCAAAAACGGCGGTTTTTTGTAACCTTCCCGAGGAAAATTCTGTCTTATCGGGTGAGAGAACGCAAAACACCGCGGAAAGGACCCCCTTATGGAAGACGAACGCATTGTCGCGCTCTACTTCGCACGCTCGGAGGACGCTCTCGGCGAAAGCGAAGAGAAATACGGCGCCTACTGCCGCAGCATCGCCTATCGGATCCTGCGCTCGGATGCCGATGCGGAAGAATGTGTCAACGACACGTGGCTTCGCGCATGGCAGAGCATCCCTCCGACGAAGCCCGAGAGCCTAAGGCACTATCTCGGCACCCTCGTGCGCAATCTTTCGATCAACCGACTCGAAAGACGGAAGGCGAAGCGCCGCACCCCCGAGAGCGGGGCGAGCGAGGAATACCGTGACGAGTACACCCCGGATCCCGCCGATCCCGAGGGGGATCTCATCCTGCGCGAGGGGGTCAACGCCTTTCTCGCGGGACTGACGAAGCCTGTGAGAGTCGTGTTCATGAAGCGCTATTGGTACTTCTGCCGCGTCGACGAGATCGCCGAAGAGACCGGCCTTTCCGTGTCAAATGTAAAGATTATTTTACACAGGGCGAAAAAAGCGTTCTCCGACTTCATGAAAAAGGAAGGGTATCTGACATGAAAGAAAAAAAGATCGTACATCTGTTGTCTCACGCGGACGAGCGCTTCGTCAAGGAAGCGGAGCCGCGGGAGGCGGACGGGGAGTCCGAGCGATCGCCCGCCAAAAAGCATAAGAGCCGTCCCGCATATCTTCGCCCCGTCGCCCTTGCGGCGTCCTTCGTTCTCCTCTTCTCGGCGGTCGCGATCACGCTGGTCGCCACCCTCGGAAGACCCGATTACTCGGGGAGCGCCTACTACCCGGTGATCGAAAAAATGACTGCCTACAACGAAAAGCGTAAGAGCTACGAGGCGAGTGGGGACGTCATGGCGTCCGACAGCGCGCCCGCACCGGGGGACACGGGGACCTCCGAGGGCTCTGCCGCGGTCGAGATCACCGATCATCAGACCGCGGGGGTAAGAGAGGCGAACCGCATCGCCCGCACGGCGGAGCATATTTTCTACCTCGACGGCGCGACGCTCCGCGTCTTTTCAATCGCAGAAGAACAAAGCGCCGAGGTCGGCGCGTACACGATCGGGAGGGGGGGAGACGACCTCCGCACGGCGTACACGACACAGGCGGAGTTCTTCCTCTCCCGCGACGAAAAGACGGTCACGTTGTTTTTCCCCTACCGCACGAAGGACGGGAGCAGCTTTGTCGATCTCGTCCCCCTCGACGTCTCGGATCCCTCTCATATCGTCGAGGGAGAGCGGCTGACGGTGAGCGGCTCCTACGGGACGGTGCGCGAGACGAAGGACGCGTATCTTCTGATGACGACCTACACGCCCTCCGACATCGATTTTTCAAAGGAAGAGTCCTTTGTCCCGGGCGTCCGCTCCGAGGGCACCTTCTGCCCCGTTCCCGTCGACAACATCGTTTTGCCGCGGAACGATCTCTCCTCTCTTTCCTATACGGTGGTGACGCGTCTGCCGTTTGACGGCGGGACACCCGACACCGCGGCGTTTCTCTCCTACGCCCGCGAGGTCTACGTTTCGGAGTCGCGCATCTACGCGACGCACACATGGTACGAGACGAACGCCATCGAGCGCGGCAGAGAGGAAAGCATTCTCAAAAGCGACATTGCCCGCATCAACTATTCGGACGGTACGCTGACGGCGGAGCCCGTCATTGTGGCGGAGGGCTCGGTCGAGAACCGCTTCTGCCTTGACGAAGCGGACGGGATCCTTCGTGCGGTCACGACGGTCCGCCGCTCGGTGCTCGTTTCCTCCGAGGCGGAGGGAGAGACGGGCTCGAGCGCGAGTCTCTTCTGCTTCTCTCTCGAGAGCGGCGAGTGCGTCGCCTCGGTCAGGCGCTTCGCCCCGACGGGTGAGTCCGTGCGTTCCGCGCGCTTTGACGGCGACAGCCTCTACGTCTGCACCTCGATCCTCAACACCGACCCCGTTTTCTTCTTCGATCTTTCCGACCTTTCGAACATTACGGTGAAGGACACGGGGACGATCGACGGCTTCTCCACCTCCCTCATCTCCTTCGGCGATTACCTGCTCGGCATCGGCGAGGGAGCGGACCGTTTCTCGCTGAAGATCGAGGTCTACGAAGAGACCGAGACGGGCGTGCGGAGCGTTGCCCGCTATCTTACCGACAACACGCAATACGCGGACGAGTAC
>CAVEOF010000003.1:0-76114 GCA_963617165.1 Coriobacteriaceae bacterium | reverse complement strand
GGACGGACACCACAAAAAGGCTGCAGCGCAATGGCTGCAGCCTTTTTGTATAACGAAAACCACGCGATAGTCGCGTGGTTAAATAGAGGTTAACCGGTGAGCAGAAATCCTCCAAATATGGTATAATTAGACGGACAAATTTTAGTGATTTATCTGTCTATATTTTTATATTAAAGGCTGTTTGTCGCAAGCGTATATTTCCTTTGCAGGCTCATTTTTCTGCGCCAAATCGTCGTGCGGTTTACATTCAAAAGACGTGTTACTTCGAGATAAGTAAGTCCTGCCATATAGGCACATAACGTTTCGTATTCAGCGGCGGTAAGTTTCATCTTCGATATAAGCCCGTCAACGGCGGTATAATCGTTTTTCTTCTCGTCGCCGAGTATTATGGATTCTGCCGTAATTCGCTCGTCAAGGCTTATTGTGTTTGCCATATAGCGTGTGTATTGTTTTTGCAAATAATTGTCGGCGCAACGATAACAAGCACTTTTAATTGTAACCACCTTTCCATATTTCGTAGTATAATCGTCTCCGAGTTTCTTGCCTATATGTTGGCAAAGAAACAGCATTGCCTCTTGCGCAATGTCGTATGCGTTTGAGAATGGCGAATAATCGTCTTTTGAGCGGTTCATATCTCGTAATAGTCCTTTGTATAGATAATGTAAATCCTTACCCGAACGGACAATAACCGTTTTGATACAGGTTAAAACGATAACTTCGCCTATCTTCTGTATGTTTTCTGCCAAGATAACTACGTCGTTATCTAAAATTCCTTTGTTTACTTCTTTCATTGTATTTTACCTCCGATTTACTTCGCCTTTCGGCAAAAACGGGGTAGCACCGGGAAAAGATAGACGGTTTTTACTTTATAGTTGGTTTGACGGAAGTCAACGACCGGCAAAAAATTTTACGTTATAATCGATAATTTCAAAGTTTTCGGTAAAAATTTTTGCCGTTGACTTTCGCTTTTCACTGTGCTACAAACGCAGACGAAAGGCGATAAATCGGACGGCAAAACGGCATAGAAAAACCGAGTGTTTGAAACACTCGGTTAAAGGTTGTGATGTATTTATAGTTTGATTTTTAGTCCTAAATAATCTCTTGCAAAAAACAAAACGAACTCAAGATTTTCTCTCGGGTTCGTTTTATTCTTGTTTGGTGCGGGAGACGGGACTTGAACCCGTACGATGGAATCACACGCCCCTCAAACGTGCGCGTCTGCCAGTTCCGCCACTCCCGCGGACGCTTACTATTATACACAAAACGAAATCGTTTGTCAAGAGGTTTTGCAAAAGTTTTTTTCTTTTTCGCGAAAATATTTTTCGGTGCGGAATTGACAAAAAAAGCAGGGTGTGGTAGAATGGAAAAGACAGTAGATATAGGAAGGGAGGAGTGTGATCTTTTGAAATTCGGAATGCCGAATCTGATCGAATGTCACGACCTTGACGACTGTGTTTTGGCGGCGGAGCGCTTCGGTCTCGATTTTGTCGAGATCAACATGAGCTTTCCGCAATACAGGTCCGACACGCTCGATGTCGGGCATTGCCTTTCGCTCTCGCGGGCGCATCGCGTGTTCTATACGATCCACGCCGACGAGGGGCTCGATCCCTTCAATTTCGATCCGCGGGTGTCGGCTTGTTATTTCGACGTCATGCGGGACACTCTGCGCTTTGCGCTTGCGATCGGTGCGCCGATCGTCAATCTGCACCTGCAAAAGGGAATTTACGTGACCCTGCCCGACCGCGTGGTTCTGTTAAACGACATCTATCGGGAGGAATACCTCGCCCGTGTGCGCGACTTTGCGCGGATGTGTGAGGAGACGATCGGGGACGCACCCCTTCGCGTCGCCATCGAAAACGTAGATTCCTCTCCCTTTACCGAAAGTCAGACGCAGGCGCTCTCGGAGGTGTTCATGAAGAGCCCCGTCTTTGCGCTGACCCTCGACACGGGACACATGCTCTCACTTGCGAACGCAGATCTGCCCGTCTTCGACATCTACGCGGAAAGGCTTCGCCATATGCACCTGCACGACAGCGACGGACGCCATGCGCATCTTCCTCTCGGAGAGGGGATCGCGGACATTCGCGCATATCTTTCCCGCCTGCCCGCCGACGCGACCTGCCTTCTCGAGGTCAAAACCTTAGAAGGTCTCGAACAAAGTATTTCTTATCTGAAAAAACATAACATAAAGGAATTTCTCACACGATGAAACAGTATACGGAAGCCGAGCTCTTCGAATTGCTCGAACAGACAAACCCGGATAGCGCCCGCTACACCGACGCGGACAGAGAGCGCATCCTTCACAACCCGAACCTTTCCGATATGCTCGCGGACGCGGTCGCTTTTTCGGATGAGCTCCGAAACAAGCCGACGACGGTGATCCCCTTCTCGCTTTTCAAGCGCTTTGAGACGGACGGCAACCGCGTCATGTATGAAAAAAGCGAAAACGGGTACTTTCCCCGCCGCGGAAAGCTTCAAACATTTGGCATTCTCGCATGGCTGTATCGGAAGCCCGAGGACATTGCCGCGCTCGAGGATATTCTCTGGGCGGTGTGCGACGAGTACACGTGGGCGCTCCCCGCACATCTCGGGGGGACGGGTCTCTCCAAGGTGCAGACCGATGCACAGGTCATTGACCTTTTTGCCGCGGAAACGGGAGAAGCGCTGACAGAAATTCTTTCTCTCGTCGGAAATCTTCTTTCCCCGATCGTCGTGGCCCGTGTCAGACGGGAAGTCAAGGTGCGTATTTTTGACCGCTACTATGAGAATTATTGGTGGAAGAAGGGAACGAACAACTGGACGGCGGTCTGCGCGGGAAGCTGTGGCATTGCGGCGATCTATGAGATGCGGGACAATGCCGCTCTTGCGAAATTGTTAGATTCGGTATTGAAGTCAATGACATGCTTTCTTTCCGGTTTTCCGGAGGACGGCACATGTCTTGAAGGCATCGGTTATTGGGAATACGGATTCGGTTACTTTTCCGCGTTTGCCGAGACCTTGCGTCGTCGTACGGAAGGGAGGATCAACCTGTTTGAGGACGAAAAGATTGGCAGGATTGCGGCCTTCAGTCAAAAATGCGTGTTTGAGGGAGGACTCGGGGTCTCTTTCTCGGATGCGGATGGTAGCGCGTCCCGTTCTCTCGCTCACATTTCCTTCTATGGAAAAATGTACCCCGATTTTCCGAAGCCGTCTCGTGCTTATCGCTTAAAAACCTTTCAGCGGCACGGTTGCTTTCGCTTTGCCTTAATGTTGCGAAGTCTGGTTTGGACGACCGATGAGACACTTCCCGAAGAAGAGGGCAATGTTGCGGGTACTTATCTTCTCCCCGATGCGCAGTGGTATATTTCCACATCGGAAAACGGTACCTCTCTCATCGCAAAGGCAGGCAATAACGCGGAGCCGCATAACCACAACGATATTGGCGTTTTCGAGATCTATCGTCACGGAGAAATTTTACTCTATGACATCGGGAAAGGAGAATATACCAAGGATTATTTCTCCTCAAAGCGCTATGACTTCTTCTGCTGCTCCTCCCGCAGTCACAGCGTCCCGATCGTAAACGGGACCTATCAGCTCGACGGGAAGACGCACGCCGCGCACGATGTCACGCTCCGCGAGGACGGGATGAGCGCCGACATTGCCGCCGCATACGGCGACGCGACCCTTCTCTCCCTTGTGCGAGACCTTCACTTCGACAGAAAGAGCGGCGCACTCCGATTGACCGATACCTACCGCTTCTCCGAGATGCCATCCTCGGTGACCGAACGCTTTATCGCCACGACGGAGCCAAAGCTCACGGGCGAGGGGATCGTAACGGTGATCTCGGGCGGTGAGGCGCTGACGATCGCCTATGACGCCGCACGCCTGACCCCGAATGTGCATACCGAGACGGAGGTCTGGTCGACGGGATGGCAGCGCGTCACCTATCTTCTGGACTTCGAGCTGAAAAGCGGAGAAAAAGAATTTTCTCTTACCTTTGATTTAACATAAAACCGCAAAAAGCGCTCTGTCGATATTTATGACAAAAATATTCGGAGCGGGGGTGCCGGATTTCATCGGCGGACACACCTTGCCCGTCTGTCCGCCGATGAAATCCGTTTCCTCGAGGTCAAAACCTTAGAAGGTCTCGAACGAAGCATCTCTTATCTGAAAAAACATAACATAAAGGAGTTTCTCACACGATGAAACAGTATACGGAAGCCGAGCTCTTCGAATTGCTCGAACAGACAAACCCGGATAGCGCCCGCTACACCGACGCGGACAGAGAGCGCATCCTTCACAACCCGAACCTTTCCGATATGCTCGCGGACGCGGTCGCTTTTTCGGATGAGCTCCGAAACAAGCCGACGACGGTGATCCCCTTCTCGCTTTTCAAGCGCTTTGAGACGGATGGCAACCGCGCCATGTACGAAAGCAGTGAAAACGGATATTTCCCCCGCCGCGGAAAGCTTCAGACCTTCGGCTTCCTCGCATGGCTGTATCGGAAGCCCGAGGACATTGCCGCGCTCGAGGATATCCTTTGGGCGGTGTGCGACGAGTACACGTGGGCGCTCCCCGCGCATCTGTACGGCACGGGGCTTACGAAGGTGCAGACCGATGCACAGGTCGTCGACCTCTTCGCCGCGGAGACCGGTGAGACGATGGCAGAGATCCTGTCCCTCGTCGGCGATCTCCTTTCTCCGATCGTCGTTGCCCGCGTCAGACGGGAGATCAAGGTGCGTATTTTTGACCGCTACTATGAGAATTATTGGTGGAGAAAGGGAACGAACAACTGGGCGGCAGTCTGCGCGGGTAGTTGCGGCATTGCGGCGATCTACGAGATGCGGGACAACGCCGCTCTTGCCAAATTCCTCGCCGCAACGCTCGATTCGATGACCTATTTCCTCTCGGGCTTCCCCGAGGACGGCGCGTGCCTTGAGGGCATCGGCTATTGGGATTACGGCTTCGGCTACTTCTGTTCGTTTGCCGAGACTCTGCGCCGCCGCACGGAAGGGAAGATCAACCTCTTCGAGGACGAGAAGGTCCACAGGATCGCGACCTTCCGTCAGAAGTGCATTTTCGAGGGCGAGCTCGGCGTCTCCTTCTCGGACGCGGGCGGAGCCGGTGCACGCCAGTCGCTCTGGTTGCTCTCCTTCTTCGGAAAGCTCTATCCCGATGTACCGAAGCCCTGTCGCGCCTATCTTGTGAAGACCTGCGAGCGCCGCGGATGCTTCCGCTTCGCTCTGATGCTGCGCAAGCTTCTTTGGACGACCGACGAGACGCTTCCCGAGAAGGAAGACGTTACCGCGGGCACCTACCTTTTCCCCGACGCGCAGTGGTATATCTCCACGGCGGAGAACGGAACCTCCGTTGCCGCAAAGGCTGGGAGCAATGCGGAATCGCACAACCACAACGACATCGGCGGTTTCGAGATTTATCGTCACGGAAAGATCCTGCTTCACGACATCGGGAGCGGAGAATATAATAAGGATTATTTCTCTCCGAAACGCTACGAATTCTTCTGTTGCTCCTCCCGCAGTCACAGCGTTCCGATCGTGAACGGGACCTATCAGCTCGACGGGAAGACGCACGCCGCGCACGATGTCGCACTTCGCGAGGACGGGATGAGCGCCGACATTGCCGCCGCATACGGCGACGCGACCCTTCTCTCCCTTGTGCGCGACCTTCATTTTGACAGAAAGAGCGGTGCACTCCGCCTGACCGACACCTACCGCTTCTCCGAGACGCCCTCCTCGGTGACCGAACGCTTTATCGCCACGACAGAGCCGAAGCTCACGGGCGAGGGGACCGTAACGGTGACCTCGGGCGGTGAGACGCTGACGATCGCCTATGACGCCGCACACTTGACCCCGAAGGTACACACCGAGACGGAGGTCTGGTCGACGGGAAGACAGCGCGTCACCTATCTTCTGGATTTTGAACTCAAAAACGGAGAGAAAGAATTTTCTCTTACCTTTGATCTTACGTAAAGGAGCGACTCATGACCGCGAAAGAACGCTTCATCGAAGTTTATAACAAAAATATTCAGAGAGAGGGCGCGGATAAGCTGCTCGAATACCTTCTTTCTCCCGCCTCGGATTTTTTCACCGCACCCGCGAGTGCACGCTTTCATTCCTCGGTAGAGGGCGGACTCGTTCAGCATTCTCTGAACGTCTACGATTGCCTTGTCGGCTACTTAAATAGCGATCATGCAAAGAATGATTTACATATGAGCTATTCCGATGAGAGTATCGCGGTGGTTTCTTTGCTCCACGACCTTTGTAAGATCGGCGTGTATAAGAAGGGATTCCGCAACGTGAAGGACGAGAAAGGCGTCTGGCAGAGAGTCGATACCTTCGAGTTTGACGACCCGATGCCCTACGGTCACGGAGAAAAGAGCGTCTATATGATCACCCCCTTCATGAAGCTCTCGAGGGAAGAGGCATTCGCCATCCGCTATCACATGGGCTATTCCTCGACCGAGGACGCGCGCAACGTCGCCGCCGCCTTCGAGATGTTCCCCCTCGCCTTCGCACTCTCCACCGCGGACAGCGAGGCGACCTATTTCCTTGAAGGAAAGCATTCCCATACTTGATTTGCTATATTTTCTCCATCCTATTGGCAAAGAACTAAAAACCGCCCCTGCACGAAAATTGTGCGGGGGCGGTTTTTATAGGTGCGGGGCGCGGTAAGGCATCGTCGATAGCCGCGCTCCGAGGTCTTACGGACGCTTATTTTGCGTGTCTCATCTCATCCCGCTTCCGAAGGAGCAGGCAATATGCTTCTTCCGGGTCACAGATCCCGCGGACGGTGCTTTCCATCGGGCAGATGCCGTCACCCTTGCGGTTGATGATATTCTCCGTCAGCGAGTCATAGCGGCAAGAGACGCCCGCGGAAAGGAGCGTCGCAAGCGCAGGGCGGGAGATCACCGTTGCCCATACCTCGCGCACACCCGCATACAGGAAGAGCAGGGCGGCGGCACGCCCGACGATTCGGTCGGCGACCGCGGCATCGCGAAGGTCCGCTTTGCGACCGATCAGGTCTAACATCGGGGAGATCCCGCGCCCGTCGTCGGTGAAGCATTCCCCACGACAGACGATGGCGATCGAATGCTCGCCGAGCGCCGCCTTTGCGGTCTCAATGTCCCTCACGCCTCGTCCCCCGTGCGCAGAAGCTTCGCGAGAAGCAGGATCAGCGCGGGCGCGAGAAGCGCCTGAATGAGAAGTCCCGGGAGTCCCGCCACGATCTGCGAGAGAACCGTCTCGGGCGGAAGATTCGCAAGCGAGCCGAAGAGGGCGGAAGAGAGAAGAAACGTGCCGC
Organism: Coriobacteriaceae bacterium; assembly: GCA_963617165.1. Taxonomy (GTDB): domain Bacteria; phylum Bacillota; class Clostridia; order Oscillospirales; family CAG-272; genus UBA1740. The sequence continues at coordinate 68,815 of CAVEOF010000003.1, read as the reverse complement.
GACCGAGCAGCTCGGCACACCATACGGCAGGGAAGGCGAGAAGGGGCGTCTTCGCGATCTTCTTCGAGAACAGTCCCATGACGAGGGCAAAGACGGCGAGCTCTGCCGCCATGAAGGGCAGACGCAGGGCGGCAGGCATCGGCGACCCCGAGAGCGAGGTAACGAGATAGCTCACGACGGGAGAGAGAACGCCGACGCAAAGTCCGACGCGGTAGCCGAGAAGGGCGCCGCCGATCAGAACGGGAAGATACATCGGGAGGAAGCGGACGCCACCCGGCGCACCGTAGACAAGATGGACGAGCTGCGGCAGGAGCACCGCGGAGATCACAACGGCGAAGGCAACGGCAAGCTTTGCGAGCATTCGTGTGCCCGCGGTAGCGCCGCGCCGACGAAGAACGGTATCTAACATGGAAAAATATCCTTTCGTATTCTTAATTTTTATGGAGGGTAACAGATCCGATCCCTTTATGAATGGCAACAGCTCCGGTACCCTTACAGAGGGGAACAAATCAAACGCTTTTATGGAAAGGGACAGAGCAAAGGAGAGATCATTGATGATCGAATTCCCGCGCCACGTCGCGAAGAAGAGCACGGATCTTGAGGTGCTGCGGGCAGACCTTCTCGCATTTGCCGCAGGCAATGCAGTCGGAGGCGCGTCCGCCGTGCTTGGTATAGACCTCGCCGTAATAATAATCCGCATTCCAGTCGTGGTAAATGTTCTTCGCGTTCAGGCAGGAGAACAGGTCGGGAATGGAGATATGCTTCGGGCACCCCTCGGTGCAGTAGCGGCAGGCGGTGCAGGGGATCGCGTGCAAGGATGTCAGGATCTTGCGCACCTTGCCGACGGCTTCTTGCTCCGTCTCCGAGAGGGGCTTGAAGTCCTTCATGTAGGAGAGATTGTCCCGCATTTGCGCAAGATTGCTCATGCCCGAGAGCACCATGAATACGTTGTCATGTCCCGCGGCAAAACGGACGGCATAGCTTGCGATGCTTCCGCCGTGAAGCGCGGTCAGCACCTCCTTCGCGTCCGCGGGGAGGTTGACGAGCGTTCCGCCCTTGACGGGCTCCATGACGACGACGGGCTTATGATGCTTTGCCGCGACCTCGTAGCATTTCCGCGATTGCACGGCAGGGTCTTCCCAGTCGACGTAGTTGAGCTGAAGCTGAACGAACTCGACATCGGGATAGGTCGTCAGAATCTCCTCGAGCACATCCGCCGTATCGTGGAAAGAGAGCCCGACGTGACGGATCTTTCCCTCCGCCTTCAGCTCGAAAGCCTGCTCGTAGGCACGGCATTTCTTGAATTTTGCAAAGTTTTCTTTACTTTGCGCGTGCATTAAGTAGAAATCGAAGTAATCGACGCCGCAAATCTCGAGTTGCTTTTCAAAGAACGGGCGGACGTCCTCCGCGCTTTGAAAATAAGGAGCAGTCAGCTTGTCGGCGAGCAGATACCGCTCACGCGGGTATCGGTCGACGAGGGCGTGGCGGAGTGCCACTTCGCTTTTTCCTTCGAGGTAGCCGTGCGCGGTGTCGAAGTAGTTGAAGCCCTCGTTCAGAAATTCATCCACCATCTCGGAGAATTCTACGAGGTCGACCTCGCCGTCCTTCATCGGCAGCCGCATACATCCGAAGCCGAAATTCTTTTTCACTTCACAAAAAGGGTGCAAATCAAACCGTCCTTTCCGTCCCGCACGCGGGACACTGTATTCTGCTTCTATGATACCGAAAATGCGCTACATCTTCAAGAGAGAAAATGTGAATTTTTAGCGCAAGGTGTCAAAATGCTCCCAAAATGCACACGCGCAAGAAATTCGAACCAACGCTTCCGAAACGCACTTTCGCTACGAGCAAGGCTTCAAACCAACGCTTTCAAGACGCACTTTTCACCACGAGCAAGACTTCAAACCAACGCTTCCGAAACGCACTTTTGCCGTGCGTAAGACGCTCGAACCAACGCTTCCGAAACACACTTTCGCCGTGCGTAAGGCGTTCGAACCAACGCTTCCAAAACGCACTGTCGCCGCGCGCAAGGCATCGCACCAACGCTTCCAAGACGCACTTTCGCCGTGCGTAAGGCGTTCGAATCAACGCCTCCTTTGCCGCACGTTTCGCCCGTGCAGAAGGGGCATCCGAAACGAAAAAGCGGCGGACAGAGCCGTTTGGATCTGTCCGCCGAAGGGAAACAAAGCATCCGTCCGCCAAAGCGAAAGGAAAAGCGTTGTCCGCCAAAGCGGGAAAAATTACTTTCCGTATCTCTTTCTTGCGACGTAGGAGGTGTGGAGCGTGTGATGTGCCTTCTCACAGCCGTAGGAGCCGCCGAAATAGTTGTCGTAAACCTCTTTGATGATCGGGTTCTTGTGCGACTTACGCATCGGCATTGCCGCATCCTGATCATAGAGCGCCTTGGCACGCAGACCCTTGAGGTCTACCGTGTCGCGCACGTGCTGAGGCTGGATCGGCTGACCGCCGCCGTTGACACAGCCGCCGGGGCAACCCATGATCTCGACGAAGGTCCAGTCGGCTTCGCCGTTTTTGATCTTATCCATGACCGCCTTCGCGTTCTTCGCACCCGAGGCGACGGCAACCTTGATCTGCATTCCCGCGATGTCGTAGGTCGCTTCCTTCACGCCTTCCATGCCGCGGACTTCGGTGAAGTCGATCGCCTTGTTGTCCTTGCCCGTCAGTACGTCGTTTGCCGTGCGGAGAGCCGCCTCCATAACGCCGCCCGTTGCACCGAAGATGACGGCGGCACCGGTATCTACGCCGAATGCGGGGTCGAAATCCTCGTCGGGAAGCGCGGTGAACTTGATGCCCGCGCGTGCGATCATACGGGCAAGCTCACGGGTGGTGAGCGCCACGTCGACGTCGGGAATTCCGTCGCCGGCGGCGGACATATCCTCTCTGCCGACCTCGAACTTCTTCGCGGTACAGGGCATGATCGAAACGACGTAAACATCCTTCGGGTCATACCCCATCTTGTCTGCCCAATAGGTCTTGAGCAGGGCGCCGCCCATCTGCTGGGGCGACTTGCAGGAGGAAAGGTGCGAGAGCTGCTCGGGATAGTAGTACTCGCAGAACTTGACCCATCCGGGAGAGCAGGAGGTGATCATCGGGAGCACCCCGCCGTTTTTCACGCGCTCGAGAAGCTCGGTCGCTTCTTCGACGATGGTGAAGTCCGCCGCGGTGTCGGTGTCGAACACCTGCTCGAAGCCGAGACGGCGGAGCGCCGCGACCATCTTGCCCTCGACGTTCGTGCCGACAGGCATACCGAAGCATTCGCCGAGCGTCGCACGGATGGAGGGCGCGGTCTGAACGACTACGTGCTTTTCGGGGTCGGAGAGCGCTTCCCACACCTTGTCGGTGTCGTCACGCTCGGTCAGTGCGGCGGTCGGGCAGATCACGGTGCACTGTCCGCAGGAGATGCAGGGCGTTTCGGCAAGCGAGATGTCGAATGCCTGACCGATGCAGGTGTCGATACCGCGGTTGTTCGCGCCGATGACCGAAACGAACTGTTCGCGGCAGGCGGCGACGCAACGACGGCAGAGAATGCATTTGTTGTTGTTTCTGACAAGGTGCGGGGTAGAGAAGTCAAGCGCGTAGGTCGGCTTGAAGCCCTCGAACGCCTTTGCGTCCACGCCGTACTCGTAGCAGAGCGTCTGAAGCTCGCAGTTGGTGGAGCGGGGGCAGGAAAGGCAGCTCTTGTCGTGGGTCGAAAGAATGAGCTCGAGCGTGGTCTTGCGTGCGGCTCTGACCTTCGGCGTGTTGGTGCGGATCTCCATTCCCTCGGCGACGGGGTATACGCACGCGGTAACAAGTCCGCGGGCGCCCGTTGCTTCGACGACGCAGATACGGCAGGCACCGATCTCATTCAGCTTCTTCATGTAGCAAAGCGTCGGGATCTCGACCCCCGCGGTGCGGGCGGCTTCGAGGATCGTCGAGCCCTTCGGTACACTGACGGCGATGCCGTTGACTTTACAATTGATCATTTCCATGGTTTGCGTCCTCCTTCGATTACTTCTTGGAAATCGCGCCGAACTTACAGCCGGACATGCAGGCACCGCACTTCACGCACTTCGACGGATCGATTTCGTAGGAGGGCAGCTTGTGACCGGGAGCGATGTAGTCGGTCTTGTGGATGGTGTCGGCGGGGCAGTTCTTTGCGCACTTGCCGCAACCGATACACTTGTCTTTGTCGATCGTGAAGGTGAGAAGGTTCTTGCAGACGCCGGCAGGGCACTTCTTGTCCACGACATGCGCGATGTACTCGTCACGGAAGAATTTCAGCGTGGCGAGAACGGGGTTCGGCGCGGTCTGTCCGAGACCGCAGAGGGAGTTTTCTTTGATGTAGTGGCAGAGCTCCTCGAGTCTGTCGATATCTTCGAGCGTGCCGTTGCCCGAGGTGATCTTTTCGAGGATCTCGAGAAGACGTCTCGTACCGACACGGCAGGGAGTGCACTTGCCGCAGGACTCGTCAACGGTGAATTCAAGGAAGAATTTCGCCATATCGACCATACAGGTGTCCTCATCCATGACGATCAGACCGCCCGAACCCATCATACAGCCGATGGCGACAAGGTTGTCGTAGTCGACAGGCGTGTCGATCAGGGACGCGGGAATACAACCGCCGGAAGGACCGCCCGTCTGCGCCGCCTTGAATTTCTTACCGTTCGGAATGCCGCCGCCGATCTCCTCGATGATCTCGCGAAGGGTGGTACCCATCGGGATCTCGACAAGACCCGTGTGCTGAATCTTACCGCCGAGAGCGAAGACCTTGGTGCCCTTCGACTTCTCGGTACCCATGGAGGCGAACCATTCGGCACCTTGAAGAATGATCTGCGGGATGTTGGCGAAGGTCTCGACGTTGTTTTCTACCGTCGGGCAACCGAAAAGACCCTTGACGGCAGGGAAGGGAGGACGGGGACGCGGCTCGCCGCGGTTGCCCTCGATGGAGGTCATGAGCGCCGTCTCCTCACCGCAGACGAACGCGCCCGCGCCGAGACGAATATGAATATCGAAATTGAAGCCCGAGCCGAGGATGTCCTTACCGAGCAGACCGTACTCTCTCGCCTGTGCCAGCGCGATGGTCAGTCTCTTGACCGCGATGGGGTATTCGGCACGGACGTAGATCCAGCCCTCGTCGGCACCGACGGCATAGCCGGCGATCGCCATGGCTTCGAGCACGCAGTGCGGGTCGCCCTCAAGCACCGAACGGTCCATGAACGCGCCGGGGTCGCCCTCGTCCGCGTTGCAGACGACGTACTTCTTGTCGCCGACCGACGCCTTTGCAAAGCTCCACTTCCGACCCGTGGGGAATCCTCCGCCGCCTCTGCCGCGAAGACCCGAGTCGGTGATGCACTTGATGACATCGTCGGGAGTCATTTCCTTCAGAACCTTCGCCAGCGCGAAGTAACCGTCCATCGCTATGTATTCATCGATCACCTCGGGGTTGATGACACCGCAGTTACGGAGCGCGACGCGCTTTTGCTTCTTGTAGAAGCCCGTCTCGGAAAGGGAAGCGGCGACCGCCTCTTCCTCTCCCGTCTTGGCACCCGTGTCGTTGTAAACAAGACGCTCGACGATACGACCCTTCAACAGGTGCTCCTCGACGATCTCGGGGATGTCATCGACCGTGACACGGCTGTAAAACGTGCCTTCGGGATAGACGATCATGATGGGGCCGAGCGCGCAAAGACCGAAGCAACCGGTCTGTACGATCTTGATCTCCTCCTCGAGTCCCTTTGCCTTCAGTTCGGCGGCGAGCTTTTCGCGGAGTGCCGTGCTGCCCGAAGAGGTACAGCCGGTACCGCCGCAAATCAGTACATGAGAACGAAACATTCAGACTTCCTCCTAATTAAAGTTTGACAGCGCCGATGGTGTATTCCATGACCGGCTTGCCGCCCTTGATATGCTTTTCAATCACTTCCGAGACACGCTCGGGAGTCATTTTTACATAAGTAACCTTTTCTTTCCCCTCTTCGTAGACCTCGACGACGGGCTCATACTGGCAGATGCCGATGCAGCCGGTCTGGGTCACGGTGACGCTCGTGGAAAGTCCCGCGTCATTCACGCCTTCGACGAAAGCGTTCAGTACGGGGCGCGCGCCCGCCGCAATGCCACAGGTCGCCATGCCGACGACAACGCGGAGATGCCCGTTCGCGTGGCGGAGTGCAACCTTGTCCTGCATCCGCGCTTTGATTGCCATGAGTTCTTCGATAGACTTCATAACTGAATTTCCTTCCTAATCTTCATATTTATAATTTTATTTATTGACTTTTGGAAACCCGAGGCTCGTGTCGACTTGGACGGGGACTCGGGGGCTACCCGTCGGTCGGTGCGCCGTTCGCGGCGCAGGACAGGGAACATCTGCCGCGCGCCCGTGCCGCCTTGTTCCCGTTCGATTGCCGAGAACCATCGGGACGAGCCGCTTGCGCGTTATTTTACGCCTTCTTTCGGAAGTGACATTATCCTTGCTTTCGGTCGGAAAGGGAGCTATCCCTCGCCTTCCCTCGGAGAGCGGCGTTACCTTGCCCTCCTTTGGAAGTGGCGTTATCTTTCGCCCTCCTTCGGAAGCGCCGCGTATTGCTCCCGCAGGTTTTCTCCGATCCATGCGAGGATCTCCGGTTCGGCAAGCGAAATACCGTCGCCGAGGACCGAGCGGATCTCTTCGGTCGAGAGGGAGACCTCTCCGCCGTCTCTTGTATGACGGAAGAAGAAGTCGCAGGTAGGCGCCCCCTGAATCAGGGTGACGAGCGTGCCCGCCATATCGCCGAGAGGGAGAAAGTCGATGTGATGCCTGCCGAATCGCGCGGTGATGCACGTTCCGTGCGCCGTCATTGGCAAAGAGGCGTGTGCGCGGGCACCTTCATCGCAAAGCTCCGACGGAGCAGTCTGAACAGAAGCGGAAGCCTTCCTACTCTCGAGGGGAGCGGATGCTTCCGACGGGGAAGCCACCTCGCGCTCGAGGGGAGCAGATGCTTCCGACGGGGAAGCCACCTCGCGCTCGCAAGGAGCAGATGCTTCCGACGGGGAAGCCACCTCGCGCTCGCAAGGAGCAGATGCTTCCGACAGGGAAGTCACCCCGCGCTCGCAAGGCATCGATTCCGTCGTCACGGGAGTTGCCTCGCTTTCACAAGGCATCGATTCCGCCGCTGCGGAAGTTGCCTCACCTTCGCAAGGCTTTGATTGCTTCGGCGCGGGGGTAGAAACCACACGCACGAAGCCGCCCGTCATTTCGGCAAGCATTTTTAGAAACGGCACGCCGAGCCCGACACGCCGCGTCGTCCGCGTCGTGAAGAAGGGGTCGGACAGCTTCGCGATCTGCTCTGCCGTCATGCCGCATCCGTTGTCCTCCACCGTGAAGTCTAGAAGATCGCCTTCCTCGGTGAGGGTAATATGAATTCTCGTTGCGCCTGCGCGCAAGGAGTTCATCACAATGTCAAGGACATAAAGGGAAAATTCGTCCATAGCCGCTCCTCTTTGTATGATCTTTTCCGAAAAGGGGAGATGCGAGGGGGGAGAACCGCTTGAGAGAAAACGGAAACCGTTTCGCTTTTCCTGCGTTCCGCGTGTCACGCTCTGTAGAAAAACTCAAAAGTTTCGTGCGTTAAGCCTTGCGAAAAAATCTTCAAAAAGCTTACTGCTGACCTATTTGCATCACATTTCACACGTTCCGCAAGACCATCGCGCCACGCGTTTCTCTCCGATCTTTATGAGAGGATCTATAAATTATGAAAAGAATTGTTTGCTTTTTGCTTGTTTTTTAACCTTCACCACGCAAAAGCGAGAGCAAAGCGCGCCTGACACGATCAGAGGAATACGGCGTATCTTCGAGTGAGATCGAAAAGTCCGCTTCCGCAATGTCCCACAGATGATGCGCGTCCGACGAAACCGTCCGCACAAGCTGCGAGCAGAGCGGATGCCGCTTTGCAAGCGTCTCGGCACTTTCCTTGTCGTGAAGCTCGTAGGCGGTGAACCGCGGCGTCGGCGGAAAATCACCGAGAACCGCGAGAAGTCCGTTCGAGGTACGGTCGATGTGCGCGGGATAGAGGACACCGCCTCTTGCCGTCACCTCGGCGTGCGCCTCGGAGAGCGAAATATCCGTCGCGGGAATCAGAAGCTCGGGGATCTCGCCGCAGATCTCGTCCTCGTCGTTCATGAGGTATTGGTTGCCGAAGAGGTCGATGCGGTTCGGGATCTTGCACCGCCGCGCGGTGACGAATTCGTCGAACGCCATCGCGCCGTCAAGGTCGGGGAACAGGCACACGGCGTGAATGTCCTCCGCCGTCGTCAGCTCCATGCCGCCGACGGGGATGAGCCCGAGGCGCTTTGCATGTCGGAAGAAGGGCGGACAATTCGCCGAAGTGTTGTGATCGGTCAGAGCGACAATCTGCAATCCGTTCAGTGCCGCCATCCCCGCAATGTTGGCGGGCGTCATATCGTCGTCGGCACAGGGGGAAAGGCAGGAATGAATGTGCAGGTCGCAAAAGTAGGGGGTCACCCCGCCTCCGAGAGCGCCTCGCCGACGGCAAGACAGAGGTCGTAGGTGCTCTTTTCCGAGGAGAGGAGCGCGACACCGTTTTCCCGTGCCGCCTCGAGGGCGTCGGGCATCGGTACCGTACCTTCCGAGAAGAGGATCGCCGCGGGGTCGCCGAGCTCGGCAACCGCTACGACGTTTTTGTTGGTCATAATGGTGATCCAGAGATCACCTTCTTTGATCTTTCCCATCGCCCGACTGAGCAGGTCGCCGGCATATACGCCCGTGATTTCTCGTGTCGGAAGCTCTCCCGTGAGGGAGGTCAACCCGAGGGACTTTGCAAGTGCTTCTACCGTCATGACGGAGCCTCCTTTTCCCGCGGAGCGGGTCGTCGCGATGCTTCTTTGTGTTCTTCGAGGTATCGATGGAAGAGCATCCGCATGTTGACGGTGCACTCGTCGGCGGTGGTCTCGCCTTTGACGATATCCTCGGCGAAGGACATGCAGGTCGGCGCGCCGCAGGAACCGCAGTCGATCCCGGGCAGCGTCTTTCCGATCTCCTCGATCTCCCGCATCATGCGCATGGCTTCCTTACGGTCGGGGGAAAGACGGTGATAGGGGTCGTATTCCACCGATTGTTTGTTGAAAAAGTCGTCGGGAATCCATTCGCTCGCTGGTCGGTTGGGAGAAACGGGGAGATAGCGCCGCAGGGTCTGAAGTCTCGCCTGTGCGATGTAGGGATTTGCCACCGTCATTGCGCCGCCGACGCAACCGCCGTCGCAGGCGTTCAGCTCCACGAAATCCAGTCCCGTGAGATCCGAATTGTCGATCTGCTCGAGAACGCGGATGCAGTTTTCGATCCCGTCCGCGGCAAGGTAATGCGAATTGAAGACGGCGGTAGATTCACCGCCCGTCGTCGCCCAGCCGATGCCGATCATGCCGGCGCTTTTTAACTCGGGTAGCTCGTCGCCCTGTCGCTTCATTACGTCGAGCAGTGCGAAATACACGTCGCGCACCGAAAGTACGGCGTCCACGGGCGAGCCTTTTCCACCCTCGTTTTTTACGTAGCTGACCTTGGCGGGGCAGGGGGAAATGAAGAGAATACCGATGTCCTCGTCGCGAAGCTCGGGATGCTCTTCCTTTGCCTTTTTTCTCGCCAGCATGGCGGCAATGTCCACGGGCGGGAGGATCGGCATGACGTTTTCGCAAAGATACGGATAGTTCTTTGAGATCATGCGCGTGATCGCCGGGCAGGCGGAAGAGATAACGGGTTTCTTGATGTCGGTACGGTTTATGTAAAGTCTTGTGTACGCAGAGACAAGTTCCGCGGCGGCGGCAACCTCAAACACGTCGGAAAATCCGAGTGCGAGAAGCCCCGCGAGAACGCGGTCAATGTCGTCGAGATTGTCAAACTGCCCGTACAGCGACGGCGCGGGAAGCGCGATCGCGTAAGGGTAATCCTTGATTGCGGAAAGGGGGTCGGAGATCGCCCGCTTCGCCTTGTGCGGGCAAAGCTTGATGCATTCGCCGCAGCTGATGCAACGCTCGGAGCGAATGGCGGCGTGCCCGTCACGGATGCGGATCGCCTCGGTCGGGCACCGCTTCAAGCAGGTGGTACAGCCCTTGCATTTTTCAATGTCGAGAGAGACGGAATGAAGATATCCGTGCGACATAATGCCACCTCCGAAGATTTTTTGAAGGGGAGCGTCAGAGGAAGACCTTCATCGTAACGGTGGTTCCCGCTCCGACCTTCGTGTCGATCTGAAGGAAATCTGTGTTCTTTTTCATATTGGGAAGCCCCATGCCAGCACCGAAGCCGAGGGCGCGGATCTGATCCTTCGCCGTGGAGTACCCCTCCTGCATGGCAAGCGCTACATCGGGGATTCCCGGTCCCTCGTCCCGCAGGACGATGGTGATCTCGTCCTCGCCGACCGTGACGTCGGCATCGCCGCCGTGCGCATGGATGACCATGTTGATCTCTCCCTCGTACATGGCGATCGCCACCTTGCGGATGATCTCGGGCGGATAGCCGAGCTGACGAAGTTTTTTCTTTACCGCGACCGAAGCCTCGCCCGCGGAGGAAAAATTCTCGCCGTCGACGTCGAAATGAAAGCGGAGTGCCTCACTCATCTTCGGGGCACCTGCCGAGTCCCGCGAGATACAGCTTTCCCGCCGCCTCATAGGCGCGGTGCGCGGTCTGCATCACGGCAATGCCGCATTCGCGCGCAAGGGTGAGGATCTCCGCGGTCGGCGCCTTGTCACGGACAAAGACGACGCAGAGCATATCCATCATGGCGGCAGTGCGGATCACCTGTCCGTTGACGAGTCCCGTCAGAAGGACTCCTTGGTCCTTGACGTAGGCGAGCACGTCGCTCATCATATCGCTGGAGCAGGCGGAGGTCACCTCGGTATCGAGGAGCTCTTCTCCCGCGAGGAGAGTCGCCGAGAGAAGATCGCGGATGGTTCGGATTTTCACGGGCGTATCCTTCCTTTCAAAAGACGGGTCATAAAACGGGGCGTTTTATCTGTACTTTGCGATGATGCCTTCCACGTCGCCGACGCCGAGTCTGCCGTAGACCTCTTCATTCACCGTGAAGACGGGGGCAAGACCGCACGCGCCGATGCAACGGCAGGCGGTAAGGGAGAATTTGCGGTCGGGGGTGCACTCTTCGGCGCCGATGCCGAGCACCTCCTGAAGCTTGTCGTAGATCTCGCCCGAGCCCTTGACGTAGCAGGCGGTGCCGAGGCAGACCGATACATTGTATTCACCCTTCGGCGTCAGCGAGAACTGCGCGTAGAAGGTGGAGACACCGTATACCTTTTCGAGCGGAACCTCCATTCCCTCGGCGATCATGTTCTGTACCTCCATCGGAAGGTAGCCGTAGATGCCTTGCGCTTCTTGCATGACAGCCATGAGGCGGCTCTTATCGCATTTGTTCTCTTCGATGATCGCCTTCAGCTGTGCTTCCTGCTCCTTCGTCCCGTTGAAGGGCACGGTGGATAATTTCTTGAGCATATGAAATCCTCCTTGGAATTTGGTCATGTTATTTTTTACATACCAATTATAAACATTATACCATACCTCTTTGTTATTTTCAAGGGCTTTCCGCATTTTCGTGAAATTTTTCACAAGAAAATAGGGCAATTTTTGCAATGATTTTTTGTAAATTCCTCTTGACAAAACAACACGTTTTTCGTATACTTTCGTCAAAGACGGGTGTTAGCATAGGGTAACAAAACGCGACCGCGATGCCCGCCTTTTTTGCAATGGTGCGGAGGAGGGAAGAGGATGTCGTTCGGACACGAAAACGATCAGGCGATCCGCGGAAATCGAAACGGAATGACCTGCCTGCACCGAAACGGAATGCCCCGACCGCGCCCGAAAAAAGCACCCCCTTTCGTTTTTCGGACAAAGCGGCGCGCAAAGAACGAAAAAAAGAGCGAAAAATCGCAACTGCGACAGTCTTCGCTCTTGACAATTCCGAAGGATTCGGGTATAATAGGGAAGAAAGAGGTCACTCTTTCCTCCGATCCGGGGCCGTAATGGTTTCGACAGGGACTTTGCGGTATGATAAGCGCAGCGGGCAGGAAGATCCCGTAAAACCGTCCGACTTAAACAATAAACGACAACAACAGAGTTGCTGTAGCGGCGTAAGCCGTGTCGCGGCATTTTCATGCCGCCCGTACCGTCGGAGAGGACTACGGCTCCGACCGTGCGTCAAATGAGTAGTGAACATGCACCGATACTTCGCCCTTGCGTCGGTCATGGAGAAAAGGGCTACCCGACCTGAGAGCCTGTCACCCGGCGCTCCCCGAGGGGAAATCTCAAAAGAGTGACTGTCTGCGGAGAAAGTCATATCAACGGGTTTTTGGACACGGGTTCGATTCCCGTCGGCTCCACCATATAAGAAGCAAAGGTTTGATACAATTATCAGACCTTTTTTTCTTGCAGTAAAAAGGGAGATTATCCCTTTCCGTAAAAAAAATAGAGACCTATCACTCTTATGATAGCTTTAGAGCAGATAATTATAAATTGCATGCTCCTTTTGATGGATTTTTAATACAAGAATTAAAGTCTGATTTAGTTTCTTTAATTAATAATGCTGTAATCAATGAAGGTGCAAAATTATCAGCTGATACAAGAGAAAAAATTAGACAATCAGGAGGGCTTACTGTTGAAGTAAAATCTACTCGATTAGCACAAAAATATAAAGATAGGGCTGGATTTCATAATTATGAGAATAATGATGAGTTGATGAGTTTAATAAATGAATTAAATTCTCTAGATTTCTTAACCTATCCTTATTTCACTAGATAAAAGGCTGTCGCAAATAGGTCTTTGAAAAGCCTATTTGCGACAGCCCCTTTTTGCGGAAAGAAAAAGCCGAAAAGAGAGAAGAAAAACACCGATACAAAAAAGAACCCCGAAGCGAGAACCATAAAGAAAAGAAAAAACCGGGAGGGGGCAAGCCCGAGACGCCGAAGCAAAAGAGAAATGAAAAACGAAATGCGGAAATCAAGGCAAAAATTCGAAAAAAAGAGAGAAAACAAAGAAATCATACGAAAAACAAAGGATTTTGTCGGTGATAAACAAAGACGCCGCAGATTTTCTGCGTGCTTTTTTGTTTTCTGCGCCTCTTCTGCTTTTCATAGAAAAATCATGTCGTCTTACGCTCTCTTTTTCGACAGGGGAGAAAAAATCTCGGAAAAATTTCGAAAACCTCTTGCAATTCCGCGAAACTTCGGATATAATAAAGATGCTGTGACGAAAGAATGGCATAGGCGACCGAAATCAGAGAGACCGCGGGCGGTGTGAGCGGTCGGAGGAGCCCCTGCTTTCCGCTTTCCGAGCGTCGGCGAGGAGCCGAGGGAGACCCCCTTATCGGTCTTTGAGTGGGAGCGTGCGCGTCACGCTTCAATTTGGGTGGCAACACGGAGTCGATTCGTCCCATATGCGGGAGGGAATCGGCTTTTTTGTTTTGGGAGACATCGCGAGACTGCATTCCGCCGTGATCACCTATGCCCGTGATCTTGACCGACTGCCCGCTCGCGTGTTTTTCGGATAGCCTTTCTATATGACAAAAAAATAAAAACAGATATAAAACGGAGGAAACTACTATGCTGGACATGAAATTCCTCAGGGAGAACCCCGAGATCGTCAAGCAGAACATCAAAAACAAATTCCAGGATCAGAAGCTCCCCTTGGTCGACGAGGTGATCGCCCTCGACGCCGAGCTCCGCGCGAGCAAACAGCGCGCGGACGAGCTCCGTGCCAACCGCAACAAGGTCTCAAAGTCCATCGGCGCCCTGATGGGACAGAAGAAATTCGAGGAGGCAGAGGCGGCAAAGAAGCTCGTCGCCGAGCAGGCGACAGAGCTCGCGGCGCTCGAAGAAAAGGAGACCGAGCTCGAGGAGAAGGTCAGAAAGATCATGATGGTCATCCCGAACATCATAGATCCCTCGGTTCCGATCGGAAAGGACGACAGCGAGAACGTGGAGATCGAGCGCTTCGGCGACCCGGTCGTCCCCGATTTTGAGATTCCCTACCATACCGATATTATGGAGCGCTTCGCAGGCATCGACCTCGACAGCGCGCGCCGCGTGGCGGGCAACGGCTTCTATTATCTCATGGGAGACATCGCGAGACTGCATTCCGCCGTGATCGCCTATGCCCGTGATTTTATGATCGACCGCGGCTTTACCTACTGCGTCCCGCCCTTTATGATCCGCTCGAACGTCGTGACGGGCGTCATGTCCTTCGCCGAGATGGACGCAATGATGTATAAGATCGAGGGAGAGGATCTCTACCTCATCGGCACGTCCGAGCACTCAATGATCGGTAAATTCATCGATCAGATCTGCCCCGAGGCGGAGCTCCCCTATACGCTGACCTCGTATTCTCCCTGCTTCCGTAAGGAGAAGGGCGCGCACGGTCTCGAGGAGCGCGGCGTTTATCGCATCCACCAGTTTGAGAAGCAGGAGATGATCGTCGTCTGCAAGCCCGAGGATTCGAAGTTCTGGTTCGACAAGCTCTGGAAGAACACGGTCGACCTCTTCCGCTCGATGGACATCCCCGTCCGCACGCTCGAGTGCTGCTCGGGTGACCTCGCCGACCTGAAGGTGAAGTCCCTCGACGTGGAGGCATGGTCGCCGAGACAGAAGAAGTATTTCGAGGTCGGCTCCTGCTCGAACCTCGGCGACGCACAGGCAAGACGCTTGAAGATCCGCGTCCGCGGCGAGGACGGAAAGACCTACCTTGCCCATACGCTGAACAATACCGTCGTAGCCCCCCCGCGTATGCTGATCGCCTTCCTTGAAAATAACCTGAACGCCGACGGCAGCGTGAACATTCCCGTCGTCCTCCGTCCCTACATGGGCGGAAAAGAAAAGCTCAACCCGAAGAAATAAGCGCGCGAACGCCGAAGAAAAGCAAGATGAAAAAGAACATTCTCATTCTGGCAGGTCCCTCCGCAGTCGGGAAGTCGACGGTCGCCGACAGACTGATCGCGGGCGGGCACTTCGCCCTTGTCCGCTCGGTCACGACGAGAGAGCGCCGCGGCGACGCCCACGACGGCGAGTATTTTTACGTCACCGAAGAGGAGTTTTCGGAAAAACTCGCGCACGGCGCCTTCGTCGAGCACAGCCTCATCGCGGGGCACCGCTACGGCACGCCACGCAGCGAGCTCGTGAGGATTCGCGAGGAAGGGAAGTGCCCCCTCCTGATCCTCGACAGTCGGGGCGTCGCCTCCTTCCGCGCGAGCGAGTACGCCGCCGATACCTATGCCGTCTATCTTTACGGCGACCTCAACGTGATGGAAGAACGCCTCTACGCAAGGGAGCTTGCCTCGGCGCCGAGCGTCGACGCACTGCTCCGTTTCACCACGCGCAAGGAGCGGAACATCGCGGAATACCTCGCAATGGGGGAGCGCCTTCCTCTTTTCGATCTCCTCTTACCGTGTGAGGACGCCGCGACATGCGCCGCGCAGATCCTCTCGGCGATGGAGCGGGGAGACGCGCAAAGCGAGACGGAAAAAGAGTCCCTCGCAAAGGAATTCGCCCGCGCGGCAGAGGAAAAGCAAAACTACCGAACGGAATGATTTCCCCCTCTTGACCGATAATTTTCCCATCTTTGCCGATGGCCGCCTCTCTTGGCTGATGATTTTTCTCTCTTCGCCGATGGTTGCCCCTCTTGGTTGGTGATTTTTCATCCTTTGCCGAGGGGTCTCCCTCTTGGCTGATGGTTTTTCTCTCTTGGTCGAGGGGGCGCCTTTGGCTGATGATTTTTCATTCTTCGCCGATGGTTTCCCGCTCTTGGTCGATGATTTTTCTTTACCGACGCCTGCGTGAAACACTATCAAAAGAACAAAAAGTAAAACAAAAAACAGATCTGCGCAAAACCGCACACGATCCGATTTTTTTGTTAATGCCTTTGACAGACGTCAGAAAATGCGAAGAAAATGCAAAAAAGATCTAAAAAGCAAACATAGCAAAAACAGAGTCTATCTTCCCAAATACGAGAAGATAGACTCTGTTTTTGTTAATAATTATAGTCAAATCGATTGATTTTTAGGCGCATCGGGTGAAAAATCAAAGATGCAGCTTTCCGTCGTCGGCAAGCATCTTGAGGAAGAGTCCGCCCTGCACGGTGCGGTGACGGAAGCTCACCTCGAGCCCCGAGAGCGTGTCGAACCAGTCGCTCAGCGGGACGCGGGACGCGGATTCGTTGTACGCGCGCCAAAGGGGAGCAATGAATTTTCCGAACAGAGCGCGGCTGTCCGCCATGGTCGCCGTCCAGACGAGCCAGTCGGATTTGGTATAATCCGCGCGGCTGTCGAGGGGAAGCCCGTAACGGTTCGTGTGGGAGATGAGCGTCTCGAGCTCCTCGCGCACGAAGTCGGCGGGGAAGAGCTCGGTGCCCCAAACCTTATCCCAAACCATATTGTATTTCATAGAGTAGGTGCCCGGACGGTCGAAGGCGAGACGGGTCGAGCCGTCGCCGTTCGCGGCGCGGGTCATGAAGCCCTTTGCCTTCTCCTTCGCAAGCGCACGGTAGTGCTCCGCGGCGGAAGCATCTCCCAGCATGTCGGAAAGGATGCCCATGCCCGCAATGCCGAGAATTGCCTTCAACGTCAGGTTGCAGTTGTGCGCGAGATGCCCCGCGAAGTCGTCGGTGCAGAGCTGATCCTCGGGATCGTCACCGAAGCGGATCAGGTATTCCGCCCACTGCTTCAGAATGTCGTAATGCTCCTTGGCGAAGGAAGCGTCCCTTTCGGCAAGGGCGACGTTTGTTTCCATGATAATCATGTTGCCGCATTCCTCGACGGGCATCTGGAAGCGCTCCTGCAATTTCCCCGTCGAACGGTCGAGCCCGTAGACCTGCCCGTGCAGAATGGGGAATTGCCCGACGTCGTGCGGCGCGAAGTCAAAGCTCCACGCCCCGCTCGTCACGTAGCGGTAGATCGGGCGGAGCATTCCCTTGACAAGCTCGGGATTGTAATAAAGGAACATGGGGATCGACGGATAGGAGACGTCGACCGTCGCGCCGCAACCGTTCGAAGAGCATTCCTTCGAGATCCAGAGCAGCTCGCCCTCGGGCGTGACGGCGAGCTTATGCGCCGCAATGACCTGACGGTAGGCAAGAGAGCAGATGTCGGCGTATTTTTCCCCGCCCGAAAGATATGCCTTCGCCGTCAGCTCGTCCGAGAACGCGTCGGCGGCTTCTCCGACGACGGGGTAGTCCGCCGCCGCCTCCGCGATCGCGGTCTCGATGGTCTTGCCGTCCTTGTTCCAATAGGACTTTAAGAAGGTGCCGAAGTAGTCGATCGAGAAAATGTCGTCATAGGCAAAGAGGAACAGGCGCTCCTCTCCCTCCTTCACGGCACTGGTGATACGATAGGCGAGCGGCGCGCGCCAGAGTCCCTCGGGCACCTTTTCCCACTTCGCCGCGGTATCCTTCACCGCGCAGAGAAAATAGCCCCAGTTGATGCGGATGTCGTCTCCGCTCTCCGAGAGGGGCTTCTGTACGGCATTGCCCATCTTCACGGTGGAGAGCCCCGCGATCTCGGGGAAGGTGACGTCGACACCGTCGGCGTCGAGCGGATGATTTTTGCAAAGGGTGAAATTCACCGAGAGGGTGAGCGTGACCTCGTGGGGGCGCTTGTCCTTGCTCTCGTAGGAGACCGCCATATAAGAGACGGGGCGGGAGAGCAGAGCAGGCTCTTTCGGGAGCAGAGGGGTCATAAACCGAATGAAAAGACGGATCTTCTCGTTCTCCATGGTGACGCGGGTGTTGAGCGCGTCCCAGTCGCGGTAGGTCTCGGTCATTTTCCGAACCTTATTCTCGTAGCCGAGGAAGGACTCGGTCTCCCCGTCCACGGTCACGGTGCCGAAAATTTCGTTTTTCTTTCCCGTCCAGTGCACGGTGGGGGTAAAATTTAGGGCATCCCCCTCCGACCAGATCGAAAAGTAAGGGTCAACGGTAATTAAGGGAAGTGCAGGCGCACGAAGCTTCATGACAAATTCTCCTTTCGGATGATCTTGATTCTCCTTCGATTATAGCACGTTCCCCTCCGCTTTTCAATCTCTTTTTCTGTTTTTCGTATGACATATCCTACTGTCTTTGATCTTCCGTGTGACAGAACTCGCCATGTTAGAAAGCCCCACGAAAAGAGAAAGCCCTGCGAAAAGAGAAAGCGCTGCAAAAAGAGAAAGCCCCGCGTTTCAAAAGGGAAAACGGCATCGGGCGCACTCGAGAGGAAAGGCTTCGGCAAACGCAAAAGGGAAACTGACAAGCGACAAAAAACAAGAAGCGTTAAAAAGACAGAAAACGCGAAAAAAACAAAAGACAGAAAAAAGACAAAAAAGCAAAAAAACGAAAAAGCAAAATCGGGCAAAACGCAAGCAAAAAAGCGGAAAGCAATAAAAAACCTCCCGAGGGCATTCTCGGGAGGTGAGCTTTTCGGGAGAGAAGGGGGCAAATTCCGCTTGCGCCTCTTCAGGAGGGACTCCCGTATAAGCTGTCGTGTTTGGCTCCCTACCGACGCGCTTTTGCCATCGGTAGGGAGATCTGCTCCGCGGATAGGAAGTAGCAAAACGCTTCGCTCCGCTCGGCGGCTCCCTTACGAAGTCTCGAAAGAGCTCTCAAAGGGAGAGGGTCATGCGATGCTTTATTCCGGCAAAAAGATGTCGTCAAAGCCAAAGGCGGATTCGTGCTCCGGATCGTCCCACAGGCCCTGCGGGCTGCTCGTCAGAATGACGTCCTTCGTTTCGAGAAGGAGAAGCTCGAGATCTGCTTTGGTATACTGTTTCATGTTCGTTTCTCCTTTCACTCGGTTACCTGTGTGTCGGGGGTAGCAAGGTAGGCTTGTGCCGCGAGAACGTAGCTGTAAAGTGCGTGCGCATAGGCGGGAACCTCTTCCCCTTTTTTGATGAAGCCCTGCATGTAGGCATCGAGATTGTAGACGAAGGCTTCGCCACCCTCGACTTTTACTGTCAGGTCTTCGTTGTACTTCGAGACGTGGATGTTACTCACGATGAAGTAGTGGTTATCTCCATCGTGTGTGACGGTGTAGTCCGTTTCCGTTCCGTTCACCGTGACGTTGATTTCATTCGTCTTTTCGTAATCACTGCTCAGGAAGAAGATGAAACCGGGCGTACTCGCAAGCTTGAGCGAAGCCGCCGTGATGTTACCCGGGGTAGGAATCGTTCCGGGACCTTCCCATGTCTCGCGCGTGTACCCGTAATAACCGAGTCCCTTCTTGATTGCATCCAGTCCTGCGGTGTCTGTGTCGCTTTCGTCTTTGAAGGCGATCGACATTTCGTAGACGTAATCGAGAAGAGCAAGAACGAGGTTCTTGCCCGCTTTCGTCTTGTCGTCGGTATTGGTATCTTTGAGAACCGAGGAGGCGTACTTCGAAAGGGAAGTGCTGACCGTGTAGGTTGCCGTCGTTCCGTCCTTTTCGAGGTGGACGTCAAGAGTGAACGCCTCGGAGAGGTTCTTCGGAGAGATGTTGTCGATCTTGAAGAGGTAGTAGTCTCCATCACTCAAGGTGACAAGATCTTTTTCTTCGAAAGTGACATCGATCTTTGTTTCCCCATTGGGATGCGTATACGTCACGCCCGTGATGTAAGTGTCAGCCTTGAAATAGAGGTTGAAGGTGATGTTTGCGTAAAGAGTAAGATTACCCGTGATCTTCGACGCACTGCTCTTGAGCGTTCCCAAATAGGACTTGTCAGCCGAGATCGGCTCATCTGCGGTAGCGTAATAAGTATAGGTACCTCTGTCACCGAAGGGATTATACTCAAAAACAGGTGTCGCTCCGATTACCCAGGCTTCCGCAAAAAGAGGATTCTCGTCGCCGTCCACCAAAGTCGCTTTGGCACTCTTATCCGAGTCGACCCATTGATAGAGGTAGGTAATGCGCCCTTCCGTCGCTCTGTCGCATCTTGCGAAGAGCTTGTTTTCGACAAGAGAGCCAAGCTTATCGGCGGAGTATATCTCGGTGTTGACAAGCTCAATGCTTGACTTCTCATAGGTTGCATTGTTGCGGTAGGTTACGCCGCTTCGAAGATACATACGCGAATCTTTAATGGTGAGGGCGCTCTGGAGTCCCGCAGTAATCGCGCTCGACGCGGTCGCGGAAAAACTACCGTTTTCAAGATAGAGGGTCGAATTTGTGATTTCAAGTGTCGGGTTGTTTGTCGCTTCGCCGCCGGCAACATAGCACAGCGCACCGAGCTTGTTTCCTGTCGTATTGTTCGGTGTGGTTTGACGATACGTGATGCCGTCGGCATAACAGTGTCCGGACAAATAATCAACCGTGTACAGTGCACGACATGCGATGCTCAGGTTAGCGCCATCTGCCTGCACACTGATCTTCTCATCATAGTCAACGAATTTTTTCATTGTGAAATCTACGGAGCCGATGTAATAAGCGCAGTTTCTCGCGCCTCTCAGGAAGGTGGCATTGGTGGCAGTGATCTGTGCCCCCGGTCTGCTCGAGTAAAAATAGTGCGGGTTCACATAGCTATTACCGTTTGCCGTCTTGAAATTGAAGAGAGTGTTAACTTGTTCGCTTACGTTCAGCGACTGACCGTTGAAGTCTATATAGACGATAGGTTTTTTATCGGTTGCTGTATCGGTGGCGCCAGACCTGTTGTCTTTTGTGAAATCAATTGCGGGCAACGAGCCGTTTTCGTGGAAAGTAATTAAAATCTTTTCACCGGCTACAATAGCATCGTTCAGAGTGGAGGCGCCTATAAAAGCGTCGACATTGGCAAGATACGCAATCATATTTTTCGCGGGACGAATAATAGACGCATATACTTTTCTGACATCCTTACCCTTCAGTGTGATTACGTATTCGCCGCAGTCGGCTACGGTAATCGTTGTCGGAAGCTCGCTAACGCTCTGTGACTCTTCCGCACCGTCCTTTATGAATGTAGCCGACGTAAACTGTGCGTAAAAATTATGGAGGTCGATCTCGAAGGTTTGCTTTGATGCCTCCAGATCGAACGAGAAGGGAAGCTCATCGCCGACCTTGTAGGTTCTTCTCGCGACCTCGACAGGATCAGTCGTTGTGTTGTCTGTTATAAAAATAAAGGTTGCGCTATCGGTGCTCTCCGCCGTCTCATCCGCCGCGCAAAACACGGTAAAAGCGGCACAAAGAAGCACCAGAACGGGAATCCACAGGAGAAATTTGCGTTTTCTTTGCATGATTTTGTCCTTTCTTACCAAATGCCAAAATTCCCGAAATTCGCGTCGGGTTCGCGTCATTTTCGAAGCCCCGAGGGCGCGCCGCATATGCCGCGGTGGGGTGTCAGGAAAAGTATACCTTTCTTGACAGTGCATTCCTTCGGTTTTTCGTCGGTCCCGGAGTGATTTTTAACCTAAAAAAGAGCTTGCAAGCGGATTTTTTGCGGCTCTTTTTTTCTTTGCCTCGTGTCAGGAAAATTATACTTTTCCCGACAAGTATGGAAAAAAACGAGGCGGATCGAAACCACTCTTACATTTTTTATTATATCATACTTGCCCTCTGAAAAAATAGGGAAATTCAATCAACTTTTTGACGATTTTTGCATATAAATACGCTATTCGAAAATTCGGTTATGCAACTTCAACAAAAGAATTTGTGCGAAAAGACAATAAAAACGAAGACGAAAAGCTTTCGCCCCGCGGCACGAATGTCGGAGAAAAACGACGGCGGGCAGGGAAAAAAGCAAAAACAAAGCGCCCCTGCGAAAAATTTCTTTCGCAGGACGCTTGTACGAATGTTTCGGGACGCGCTCTCATATAGTTTTTGCAGAAGGAACGCGATCCGAAGGAGTGTGCAATGAAGAAAGCAAAACGCGGCTTGACCGAAGAGGAAGTCCGACTTTCCCGCGAGAAGCACGGGGACAATTCGCTGACACGCGAGAAGACCAAGGGCTTCCTCCGTAAATTTTTTGAAAATCTCGGTGACCCGATCATTAAAGTATTGATGTTCGCACTGCTTGCCGAGGTGGTATTCACGTTCGGGCGGTGCAACTGGTTCGAGGTTTCGGGCATTCTGATCGCCGTATTGATCGCGACGACGGTCTCCACCGCGTCGGAATACGGGAGCGAGCGCGCCTTCGCCGACATGCAGGCGGAGGGAGAGGAGGCGTGCTGCCTTGCCGTGCGTGACGGCGAGGTGGTGCGCCTTCCGATCTCCGAGCTTGTCGTCGGCGATCTGGTACTGCTCTCCGCGGGAGAGCAGGTACCGGCGGACGGCACGCTGACCTCTGGGAGCGTGCGCCTCGACCTCTCCGCGCTGAACGGCGAGAGCGCCGACGCGGAGAAGCACGCGGGCGCTCCGTCGGAGCGCTGGGATCTCCACGAGCCGACCAAGGTCTACCGCGGCGCGGTCGTCACCTCGGGCGAAGGGGAGATGAAGGTCGGCCGCGTCGGCGGCAATACCTATTACGGCATGGTAGCGAAGGACGTCCAGAGCGAGACGCGGGAGAGCCCGCTGAAGCTCCGCCTCTCCCGGCTCGCCTCGCAGATCAGCAAGATCGGCTACGTGATGGCGGCGTTCGTCGCGCTGACCTATCTGTTCAACCGCTTCGTCGCAGACAACGGCTTCGTCGGCGCGAAGATCCTCGCCTCCTTCGGCAACCCGAGCTTCGTATTTTCCACCCTGATCCACGCCCTGACCCTGATGATCACCGTCGTTGTCGTCGCGGTCCCTGAAGGCATACACGAGTTAGTAGAAATCGTGCTACAAAAAAACAACCTCTTTGACTTCGCTTCCTTCACAGATGATTTCTTTGACGATTTTTCGCCACAGAGTGCGTTTTTCGAGTGGGGAGAGATTGCCGTACACTTCTTTGAATCCGCTATTGAGGAAGGCTTTGACGGCGGTGAGGTCGGTCTTCTTCGGTTCTACCTCGTCGTCGACGATCTGCGCTTGTAGCTCGTCTCTTCTTCTTCGGAATTCGTCAAGCTCGATCACCTTATTGATATACAACTCCATGACACGCTCGATTTTCGCTTCGATCTGCTTTCTGTTTCCCTTACGCGGGGCAGGGGCAGATCTTTCTTTTGCTTCGACCTCGTAAATGTAATTGCGGATCAGAGTCTCGATATTTTCGAGAAGGTACTGTTCAACGGCGGCTTCGTTGGTGTTGTGGCGGTTATTGCAGGTCAGGTTTTGGTAGGCGAAATTGCATCGGTAGTACATAAACGGGTTGCAATTCTTGTACGCGTTCGGGGAACTGCCCGCCATGGAGTGCCCGCAACAGGCGCACTTTATCAGTCTTGAGAAGATGTAGACCTTCCTTGTGCCTCTCGCACGGATGTTGTTGTCAAGCCCGCGTTGCACGGCGTTGAATGTTTCCTCCGAGACGATCGGCTCACAGTAATTTTTGTTGCTTCTGTTATGCCCGATGTAGATCTTCTTCCGCAGGGTGCTGTTGATGCGGTCGTACTTCATGTCCACATGTAGCCTTTCCCGCAGATCGAGAAGAACGAGGCGAATGGAATTCAGACGGAGGAAGGAGTCGAAGATCTCCCGCACGAGGTCGGCGTTCTCGTCGGGGACGAGGCGCTTGTTTTCTATCTTATATCCGAGGGGCGGGTGACCTGTCACGACATAGCCTTCCTTGATCCGGTTTGCGAAGACATCCTTGATTCTGTCGGAGTCCTGATCGCACTCCTGCTCCGCGATGGAGAGGCGGAGGTTGATCATCAGGCGCCCGTTCGTCGTCGTGGTGTCGTAGTCTTCCTTGACGGCGGACCAACCGCACCCGGCGGGGTCGAGGTGCTCGTGCATCATTCGGTGATAGTCATACACATTGCGGAAGAAGCGGTCGAGACGAAGAACGACGATGTGATTGATCCGTTTCGACTGCACATCGCGCATCATGTCCATGAAGGCGACGCGCTTGTAAAGGGACTTTCGTGCGGTGATACCGGCGTCTATGTAAAATCTCTCGATCCGATACCCCATGCGGCGGCAGTAGTCTTCGATGTCCGCTCTTTGAGACTCGAGGGAGAGTCCGTTTCGCGATTGCTCTTCGGTCGATACGCGAATGTACCCTCCGACGGTTTTCGGTTCATTCATATTTTGCGAGGCTCCCTAACTTGAATTCCGTGTACATATAACATCAAGGCTTTTTTGAGAAAATAGTCCCAAGGATGGTTTCTCTTCGTGTCTTCCACGACTGTTTCCTGCTCTTCGTTGTCAAAGTAGACGAAGTTTGCGTAGTAGGCAACTTCGCGCTCTACGACTTTCCCGTTTTCATCTCTTTGCGTGGGGATCAGAACATATTTTACTCTTCTTCGCAGGTCGGAGATTTTTCCTTTCTTCTGAAGGGCGAGCAATGTTTCGTATCGTTCCTTTTCCGTGGGAATGAAATAGTCTATGGTGGCACTCATGAGATGCACTCCTCTCTTTATAATTCCTTTACTTTAATCCCGTGGACATACAACATCAATTTTCTTTTGATCGGGAAATCACAGCGCTTATGATCGTCGAGATCCTCCGCGACGGTTCGGTTTTCTGTGTGGTCGAAGTATACGAAATCAGGGGAGTATGTTTCTTCCCAATACAAGCGGTGTCCGTTCTTGTCGTTTTGCTGTGGAATCAGAAGAAATTGTTCATGACATCGGAGATCGGAAATTTTTCCCTCGTTTTGAAGAGCGATAAGCTCTTCGTACCGGGCGTCCTTTCTTTTGAGTAATGGTAACCCTCCGTAAATTTTACGCATGATAGATTTCCTTTCTTTTTCGTGTCCTGTGGTATATTCTATTCGTCCCGACTCATATATATGACACAAAAATACATATTGAAGGGAGAAAAAACAACATGGATATCATCAAACTATTCGAGGCATTGATCGAGATCTACAAAGCAAGGGGAATCGACCTTACCTTTAAGGTAAAGAAGAAAGGGGAAGACGACGACGCTTTCATCGTGATTCGAGGATAGGGAATTTTTCGGAAAAATGCAAAACATATTGACATTATCCTGTTATCGTGATAAAATACAAATGAAAAGGATCTGTCAAACGGGATAAAGAAAGAATTTGCTTTTACGGAGAATCGTCAGTGGACAAGATGAAAATCAAGTATTCAAAGAATGCACTTAAATTTCTCTCAAAATTGGACAAGAAATCGGTGAAACGAATTCGTGATGCGATCGAAGGCTTGACGTGTCAACCACCTGTCGGGGATATTAAGCCGATGCAGGGGTACAGTGACGGGACAAAAAGACTTCGAGTCGGAGCATGGAGAGTTATCTACCGGATCGGCGAAGAAGAAGCGATCGAGATCGTTCTCGTGATTGAAATCGGAAATCGCGGAGATATTTATAAATAAGGAGGTGGAGCATATGTCGAATATAGCAATGGAAGCCGCGCGTTTGATGGATCTTCTGCCGGATGCTGACAAGGTGTTTGCTTATGAATTTATCAAAAAGTTAATTCTCGCGTGGGACTCCGATTTTACGAAAGTGACCGCGGCAGAAGCGGAGCAGATCAAACAAGCCGAAAACAGCGGCTTTGTGGACAGCGAAGCAATTGACTGGGACAAGATCGGGATCGATGCGTGAAAGAACCGCGAGATCTTGACTGAATTTGAATCGTGCGATTTACCCCCCCGCGCCTTCTTTTGAAGGCGCGGTTTTCTTTTGGTCTCGAGAATTTATTTTGCATTTGATAACCTCTCGTATGTATCGTAAAGGCGCTTCAGCGTAACTCCGTCGAGGGCTTCATCGATAATTTCTTCACCGCAATGCGCACACACCCTGACTTTTGCGATAAGAGTAATTGGTTTTCCTTTCACAGAAAATGTCTGCTCCTTTTCAATTACTCTCGTATCGGTCGTATCATCATCACAGTCGGGGCAATACCATGATTCTTTCATACTCTTCTCCCCCTATTACAATTCAAATTTATTTTCAGTCCTCTTCTACGCCGAGAAGCTTGTCTACGGCGCGCTGCATACTCGGACTGTTGCGGTAGGCGATAATAACAGATTTCTCATGTGGGGTGAGTGTTAATTCGATGTCATATTGCAAGTCGTTTTATCGTCCATTAAAAATGAGGGTTGCACGCCTAATGCTTCGGCATATTGCATCACTGTCGTTATTTTTGGCGTGTTCTCGCCTCTTTCATATCTGCTCAACACTTGCTTTGATGTTCCGAGCACTTCCGCAAACTCTGCAAGAGACATTTGCCTTTCTTCGCGGAGCATTTTTATTTTTTCACCGAATTTCATACCGTGAACCCTTTCCGATATTTATTATATCAAACAATGGCGCTCATGTAGGCGACGGCTCTTCCGATGATCTTGATGTTGTTCAGCTCTTCGCCCGTGTAGACAAGCGGCTCGTACTTCGGGTTTTCCGCTTGCAGAACGAGCTTTGCAGTCTCGGGGAAGTAGTACACCCGTTTCAGCGTTGCTTCTTCGCCGATAATGATCGCGGCGATCCGTCCGTTGTCGACGGATTCCTGCTGCTTGATGAAAACGATATCGCCGTCATGGATTCCCGCGCCTGTCATACTGTCTCCCTGACAGGTGAGGCAGAAGTCGGCGTCCATCTTTGCCCCTGCGGCGACATAGCACTCATGCTCTTCCTCCGCATAGATCGGCTTACCGCAGGCGATCCTGCCGAGCATCGGGATTCTTTGTTTTTCTACGGGGCGGAGGTTGCTGATGTTGCTGTAGTCGGCGGTTGTGGCAAATCTTGATTTTGGAACATCATATCCCATCAGCCATGCCTCGCTGACATTCAAAGCCAAAGACAGAACGGTGAGCTTTAATTGTTTAGGTTGAAACTTTCCCGACAGATATTGAGAAAGGTCGTTTCTTCCCATTTTTACACCGTATTTTTCGCAATATGGCTGACATTTTTCGATAATATCAATCTGTCTCAAATTCCTTTCCGACATCAATTCTTTTAATCTTGACGCCGTCGTAGCATTTTTCATATTTTATTACCTCGTTTCCGTGTTTACGACACCATTATAACATAGCCCGAAGAAAAGTTCAAGTGTTTTGAGTAAAAAAATCAAAAAGTTGAGCAAAAGCTCTTGACAATTGACTTTTTGGGTGCTATACTAAGATTGTTCAGGCGAGCTGAACATCAAATCTATAAAGGAGAACGGAGAATGTACGACTACTCAAAATTGCTCGGGAAAATCAAAGAGCGTTGTGGAACACAAGCAGAGTTCGCAGAGCGAATGAACCTGTCCGAAAGGACTATTTCGCAAAAACTTAATCAGAAAGTTGATTTTTCGCAAAGCGAAATCAAGAAAGCGTCCGATATACTCGGTATAGACGATGCGAGTATTCAGCTCTATTTTTTTACCTTGTTAGTTCAATAAATTGAACAAACGAGAACTGGATCTAAGCAACCAGTAAGGCAAAAGTCGACACAAGGAGGGCGAGATTATGGAAGGAAACCAAATGAATATCCTCAATCTGTTTGATGCTCTCGTCGACATTTATGCGACAAGAGGCATCGATCTGAAATTCCGTGTTTACAGAAAATCGGATGGAAAAGAAATCACACGCGAAAGCCAAAGACAAGAAGCAGAAATGCGAGCAAAAGAAAAAGAAAGGAAAGAATCATGAGAGAATTTTTGACGGACGAAGAGGTGGAAGCGGAGATCGAGCGGCTGAACGCCTCCGAGGCGGTGAGAGTCGCGCGGGCGGAACAGCGGCGCAAATACCGCAGAAGACAGTATCTTTACACCCTGCGCGATCTTGAGAAGCGGGGGATGAAGCTGCTCGGCGTCGGCATCACGGAAAAGATGTTTGAAGACATCGAAGGCTACGACGAGGAAGCGTAAGAGGAGATCACGGACGATGAGCTACTACACCTGTTACGCGACGCCCGAAGAGAAACGGGCGGATCGCGAGAAGATCGAGGCGTTGCTTCCGAAAAAAGAGACGGCGCGCCCCGCGGGTACCTTTTCGGCGGCGATCGGCACCGGGAAGGTCGGAGAGAAAAAGAAAATCAAAATTTTTATACATGAGGAGATCGAATATGCTTGACAGAGAGTATTACATCAACACCAAAATGGAATGCATCAAGAAAGGTCAGATCGTCAATGCGGGATTCTTGAACTGCGCAAAGGAGTGCCTGTCCGATTTTGAGAAGATCCCGGAGGACAAACGAACCGCAGAGGATTATGTGGCACTTGCAAAAAATCTCTCCGCCGTTCTCGCTATCGTCGAGGATATGTCCAAAGAACTTCTCGACAGAATCAACTACTGCGATCGGCAACTGGTGAACATCGAAGAGGACGAAGCGACGGAACCTGCGAAGGCGTCGGAAGACGAGGCACCCGCGGAGGGGAAAGATGATACGGTTTGAAAACCAGTGCCTCGGGTGCGAGGACCTCGGGATGCACTGCCTCGGCGCGGCGTGTCCGCGCCGCAGGGTGGAAGTCCACGTCTGCGACAAGTGCGGCGAGGAGCTTGACGACATCTACGAGGTCGACGGGGAAGAGCTCTGCGAGGAGTGCCTGAAAGATCTGTTTCTCAAAAAATCTTAAATCAAATATACCTTTTTCAAGAAGGAGGGAAAAGAAAATGCTGAAAAGCTTCAAAGAGCTTCGGGAGACGGATGTCACCCGTTATATCAAACAGAGGGACGGCGCGGACTATCTCCCGTGGGCATCCGTGGTCGATCTGCTCCACGAGAACGGCGCCGAGAAGGTCTTCTTCTCGCCCGTGTATAACGAGAACGGGAGCAGCCTCTTCATGTCCGACCGTGAGTTTGTCGACAAGTCGGGCAATATCAATCGTTGCTACGAGGTGCGCATCGAGGTCGTGGTCGACGACGACCGCTTCATTTACAGCTATCCGCTTCTCAACGGGATCAGTCCCGTAAAGGACAATTCGCTCAATCAGAATGTCGTATTTAAGGCAATGACGCGTGCGTTTGTCAAGGCGGTGGCGCTTCGGTACGGACTCGGGTTTTCCCTGTGGGCGGGGGGAGAGGAAGACCGCGCCGACGACGAGGATCTCACGAAGCATCAGATCTTCGCCATCAAGGAGAGATTTCAGCAGGAGTACACGAACATCCTCCGCACAAAGCACCTCACGACAAAAGAGATCGCGGAGAAGTGCGGCATGTCCGAGGACGAGGTCAAGGTGCTGTTCACCTTCTTCGATCAGCTCGATCGCTTTGAAAAGAAGATGCAGGCGATATGATCGAGTCGAAGGACAGGAGCGGGTATTTCGGCGCGTCCGACACCGATAAGATCATCGGCAAGCGGACATCCGACACCTTCGCGAAGTGGTGGCTTCAGAAACTCGGCATCGACAGAGATCACTTTGAAAACAAGTACACCTCGGCGGGCACCCATCTCGAGCACCGTATTCTCGAGTCGCTCGGCGTACCGATGGAGCTTGACCGACAGGTGATCCTCGAGGATCTGAGGCTGCGCGTGAACCTTGACGGCAACGACGGCGACACGATCTACGAGTGCAAGACCTATCGGCTCGAAAAGGGGTTTTCGTTGCCGAAAAAGTATGTCCGTCAGGTGCAGGTGCAGATGTTTGCCACCGGGTACAGGAAGGCGAAGATCGTCGCGTACGGTCTGACGAAAGAGGACTACGACAACTACTTCAGACCGATCGAAAGCGACAGAAGACAAGAATTTCCGATTTCTTACGACGAGGGATGGATTCGCGAAGCGTACCTTCCGAACCTCAAATACCTTGCAAAATGTTTGGCAGAAGGGAGATTTCCATGAAAGTGACGGGGAAGATCGTCGGGGCAAATATCGACTTCCGAAGCGGGAAGCCCTGCCTCACGCTCGAGGTCAACGAGGCGGGAGACTTCAGGCAACTGGTAGACGATATGAACGGGTGCGAAAAGCTCTCCATCGAGGTGAAGCCGTACCGTGCCAGACGCTCTCTCGACGCGAACGCGTACGCGTGGGTCTTGATGGACAGACTCGCCGCCGTGCTGAAGGAATCCAAGGAGACCGTTTACCGCGAGTACATCCGCCACATCGGCGGCAATTCCGAGATCGTGTGCGTCAAGGACGGCGCCGTGGACAGGCTGTGCGACGGGTGGCACAAAAACGGTCTCGGCTGGCAGACGGAGACCTTCCCGAGCAAGATCCCCGGGTGCACGAACGTCATTCTCTACTACGGCTCGTCCACCTACGACACGGCGCAGATGTCGCGCCTTCTCGATCTGATCGTCAGGGATTGCAAGAATCAGGGAATCCCGACCGAGACGCCCGACGAGATCGCGAGGATGGCGGCACTGTGGGGAGAGAGATGAAAAGCATTTTGCAAAAGGACGGGACGCGGTGCTTTGTGTGCGGCTCGGGGCAGTGGCTCGAGGTGCATCATGTCTTCGGCGGTGCGCTGAGGAGCAAGTCGGAACGGTACGGTCTCGTCGTCAGGCTCTGTCACTTCTGCCATAACGAGCCGCCGCAGGGCGTGCATCAGAATAAGGAGCTGCGCCTGCGTCTTCAGGCATACGCGCAGAAGAAAGCGATGGAGCACTACAACTGGTCTGCCGAGAAATTTCGACAGGAATTTTATAAAAACTATCTGTAAAGGAGCAAAAAAGATGAAAGTCACGCAATGTCAGAAGATCATCAATTACATGAGAGTGTTCGGGAGCATCACGCCGCTCGAGGCGGTGAGCGACCTCGGGTGTATGCGGCTCGCCTCCCGCATCAACGACATCAAGAACATGGGGCACCGTGTCAAGACCGAGTTTGTCACGGGAAAGAACCGACTCGGAGAACCGACGCGATTCGCAAGGTATTCGCTCGTGGAGGGTTGACATGGCATACAACAAGGTGATCTTGGTCGGGAGAGTGGCTTCCGACCTCGAGTTAAAACAGACGCAGTCGGGGAAAAGCGTGATCTCATTCTCCGTCGCGATCCGCAAGGACGGGGAGAACACCGACTTCTTCACCGTCTGCGCGTGGAACAAGACCGCGGAATTCATCTGCAAGTATTTCCGTAAGGGGGACGGCATCGGGATCGAGGGAAAGCTCACCTCGCGGAAGTACGAAAAGGACGGCGCGAAGCACACCGTCTACGAGATCCTCTGTGACGGCGCATTTTTCGCCGAGAGCGCGAAGAAGGACGACGGGGGCGTAAATACTCCCGCGAGCGTCTATCCTCCGTACACGAGTCCCTACGCGTCTCCTGCGGCGTCTGTCGAGGCGCCCGACGACGGTGACCTTCCGTTTTGAGGCGGTGAGACGATGGCGGACGGAAAACGGTTCTACTGGCTGAAGCTACACGACGACTTCTTCGATTCCAAGAGGATCAAGAAACTGCGGCGCATGGCGGGCGGCGATACCTACACGATCATTTACCTGAAGTTACAGCTCCTCGCCATGAAGACCGAGGGAATCCTCAAATGGACGGGACTCGAAAGCGATGCCGCGGAGGAGCTTGCGCTCGACCTCGACGAAGATGCCGACAATGTGAAAATGACGCTCACCTATCTGCTTCACTGCGGACTCGCGGAGACCTCGGACAATGTCAGCTTTTTCTTCCCCTACGCGGTCTCCAACACGGGGAGCGAGGGGGAAGACGCCCTCCGAAAAAGGGTGCAGAGGGCGCGGCAAAAAATCGAGAAAACGGACAATGTCCCACTTTTGGCGGACAATGTCCGGACACTGTCGGGACAATGTCACACAGAGAAAGATAATAGAGTAAGAGAAAAGAGAAAGATACAAGAGTCAGAGAGTAGAAGTAGCGGCGAGATCGCCGCCGCGACGACGACCGACGGCAAAGAAAACATGCAAATTTTCGGGAACGGGGGATTCGGACGGGGCGTCGTGCACCTGACCGAGGAACAGAAAGCGAAGCTCACCGAGACGCTCGGCGCGGAGATGTTCGGCGTTTATGTCGGACGGCTCGCCGACTTCATTCTCGAGAAGGGTGCGAGAGTCCACAACCACTATCAGACGATCCTCAAGTGGTGGGCGGAGGATTCCTCCTCCGAGCGACCGAAGACCGTGAGAAAGACGCGGGAGCGGTACGGGAACTTCGACCCCGAGGAGGCGTTCAGACTCGCGCTTGACCGAACATACAACGCGAAATGAAAATGACGGGAACAAGAGAGGAGCGCGCGTGATGGATCGGTATGAGGACAAGTCTGTGAAGTGCCCCTTTTATTCGAGCGAGGACAAGTGGCACATCTTTTGCGAGGGCGTGTGCGGCGGGACGTCGCTTCAGCTCACCTTCGGCAACGAGTTGGACAAGCGACCGTATAAGCTGAAGCATTGCATCGGCTGTTACGAGAAGTGCCGCATTGCCGAGATGCTTTCGCGAAAATACGAGGATCTATGAAAAACAAATATCACAATCAAAAAGTCACCGTCGCCGGCATGCGCTTCGATTCCCTCAAAGAGGCGCGGCGGTGGTCGGAGCTTTGCCTTTTGCAAAAGGCGGGGAAGATATCGGAGCTTAGACGGCAGGTAAAATATGTTCTGCTCCCGACGCAGAGGGACGCGCGCGGGAAGCTCCTCGAAAGGGAGGTCGCCTACCGCGCGGACTTCGTCTACTTCGACAAAGAGGCGGGCGGGACGGTCGTCGAGGACACGAAGGGCGTCAGGACGGCGGAGTACATACTCAAGCGAAAGCTGATGCTCTATCTACACGGAATCAAGATCAGGGAGATCTGAAGGAGGAGACATGAAAATATGCGTACAAAAAGGCGGCAGTGCACTTACCGACGAAGAAACAAAGACCGTGGCGGCACTGCTCGTCAAGCTCGGCTACGCCGTGAAACTGCGGCGGGAAAAGGAAAGCGGCGTCGGCGTTTTGAAAAAGATCATTTATGCGGAGGAGGACACGTGAAGATCACAACGGAAATGAAACGGTCGTGCGAATTCCGCGATCTGAGGGAGGGGGAGACATTCCTCCACTACGAGGACGACACCTCCGATGTCCGAATGAAAACAAAGCTCGGAGGCTATCACGGGGAAAGGAGAAAAGACGATGAATGAACTGCGCAATTGCCCTTTTTGCGGCGAATATTTACCGCAATATGTATTTAGTTATAATCCATACACAATGAAACGAGAAGAAAAATGCTATTTGCAATGCATGTTTTGCGGGTGCAGAACAAAAGTCTGTGATAACCGATCTTTGGCGCTCGAAGCGTGGAACAGGAGGGCAAGCGATGAGCAGATACATTGACGCGGATAGAATTAACGCCAAACTGATGGACGAGTATCACGGAATGATTTCTGATGAAAGCATGAAAATTTATAAAATCATGCAAATGTTGGATAATGCACCCACCGCCGATGTGCAGGAAGTGAAGCACGGGAAGTGGCTTCGTACCGTGCCGACCTCTACATGGAGCTATCGCCGTGTCTGCTCACTTTGCGGGCAGACCGCAAACATGATCCGCACGAGATATACCTATTGCCCGTGGTGCGGCGCGAAGATGGACGGAGGCGAGAGTGAATGACATGTAAAGACTGTTTGCATTATGAAGCGTGCAGACAATTCATAAAGAATGATGGCGATGATGATATATCGCGCTGGAAATGCTTCACCGACA
The DNA here is from genome assembly GCA_963617165.1 of Coriobacteriaceae bacterium. Lineage (GTDB taxonomy): Bacteria > Bacillota > Clostridia > Oscillospirales > CAG-272 > UBA1740. Next base: position 35,315 of record CAVEOF010000003.1, on the reverse strand, counting down.
AATCCGAATGGGTGCGTCTGCCGTGTAAAAAGGGCGATGTGCTCATAAGAAACGGCGAGAGGTGCACGGTAGACCATTGGAATGTCTTGGCGACCGCATTTACGGAAAGCGATGCCTTGCGATTGTTTGACGTCGAAGAAGCCGAAAAGGCACTTGAAGAAAGACCTGCTAAAAAAAGTCAAGCCCTAAAATGAAAAAAATCAAAATAATTTTCAGCAGACAAAACGGAAAGAAAACAGAAGGAGAAAATAAAATGGAACTCAAAGAAACCACAAAGATGATGGAAAGCGGTGATTACAAAGAAAGATTCAAGGCAGAGTATTTTCAAACAAAAACGCGCATGGAAAAGCTGCACCGGATGCTCACTCGATACAGAGCGAATACGCTTGAATTTAATACCGATTGCCCGATTTTTGTATTAGAAAATCAAGAACATTGTATGCGTCAATACCTTGATGTATTGGAGATTCGGGCGGAATATGAAAATATAGATCTTTACGGGGAGGCGACCGTGAAGAAATGAAATCTGTACTTATCAGCATACACCCGAAGTGGTGTGACCTCATAGCGAGCGGCAAGAAGACGATAGAGGTGCGCAAGACGCGACCGGAGATTAAAACGCCGTTCAAGTGCTACATATACGAGACAAAAGCGCGGTCGGATATGCCGACATTCGTCGACGAGGACGGGCATGTGCTTTACACGGGGCGCGGGCAGGTTATCGGCGAGTTTGTGTGCGATTGCATAACGCCACTTTACAACGTTTGCACAGATGATCGGAGTCTATTACGCGTGGGACTGCATGAGATCGAAAAACAACTTGTCGGAATGGCGTGCTTGACAGAAGAGGAATTGCACGAATACGCGAACGGAAAGTATTGTTACGCTTGGCACATCTCCGACCTCAAAATCTACGACAAGCCGCGGGAACTTGGCGATTTTTATGTTCATAAATACGATGAGTGCGATTATTGTGTCGGTTGTGTTCACCACGAATGCTCCGCAGCGGAATACCCTTGTTGCGAATGCGTTGCAGACAAAAAGGATCGTGCGTATTTATACCGTCCCCCGCAGTCTTGGTGCTATGTGGAGGGACTCATATAAACCCGCAAAACGAGGGTGCTTCGGCGCCCTCTTTTTTGTTTGAAAATTTTTTGAGGGGGGTGGGATTTAGTTTCGAGGGGGGCGCGTTTTATAATAGCAACATAAAGGAGGTATGCTATGCCGGATTTCAAAAAGATCAAGGCAGAGTATATCCGAGGTGGGACAAGTTACCGCAAACTTGCCGCGAAATACGGAGTTTCGCTCAGCTCCGTCACCAGACGAGCAATCGGTGAGAAATGGGCAGACTTGCGGAAGCAAAGCGAAACCAAAGCGAATGCAAAAATCGTGGAATCCGTGGCAAGTCAGTCGGCAAAGCGCGCGGAGATGTTTGAGTCCATCGCGGACAAACTGCTACAGATGATCAGCGACGGGATCGACGACGGGTCTCTTGCCGTCGCCGTCGCGGGTCGAGGATATCGCGATATTACGGGCGCCCTGAAGGATCTCCGAGAGATCAAGGGTCTGAAGGCGGAGCTTGATAGGCAGGAGCAGATCGCAAGGATCGAGAAGCTGAAGCGTGAGAGCACGACGGAAGAGAATACGGGCGAACAATACGGCGTCCTTGTACTCCCCGCAGTGTCTTGCGAGAAGGCGGGCGACGACGATGCCTGACCGTATCGTATGGGAGCCGCAACCGCGACAACTCGCTTTCATGTCCCGTCCCGAGGACGAGGCGCTGTACGGCGGTGCCGCGGGCGGAGGGAAGAGCGACGCGCTCGTGATCGAGGCGACAAGGCAGGTGCACATTCCCCACTACAAGGGACTGATCCTGCGCAAGACCTATCCGCAACTCACCGAGCTGATCGACAAGTCCCTGAAGTATTACCCGCAGGCGTTCCCCGGGGCAAGGTACAACGGCACCGACCACACATGGCGCTTTCCGAGCGGGGCGAAGATCATCTTCGGCTCGATGCAACACTCGCAGGACAAGACCAACTATCAAGGCAAGGCGTACGACTTCATCGCGTTCGATGAGCTGACGCACTTTACCTACGACGAATACATCTACCTTTCCTCCCGTAACCGCCCGAACGGGGAGGGCACAAGGTGCTATATTCGGGCGACCGCCAACCCCGGCGGCATCGGGCACGGGTGGGTCAAGGACAGGTTCATCACGGCGGCGAAGCCGATGACGACGATATGGGAGGATGTCGACGTCACTTTCCCCGACGGGAGAGTGGAAAGAAGACGCCGTTCCCGCATCTTCGTCCCCTCGTCGGTCTTCGATAACAAGATCCTGCTCGCCAATGACCCGGGGTATCTCACAAGGCTCGCCTCCATGCCCGAGGCGGAGAAAAACGCGCTTTTGTACGGGGACTGGAATTCCTACACGGGACAGTATTTCTCGGAGTGGAAGGACGACCCCGCGCACTATGAGGACAGGCGGTGGACGCATGTGATCGCCCCCTTTGAGATTCCCGAAAGCTGGACGATCTACCGTTCCTTCGACTGGGGGTATCATCACCCCTTTTCCGTCGGATGGTGGGCGGTCGATACCGACGGCGTGGCATATCGCATTCTCGAGTATTACGGGTGCAAGAAGACACCGAACACGGGCGTCGAGATGATCCCCGACGAGGTGTTCTCGGAGATCCGCAGGATCGAGTGCGAGCACCGATGGCTCAAAGGGAAGAAGATCATCGGCGTCGCCGACCCCGCGATATGGAACGCACAGACGGGCGAGTCCATCGCGGAGACCGCGGCAAAGCATCGGGTCTATTTCACCAAGGGGGACAATGACCGCCTCTCGGGGTGGCTTCAGTGTCACTACCGCCTCTCCTTCGACGAGAACGGCTACCCGATGATGTATGTGTTCTCGGGGTGTCGGGCGTTCCTTCGGACGATCCCGACGCTGATCTACGACGAGAACCGCACGGAAGACCTCGACACGGACGGAGAAGACCATCAGGCGGACGAATGGCGGTATTTCTGCATGTCCCGCCCGATCAAGGCGAGAGCGAACAAAGCACCCGATAAATACCTTTCGTCGCCGATGGCGATGTTCCTCGATATCCCGAAGGAGGACATCACGGCGAAACCGAAGAAGACAAGATTTGAGATCATCGAATGAGCCGCTCCTGCGGCAGACGGAGAACGGAATGGAGATCAGAAAGAAAACAATCGCACAAGCCCCCGCATCACGGAGCATCGACGCGCAGGCGCCTTACGAAGAGCAGACGATGCGGCATCGGTCCGCCCCGCAGCCGACCGCGAGCGATTATGTCGCACGGGCACGGGAGCAAATGCAAAACGGGCAGGGCGTCTTCGCGGACGGCGCCGTGAACGGCTTTCGCGTCATAGAGCAACCGATCGGAAGAGAACAGCTTCAGAACGCGAACCTCATCCTGAATCGGTACAAAGAGGGGAAAAGCAACCTCGAGCAGAAGATCGTCGACAACGAGCAATGGTACAAGCTCCGTCACTGGGAATGTATGCGGAGCGAAGACGACCGCATCAAGCCCGTGTCCGCGTGGCTCTTCAACTGTATCGCGAACAAGCACGCCGACGCGATGGACAACTTCCCGTCGCCGAATATTCTCCCGAGAGAGGAGGGCGACAGGGCGGAGGCGGAGATGCTCTCCTCCGTCGTTCCCGTGGTGCTCGATCAATGCGACTTCGAGCAGGTGTACTCGGACGTATGGATGTATAAGCTGAAGACCGGCACGGGCGTTTACGGCGTGTTTTGGGACAAGACGAAGCTCGGCGGTCTCGGTGACATTGCCCTTTGCAAGATCGACCTTCTGCATCTCTTTTGGGAGCCGGGGATCACGGACATACAGAAGTCCCCGAATCTCTTTCACGTAGAGCTTGCGGACAACGATGCGCTTCTGCAAAAATACCCGCAACTCTCGGGGAAGCTCGGCGGGGGCGGCGACAATATCGCAAAGTACGTATACGACGATAAGGTCGACACCTCGGAGAAATCCGTCGTTGTGGACTGGTACTATCGCAAATTCGTCGGCGGGCGGCGCGTGCTCCACTATTGCAAGTACGTGAATGACGTCGTCCTCTTCGCCACGGAAAACGACCCCGCCTTCGCGGAGCGCGGATGGTACGATCACGGGGAATATCCCTTTGTCTTCGACGTGCTTTTCCCCGTGGAAGGGACGCCGACGGGCTTCGGATATATCGACGTCGGCAAGGACGCGCAACAGTACATCGACAAAGGCAATCAGGCGATCATGGAGAACATGCTCGCCAACGCGAAGCCGCGGCACTTCATCCGAAGCGACGGCTCCGTCAACGAGGCAGAGTATGCCGACCTCTCGAAGGACTTCGTTCACGTGGACGGCAACCTCGGCGACGACAGCATCAAGCCCGTGCAGGGAAAGCCTCTCTCCGACATCTACGTCTCGGTCATCAACAACAAGATCGACGAGCTGAAGGAGACGACGGGGAACCGAGACATCTCCACGGGAGGAACGACGAGCGGCGTCACGGCGGCGTCCGCCATCGCGGCAATGCAGGAGGCAGGCTCGAAGCTCTCCCGCGATAATATCAAGGCGTCCTATCGGGCGTTCCGAAAGCTGTGCATCCTCTGCATCGAGCTGATCCGCCAGTTTTACGATACGCCGCGATGCTTCCGCATCATGGGAGAGAGTGGCGCCACGCGCTACGTGCAATACAGCAACGCGAACATCCGCCCGCAGGGACAGGGGACGGACTTCGGCGTCGACATGGGGTACAGACTGCCCCTCTTCGACATCGAGGTGACCGCGCAGAAGCAGAGTCCGTATTCCAAGATGAGCCAAAACGAGCTTGCCTTGCAGTTTTATCAGGCGGGATTTTTCAATCCTCAGCTCGCCGATCAGGCGCTCGCCTGTCTCGACATGATGGACTTCGACCGCAAGACCTTCGTCATGCAGAAGATCGCGGAGAACGGCGGCATGTTCCGTCAGATGCAGATGATGCAACAGCAGATGCTCATGCTCGCTCGGATGGTCGACGCGAGCCGCGGAAGCAACATCGCCGAAGGGCTGATGGCGCAGTTCTCGGGCGGCGCACCCGTCGCACCGATCGACGGTACCGATCCCGCGGCACGGGTGGACGATACCGAGGCGCTCGGCGGCGAGAGCGGAAGCGCAGAGAGCACCACCACGAAAAAAGCACGGCAGAGAGTGGCAGAGTCCACCTCGCCGACATAAAGGAGACGGATATGTACATTCCCGATTACAGAAAAGAAACGGACAAGCTGAGCGAGAAAGACCGCGCGTTTGTCGAAGGCTTCCGCGCCGCGATCGCCGCGGTGGGAACGTTCTTCGATAACCTCGACGTGTATGACCTCGACGACGGGTTGGCAAGGAAGCCCGAAGAGATCAGGGAGGCGGTGCTCGATTGGCTCGGAATGGGGGAGAAGGAGACCGTCCTCGCCCTCTTCGACAACGCGGACTATCTTCCCGCCGACACGGAGCTTACCGACGCGTCGAGGACGTTCCGATGATCGAGATCACCCTTGCAAAGGACGACGGGGAAAGACGCCTGTCTCTCACCGTCAAAGGACACGCGGGATGCGGAGAAAAGGGGCGGGACATCGTATGCGCCGCCGTCTCGATCCTCACCTACACCCTCGCGAAAAACGTCGACACGGCGCGGGAGCGCGGGGAACGGCTCGATGCTTCGATCCGCCTCGCAGAGGGGGACGCGCACGTTCTTTGCACCGCGGGCGACTCCGATGCCTATCGGGCGCTTCTCCGTGTCTTTCGGGTGATAGAGGAAGGGTACGCGCTCCTTGCGGAAAGCTACCCGCACCACGTCACACTTATATCGTTTGGTCAGGCGTAACGCCTTAATATATACCAAAAGGATCGTCCACTTGACGGACAGAAAGGATCATCACATGAAAAACGGCAAAGAACTCCGTCGCATCGATCTTCAGCTCTTCGCAGAAGGAGCGGGAGACGGTGGCACAGGTGCCGACGGAACAACGGGAGTAACGGCAGGTGTCTCCGACCTGCAAAGCAAGGCAGAAAGCAAGAATCCTCTCGCGAGCGTCAGATACGGCAAGCAGGAGGAGCTATCCCATCCCGCCAATGGGAAAACGGACGAGGACAGTGTCCCGACGCCCCCCGATCGCAACGCGGAATTTGAAAAGCTCATCAAGGGCGAGTACAAAGACCTTTACGACGCGCGGGTACAGGACACCGTTCAGAAGAGACTCAAGGGGACGAAGGAAACCGTCGAGAAGTACGAGGCGCTCTCTCCCGTCCTTGAGATGCTTTCCAAAAAGTACGGCGCCGACGCGTCCGATATCGGCGCGCTGGTCAAAGCCATCGAAGAGGACGATTCCTACTACGAGGATGAGGCACTCGAACGGGGGCTTACCGTGGAACAGCTCAAGGAAGTCAAGAAGATGGAGAGAGAAAACGCCGAGCTGAAACGGCAGGTGGACAGCCGAAAGGCGGACGACGAAGCCAAGAAGATCTATGCCGGGTGGATCGAACAGGCAGAACGCGCCAAGGCAAAATACCCCTCTCTGAATCTCGGCGAAGAGATCAAAAACCCGCAGTTTGCCTCTCTTCTCCGCAGCGGGATCGACGTTGACACGGCGTATACCGTGGTGCACAAGGATGAGATCATCCCCGCCGCCATGGGCTTTGCCGCCAAGCAGGCAGAGCAGAAGACGGTCAACCGGATCATCGCGGGCGGAGCGAGACCGACGGAAAACGGCATCGGCTCTTCGGCGTCCGCCGTCATTAAAAGCGACGTGTCACAGCTTACGAAAGAAGACCGTGCGGAGATCATCCGCAGGGTCGCAAGGGGAGAGAAGATCCGCTTTTAAGAGGCAGATCCGAAATCTCCTTATCCGTCAAAAAACTTAAAAAACAAAGGAGATTTTAACATGAAAGAATTTTTGAGAGGTGTCGACCTTCAGCTTTTTGCCGATACCGCCACGCACACCAACGTCACCACGGACACGAGATCGGGGGCGTATGATCCCGTCGGAGCCAACGGGCTTTCCGCGGAGATGAAGACCTTCTATGACATGACGCTCATCGACGAGGCATCCGCCGCCCTCGTGCACGACCAGTTCGGTCAGAAGAGACCGATCCCGAAGAACGGCGGTAAGACCATCGAATTTCGCAAGTTTTCCGCCCTTCCGAAGGCGACCACGCCCCTGACCGAAGGCGTCACGCCCGTCGGCAAGAGACTCGACGTGACCGCCGTGACCGCGACTGTTGCCCAGTACGGCGACTACATTCAGCAGTCCGATGTCCTCGAGCTGACCGCCCTCGACAATACCATTCTCGAGGCGACGAAGCTCCTCGGCAGACAGGCGGGCGTCACGCTCGATACCGTGACGAGAAACATCCTCGTCGGCGGCACGAACGTGTCCTATTGCTCGAAGGTCGCGGCATCCGCGGAAACGGCGGTGACCTCGAGATCGGGACTCGATACGAGCGCAAAGCTGACCGTCAAGACGGTTCAGAAGGTCGTCGCGAAGCTCCGCGGGCAGAACGCGCCCACCATCGGCGGCAAGTACGTCGCCATCATTCACCCCTACGTCGCCTACGACCTGATGCGTGACCCCGAGTGGATCGACGCGCACAAGTACGCGACTCCCGAAAACCTCTATGCGGGCGAGATCGGCGAGATCGGCGGCGTCCGCTTCGTCGAGACGACCGAGGCGAAGGTGTGGAACGACTCCACCTGCCCGGTGAAGACGGCGGCGTCGGGAGATACTCCCGCGACCTATCACTCCGTCTTTGCGACGCTGTTCCTCGGCGAGGGCGCCTACGGCGTGACCGAGATCACGGGCGGCGGTCTTCAGACCATCGTCAAGCAGAAGGGTTCGGCGGGTACGTCCGATCCCCTCGATCAGCGCTCGACCGTCGGTTGGAAGGCGACCAAGACCGCGGAGCTGCTCGTACCGAATTACATCGTGCGCGTGGAATCCTGCTCGCCCGATTACGATACGACCGCGGCAAACTAAGTACATCATAGGGGAGGGACACTCCCTCCCCGCAATTTTTAACGGAGGAAAATCAAATGGCAGAATCCAAGGCAACGATCGAAAAAGAAAAGCTCGTGAAGATCAAAATCCCTCGCGAGAGAAACGACGAAGGGGACGTCTTCGTCTCTGTGAACGAGCGGACATGGCTCATCAAGAGAGGCGTCGAGGTCGAGGTGCCCGAGTGCGTGGCAGAGGTGCTCCGCCATCGGGAAGAGGCGGAGTCGGAAGCATACGACTTCCGCGCGGCGAACGAACAACACTAAGCAGAAAACGGGGGCGAGAGATTGCCCCCGTTTGGCTAAAAAACAGAGACCGAATTCAGAATTCAGAATTAAGAATTAAGAATTGTGAATTCGTTTTTGCAAGGAGATACTTATGACCGTTATCGAAGCGATCAATTATACCGACGACATCAAGCCGAATAACTTCGCGCAAGAGACGAAGCTCGGATGGCTGTCCAAACTCGACGGAATGATCCGCACGGAGGTCGTCGATACCCACGAGGGCGGGGAGAACGCCCCTTTCGTCGGCTACGGGGAGGAAGATCTCGGCGCGGTGCTTCTCGTCCCGCCCCCGTATGACGACATCTATGTCAAATGGCTCGAGGCGCAGATCGACTACGCAAACAACGAGTACGACAAATACAACAACAGTGCCGCCGCGTTCAATTCCGCGTATACGGCATTTTCCGGGCAGTACCACAGAACCCACATGCCGAAAGGCACAAAGATCAGATTTCACTAAACATAATTCATAATTCTTAATTCTTAATTCTGAATTCTACGGAAGGGGGGGAGAACATGAGACTTCCCAAAATGAACGTACTCGCCGCGTCGCGGACGGTGACGGAGATCTTCGCGGGATACAACCACAATCTCCGCATCGGGGACGGCGAGTTTTACGATATGAAAAACCTCACCTCCGCTTACTATCCGCTCCTCTCTCCGCGAGGGAAGCGGGGGATTTATAACCGGGCGGAGAAGCCGCGCGGTCTTCTCGCAAAGGACGCGCTCTGCTATGTCGGCGGCACGACACTGTATATCGGTGAGCACGCGGTGGAAGGGCTGACGCTCGACCCCTACACCGAGAAGACGCTCGTCTCCATGGGCGCCTATATCATCATTCTGCCCGACAAAAAGTATGTCAATTCGACAAATACGACCGACTACGGAAGCATAGAGGCGAGCGTGACGACGGCGAAGGAGACGGAGGTCACCTTTTCGCTCTGCAAGCTCGACGGAAGCGCCTATGCCGAGAGCATCGGCACGGAGGAACCCGAGACCCCGACGGACAAGCAATATTGGATCGACACATCGACAAAACCCCATACCCTGAAGCAATACTCCGAGAAAAGCGAGATGTGGGTCTCCGTCGCGACGACCTATATCAAGATCGGTGCGCCCGGCATCGGAAAGCCCTTTTCGCAATATGACGGCGTCACGATCTCGGGACTCAAGGGAAATACGGAAAACACGGATCTCGCCGCGATCGACGGCTCCTTTATCGTATGGGAGCGGGGAGACGACTATCTCGTGATCCTCGGGATGCTCGACAAGACGGAAAGCGTCAAGACGTCCGTGACGGTGGCGCGGAAGATGCCCGAGATGGATCTCATCATCGAGTCGGGGAACCGCCTGTGGGGGTGCCGCTACGGTCTTGCGGACGGGAAGCCCGTCAACGAGATCTATGCCTCGAAGCAGGGGGATTTCAAAAACTGGAATTGCTTCATGGGACTCTCGACCGACAGCTACGTCGCGAGCGTCGGCACGGACGGCGCTTTTACGGGTGCGTTCGCCTATCTCGGATATCCGCACTTCTTCAAGGAGAATTTCGTGCACAAGGTGTACGGGAGTTATCCCGCGAATTATCAGATCCAGACCACCGCCTGCCGCGGCGTGGAAAAGGGGAGCGGGAAGAGCCTCGCCATGGTGAACGAGACGCTCTTTTATAAGGCGAAGACGGGCATCTGTGCCTACGACGGCTCCCTTCCGTCGGAGATCTCCTCCGCGCTCGGTGAGGTGAATTACAGCAACGCCGTCGCCTGCGCGCACGGGAACAAATACTACGTCTCGATGAAGGACGAGAGCGGCGTCTTTACGCTCTTCGTCTTCGACGTCGCGCGGGGACTTTGGCACAAGGAGGACAACACGCAGGTCGACGCCTTCTGCTCCTGTCGGAACGATCTCTGTTATATCGAACACGGAAAAAGCGGAATCTACACGATAATCGGAGGCAGAACGGAAGAAAAACGCGTCGAGTGGATGGCGGAGACGGGCATCGTCAGCGCGGAATACCCCGACAGAAAGTATATCTCCGCTCTGAACGTGCGTATGTCTCTCGACCTCGGCTCTACCGTTTCGTTTTTCATTCAGTACGATTCGATGGGCGAGTGGGAGCACATCTGCACGCGCACGGCGGCGAGCCTTTACAGCTTCGCTATGCCGATCCTGCCGCGCCGATGCGACCATTTCCGCCTGCGCATCGAGGGCAAGGGGGACGCGAAGATCTACTCGATCACGAAGACCGTCGAGCAAGGGAGTGATACACGATGAGCTTTGATTTCAGACTCCCGAGCATCACAGGCTCGGACACCGAGAAGATCGCCCAATTGACAAGATACATCTATCGGCTGACGGAGCAGCTGAATTTCTCGATGAATACCATCGAGGGCGCGGTGCACGCGACGGGAGTGACAGGCTCTGCTACGTCCGCCCCGTCCGTCACGCAAAGCGAGGAGGAAAAGCTCGAGGGGGCATACGCCTCGATCAAGTCTATGATTATCAAGTCGGCGGACTTTATCGAGTCCCTGACGGATAAGATAAGCGTGGAACTCGGGGGCAGTTATCTTGCGAACTCCGTTTTCGGCACCTACAAAGAGGAAACAAAAGCGACGCTCGAAGCAAACTCGACCGGGATCACACAGCTGTATTCCTACACCTCCAACCTGCGGAGCGACTATGCCGACCGCGATGTGGAGAATAAGTCCTATATCAAAACGGGACTGCTCTACTACGACGGCTCGCAACCCGTCTACGGCGTCGGGGTCGGTCTTCTGAACGCCACGACGGACGCGGGCGGTCACAGGTTGATCGACCGACGGAACCTTGCGACCACCTTCACGGCGGATAGAATTTCCTTTTGGGGGAATGACAAAGAGCTTGCCCATATCACGCCGCAAAAGATCTATTTTCCCGACGGAACCCTCGAGGCACACGACGCGAATATCACGGGCAACATCACGGCGAGGGAGGGCGAGATCGGCGGGTGTCTCATCGAGGACGGTGTGCTGAAGATCACCGACGCCAACATCGATGGAAAACTGACCGCTTCGCATATCGATGTGGACACTCTTGGCGTCGCTACAATCATAAGCGGTACGGTTACCACCGACTATATCAACACACTCGATGTTACTGCCGCATCGCTCGAAGTACCGGGCAAATTTTACGCAAACAAAACGGATGACTCCGTTCGCATCGGCGGTTTCATCGTTGAAGACGATAACATTCATTCCTCTTCAGGAATTCGAGGAACTTACAAGGGGACAACAACGGGCGGGGGAATGGTTTCTTCTGCCAAAGGGTATATGTTCACCTATTTTCTGTCGGACGGTAGCGGAATCGTGTACCGCCTGTTCTCGTCCAACAATACGAATGTTAACTATCTGTATGAATTCCGCTCGTATGACATCGCCACATCTTCGGGCGGCGGAGAAATAGCGATTTGATTTTTCCATCACGAAATGAAAGAAAAAGGAGCACGGAAATGAAAGAAAAAACGAAACCCACAAAACCCTTGACGATGGCAATGCGCGAGCTGAAGACAGAGATCGAGAGCGCCATCGCGCGGAGCGGTCTTCCCGCCTGCATCATCGAGCCGATCGTCTGTAACTACTGGTTACAGCTGAAAGCGTCCGCCGAGGAGCAGGCGAGAGCGGAAGCGGCGGCGTATGAAACAGAAATCGGCAAGGGAGAGGAGGCGCCGTAATGACAATATCTTTCAAGGATTATTGGGACAGGGGGGAATATACCCCGAGCGAGAAGACGAAGAAACTCGAGTCCGATCTGTCCGAGATCTTGGGCAGAAAGCCGGAGGACTTCGACAAGAGCACGAATTATGCCCCCGTGCAGTCCGCGCTCGACGCGTACAACAACCGCGGGAAATTCTCCTACGACATCAACGGGGACATGCTCTATCAGCAGTACAAGGATCGCTACATCACGCAGGGCAAGCAGGCAATGATGGACGCCATGGGACAGGCATCCGCTCTGACGGGCGGGTACGGGAATTCCTATGCCGCGACGGTCGGTCAGCAGACCTATCAGGGGTATCTTCAGGGACTGAACGATAAGGTGCCCGAGCTTTATCAGCTCGCCCTCGACAAGTACAATCAGGAGGGGCAGGATCTGCTCACCCGCTACGGTCTCGAAAAGGATAAGTACGACACCGCCTATGGGGAATGGCAGGACGCCGTCAGCCGTTGGAATACCGACCGAGAGTATGCGGAGAACGCATACAACACGGAGCGGGCGTATGACTACGGAATGTACACCGACGCCTATCAGATGGCGATGGATAAGCTTCAGCTCGGCGTCACGAAGGATACCGACGGCAACGAGGTGCTTCCCACAAGCTCCTCGCTCAAAACGCCGACCTCGGAAATGCTTCTGAATGCGGCGAAAGCGTATGAAGAAGGCGGAGAATATGCACTGAACCGATACGTCGCTTCGTTTGAGGATTACGATACCGACAAGATGTTCGCCTATATCAAAGACAATAACATTCAGCAAGGTCTTGCTATTAGAACCTACACCAAAACGAAGGATACCGATAACGGACTGTTCAACTGGGGAAAAGGTGTCGACGCAGACGATGAGGTGACGGATCAGTACGGCAATGTGTACAGAATAGAAGAACTCCCCGAAGAGATACGGATGGCTCTCACAAATCTGAAAGAGGGAGAGTCCTATAACAAGCAACAGGGCAATCTCGGAAAAAGCAGTCAGAGTAGCAGCGGCAGCAGTAGCGAAAAGAAGAGCGGACAGTATACTTTCAAACGCGCAGCAAGCAGCGGCACCGGCATTGATCCCCGCAGCGATGACCTTCAGGGCGGCGTCAGACACGGGGGGAGCAATGAACTCAGCAGAAAAAAGCTTTTGCTTAAATGATCACAAGAAACGGGGCAATTTCCGGAAAAGATAAAAGGGAGCATGACGATGGAAAAAGCAAAAACATTTTCCGAATACCTTGAAAAAAACTCGTCTTCGGGGCAGAAGGAAACAAAGACAAGAAGAAAAACGAGATCTTATTCCGAGTATCAGACCTATCGCGACCTGACCGACGGCACGCTGAACCGCGATCTCGAGGATCTGAACAAGGCGCTGAACGAGCTCGACGCCGGGTGGAAGGACGCAAGCTCTCTCGAGGAGACGAAGAAGCGCCTCTCGGGGATCGTCACGCGGCTCTCCTCCGCGAAGCAGTACGTCACGGACTACGGCGAGGGGGAGGACTCCGTCAAGTCCGTCGCCGACGCCTATCAAGCCTACGCGGACATCCTGAACGGCTTCGGGGATATACAGAGCTACTATTCGCAGTTTGCGAACGCGGACGCGTACGATAAATACATGTTCGCCCGCGATCTTGACAAGTACAAGAAGGATATGATGTCCGCCGACGACTTCGGGTATTATTCCAAACTCGGAGCGAACATCAAAAACCCGTCGTGGGAAGAGGCGCAGGATCACAAATTCTTCGGTATCGGAAGAGACGGCGCCCCGATCCAAAACATCGTGACCTTCTCCCGCGACAATATCGCGAACATCGGCACGCAGACGGCGCAGAAGGTGAGAGGCGGCGGAGGGGACATCACGGGCGACTACCGATACGCGAACATCATGGACGACGACGAGGCAAGCATCTATAACTACCTCTTGGCGAAGGAGAACGCGGGACAGCTCGAGCAGGGCACCGCCGCGAAATTCCTCGAGAATATGGACGGCGTCCTCACCGAGAGAGAAGGCGGAAAGATCTTCAGTCAGGTGGAAGGGAGCACCGCGCAGGAGCTTCTCTTCGGATTTTGCGCGGGAATCGACCAATTCGGACAGGGGATCAAAAATGCCTTCAACATGCGGGACGATACCATCGCGCCCACCTCGATGCAGATCGCGGCGGGACTCGTGCGCGAGGATCTCGCGGACACGGGCGGCAAGTTTCTCGGCAGCTCCCTCGGACAGATCGGTTATGACACGGCGAGCACGATCGGCAATATGTTCCCGTCGATCCTTCTCTCCGCCGTCACGGGCGGCACCGCAGGTCCTATCGTCGGTGTGTCCGCGATGGGACTTTCCGCCGCGGGAAACAGCTATCAGGAGCTTCTGAACAGCGGCATGAACAAGGGGCAGGCGCGGGCATTGTCCACGGTGCTCGGCGTGTGGGAAGGCGCGTCCGAATACTTCCTCGGTAGGATCGGAGGTCTGAGCGGCGATTTCGTAGGCAAGGCGCTCGGCAAGACGAAGCTCGTCAAAGGTCTTCAGTCTTCCGCGAACGGGATCACCCGCGCTCTTCTTCGCTTTTTCGATCAGTTTGTCATTGACCCCGTGCAGGAAGGTCTCGAGGAGGTCATTCAGGACATCGGCTCTACGGCGATCAATGCGATCTTCACGGGCGAGTGGGATTTTTCAAGTGCCGAAGAACTGGCGTACAGCTTCACGCTCGGCGCACTGTCCGCGGCGGTCATGAATGCGCCGACGAATCTCGTCTCCAACACGGTGAACGACATCGGAACCTACCGACAGGGCAAAAACATCATAGATGTCGGCGGTGTGGACGCGCTGAAAAACCTCGCCGTCGAGACCGCGAAGGAGAGCGGCGAAAACTCGACCCTCGGAAAGTACGCCGAGAATGTGGCAAAGAAGCCCACCCCGACGAACGTCGGCATCCTCGATCAGAAGATCAACGAGGCGAAAAACGAGAACAACCGCAGAAGCATCGAAAAGGCGCTGATCGACCAAATGACCGAGGACGGCGTGAGCGCGAAGAAGGCGAAGCGCGCGGCGGCGAAGCTCTCGGAGATCCTCCTCGAAGACTATAACGGCGGCGAGGTTGACCTCAAAAAGGCGATGAAGAATCCCTCGGTGAAAAAGGTGTACGACAAGGTCGTGAAGGGTGAAGGCTCGGAGATCGCCAAACGGGACGCGCATCATACCGAGGTCAGAGAAGGCATCATCCGCGATTATTTCGAGGGCAAGATCGAAAAGTCGGAGATGGATAAATCCCTATCCGAGAAGTTTTCCTTCACCGACGACGGGGAAACCATCAACACAAAAACGGGCGAGAAGATCACGCTCGCGGCAAGGGACACCGTCGTGTCGAATGAGGACGGCAACCTTACCCTGAAGCTCGAGAACGGCGAGACCGTCCGCGCCTCGGACATCAGCTTTTCCTCCAAAGGCGAGGCGGTTCTCTATTCCGTGATCGCCGACATGGGTGTCGGTGCCGATACCGCGAATACCCTGCTCGCGGACGCGCTCGAGACGGACGGCAAGAGCATGATCTCCGTCGCGTTCGGCATCCGCGACGCGTACTGGTACGGCGCGAAGGGCGTGAATGCCTCCGAGCTTGCCTCGGGTGTCTTTACCTCCAAGCTCACGGAAGCCGTGAGAAAGACCGCCTACAACCTCGGCAAGACCGAAGCGATCTACGCCGCGTCGAAGAAAACGGCGCCGACGAGCGTCAAGGGGAATACCGTCTACAAGGGCGAGCATCGTGTCGTCGACGGGAAGATCTCGGATGCGAAATTCGGCAAGCTGAACGACAGGCAGAAGAGCGGACTTGCCCTCGCGAAGATCCTCTCCAAGCTCGGCGCAAATGTCTATGTGTACGAAACCACCCTTGAGGAGCGGCAGAGCGGGAAGGAGAACGGCTACTACATATCCGAAGACGGAAGCATTCACATCGACCTGAACTCGGGCAGTGTGAAGGGCGAGGGACTCGTCGCCTATACCGTCACGCATGAGTTTGTCCACTTCATCGAAGACTTCAGCCCCGAAAAATTCAAAAAATATGCCGACATCCTCTTTGAGGAACTCGGCATGGATCAAAAGTCCGTGTCCTCCATGCTGACCGAGGAGATCCTTCGGCTTAGAGAACAGGAAAAGTATAAGAATCTCGGGGAGAGCAAACTGCGGGACATCGCCTATTCGGAGGTCGTGGCGAAGTGCTCGGAGAAGATCTTCACGGACACCGACGCACTCTCGAGAGTCGCCGACCGCCTCGCGAAGACGGATCGGACGCTTTTGCAGAAAATTGTCGATTTCTTTAAGATAATCATAAGCAGACTTCGTGGCGACTACGGAGGGCAGAGTGCGAACAGCCTGCTCGGAGACATCGCCGCCGACACGCTCACCCGCGTCGAGGCGATCCGCGACATCTTCGCCGACGCCGCCGTCGACGCCTTGCAGAATTTCCGCAAGGCGGAGAGCAATATAAAATCGACAGCCGCCGCGAGTATTCAGTATTCCGATAGAAGTTTTTCTTCACAGGTCGATGATGTTCTCTCCGGTGCCGATACAAACAGTACCCATCTCAAATTGTCGGGCACGCCGAAATTACTTTTGGATGCAGGGCTGCCGAGACTCCCAATCCTCATGACCGCAAAACATCTGAAAAAGATCGTTTCCGCAGGCGGACACGGGATTGATGTCGATGTGGTCAAAAAACTTCCGGAATATATTTCGTCTCCCGTAATGATTGCAGACAGTTTCACGAGAACGGATAGCATTGTCATCGTAACAGAGGCGATTGACTCGGAGAACAGACCGGTTATCGCCGCGATTATGTTGAACGGTGTCGGAAGATGGAACAAAGCACATATTAGCGCAAACATTATGACAAGCGCTTACGGTCGGAATAATTTTCAATCCTTTCTCAATAGACTTGCGGAGAGCGAGTCGGTTCTCTATTGGGATAAAAAGAAAAGCCAAGACTTGTCAGTGAGCCTTGGGGTACAATTCCCCAACGCTATAACGAATCTTGACTCTAATACTATTATACGCAAAGCAAGAGCATTTGTCAATAGCAAAAACACGGAATTTTCGGAAACGCTAAAAAGAAGAAGCACTCAGGTCAGTGAACTGAAAGCAGATAACGCAGACAGTTATAACAAGAATGCTTCTGAGGGTAGTATACACAAAAACTCCGAAAAAGTCAATAGGGAAAGCGAAAAAAGTTTTTCCGAAAAGCAATCCGATAGATACACCTATGACTCTCTCGTCTCAAAGCCGGACATGAAAATTACCGTTTTGGAAGATACCGTGCCGAAGAACCGAGCCGATGTCATATCCGCCGCCAAGAAAAACGCCGCCAAGATAGGGAAATTCAACACCAAAGACGGGAGCGTGAGCGTTTATGTCGATGACATCGGCACCGATGTGGTTCTTTCGACACAAGGACTCAAGCACGGACTCGACAGACGGTTTGCTGCCTATGCCCGCGTGACGCTTGCCGCGGGAGAAATCCTGAAAAACGCCATTCAGATCAACGAACTGGTGCCGAGCAAAGCGGAAGCGGCGTCAAGTTATGTGCTGATCGGCACGGCAACGGCGAAGAACGGGGAAATGTACGCCGTCAGATTCGTTGTCAATCGTTTCAGCAACGAGCTCGCTTCCATGGATGTACTCTACGCGATTAATGCAAAAAAAGAGAATCCGCTGCGCTCAGTGCGCCCGGGGATTCAACCCCCCGTTACGGATTCCACTATTAGTATAGCACAACTTCTCGAATATGTCAACAGGTATTTTCCGGATGTGCTTCCGGAAGATGTGCTGAAGCATTACGGATATGATGCGAGACCCGAGGGAGAGATCGGAAAAAGTGCTTTGTATTCCCCCCGCAACTCGGAAGGCGAGTCCCTGTCCCGCGAACAGCAGGCGTTTTTCAAGGATTCCAAGATCCGGGACGAAGACGGAAATCTGCTCGTGGTATATCACGGCACTTCGGAGAAATTCACCGTATTCGACCGCGCCAAAGGTCGCGCCAACATGGATATTCAGGGGTCGTTCTTCAGTCCGTGGGAGATTGACGCTGGCGGCTACGGCGAGAATGTCGGCGCGTACTATCTGAATATCAAAAATCCCGCGAGCGAGTCGGAGGCATATCGGGCACTGAAGAAATTCCAAGGTCAGAACAACGCGGGCGTCAAGGCGAGAGAATACCTCGAGAGCCTCGGATATGACGGCGTCAACAACGGCGGCGAGGAATACATCGCGTTCGATTCCAATCAGATCAAACGGATGGACAACCTGAAGCCGACCGCCGACCCGGATATTCGGTATTCCGAGAGAAGTTTTTCTTCGCAGATTGACGATGTTCTCGCGGGCAGGCATGATCCGAACTATGACCTCTATGTGGGAAAAACGCCGCAAGTATTGCTTGATATAGGATTTGAAAACAAACCTTTACTTATGAGAAATTCAAAAGTAAAGGAAATCCTTTCTAAGCATTCCGAAATGAGTGCAGAGCTTATCAAGAAAATACCGCAGGCAATCGCCGACCCTGTAATGATTGTAAAATCAAAAACGAATCCGGCTGAGAGCGTTGTGGCAATCACTGACATTCAGACGAGTAAGGGCGAAATGATTATACCCGTATGGATAAATCAGGACGGTACTTATTTGGATGTTGAGCTGGGCGATTCTATCAGGCTGAATACAAATTTTGTCGCGAGCGCCTATGGGCGCAGCACGAAATCTTTGGTAGAGTATGCGATAGAAAATGACGAGGTTTTATACTACTCGAAGGATAAAAAAAGAGTTAGCACATTGTTGGCTACTCACGGGCTGCAATTGCCCGCTCGCCTTTCAACGACTAACTTTACTAATATTATATCCGAAACCTCCGAAAATGTCAACAGAGAAAGCGAAAAAAGTTTTTCCAAATTATCGGAGAGAGAAGACCTTTCCAACCGCACGCTTCTCGCGAACGCCCTCGGGACGGTCGCAAAGAACGAGACGGAGCGGCAAAAGCTCAATGAGTACAAGACGAAGATCGGACTGATGGAACAGGAAGAAGAACGGCTTTCGAGAACCCGGGCAAAGATCAAAGAGCTTTCGTTTGCCAAAGGCGCGAGGGACACCGAGAAGATCCGCTCGCTTCAAAGTACGGCGAGCGAGATCGAGGCGAGGATCACGAAGTACGACAGACAGCTTTTCCGTCTCGAGGCGTCCGAGGCACTTCGGAATGTTCTCTCGCGGGAAGTGGCGAAGGCAAAGCGCGCAGAGGCGAAAAAGTATGTCGAGTCTCTAAATGAATATCGACAGAAGACCGCAGAAACCGTGAACGAAATTGTTCGCAAGAACAGAGAATCCCGCAAGAATGCCATCGAAGGACGGAATCGGACGGCGGCAAGAGGTGAGGTCAAGAAGATCGTCGCCGAGCTGAACGCCTACCTTGCGAAGAATAAAGTGCTGATCGGTATGCAGAAGGTCGTCGCCGAGGCGCTCGACGCGATCAATATGGACACCGTCGGCGCGGACGCACGGGTCGCGAAGTACGACGAGCTGATCAAAAAGACCACCGACCCCGAAATGCTCGAAGAGCTTACCAAGACAAGGAACCGTATCGCCGCGCAGGGCGAGTCGATGCAGGGCAAGCTCCAAAAGCTCAAAGCCGCCTATGCGGACATCATCAACTCCGACGACCCGCTGATCGCGAATTCTCACGACGAGGTCATCGAGGGCAAGCTCGACGATGTGATCCGCAAGGTCGGGGACACCGCGATCCGTGATATGACCATGGCACAACTCGAGGCGGTCTATGACCTCTACAAGATGATCCTGACCTCCGTCAGACAGGCGAACAAGGCGTTTCACCTCGACAAGGCGAAGACGATCGAGTGGTATGCCTCCGAGGTCATGACACAGGCAGAGAAGACGCACGGCAAGCGCGGGAAGGTCTCCAAACTTTGGGAATACATCACCAAAAACTTCGGATGGGACAACCTGAAACCCATTTACGCGATGCGCATGATCGGCTCGGACACCCTGACGGAATTATATAAGAATGTCCGCGAAGGGCAGTCCGTGTGGTACAAGGATTTTGCCGCCGCCCGCGACTTTTTGAGAGAACAGAAGAAGGCGTACGGCGTCTCAAAATGGGACTACGCAAAGAAGTACACCTTCACCTCCGAGAGCGGCAAGACCTTCGACATGACCTTGGAGCAGATCCTCTCGCTCTACGCCTACTCGAAGAGACCGCAGGCGATCGACCACCTGACGAAGGGCGGCATCGTCTTCGACGACGCGATCGAGGTCGTGGAGAAGAACAAGCTCGGGATTCCCATGAAGTACACCGTCAACGACAAGAGCGCCTACCGTCTCTCCGAGGCGACGATCGCCGAGATCCTGAACACGCTCACCGAAGAGCAAAAGGCATACGCCGACATCATGCAGGCGTATCTCTCCGAGGTCATGGGCGAAAAGGGAAACGAGGTCGCGCTCGCCATGTACGGCGTGAAGCTCTTCAAAGAAAAGAACTACTTCCCCTTGAAGTCCTCGGGGCAATTCCTCTATACCGAGAACGAGGTGAAGGGAGAGGCGAAGATCAAGAACGCGGGATTCACGAAGTCGACCGCCCCGCGCGCGAACAATCCCATCATCATGAGCAACTTCACCGACGTGTGGGTCGGGCATTGCAACGAGATGTCCATGTATCACGCCTTCACGCTCCCGCTCGAGGACTTCAACCGGGTATGGCAGTATAAGGCGCGGGGCGAGGGCGAAGACGTCTCCGTGCGCACGACCTTGGCGAACACCTGCGGCGACGCGGCGAATACCTACATCAAGGATCTGCTCGTCGAGCTGAACGGCGGCGTCAGAGTCAAGGACGCGGGCGTGCTCGATAAGCTGACGGGACTTGCGAAGAAGGGCGCGGTGTTTATGTCCGCTTCCGTCACGATTCAGCAGCCGTCGGCGATCTGCCGCGCGATGGCGTACATCTCCCCGTGGTATTTCATCAAAACCTCCCTGAAACAGCTGAATTTCAAGAAACACGCCGAGACGTGGGAAGAGTGCAAGAAGTACGCGCCCGTCGCGGGCATCAAGGAGATGGGGTACTTCGACACGGGCATGGGACGAAGCTCGCTCGAGTGGGCGAAGTCCGAAGAGTACGAAGGCTTCCGAAACAAGCTGAAAGCCTTTTTCAAAGACGGCTCGTACCGTGACGATGTGCTCTCGCGGGCGCCCGCCCTCGCGGACGAGATCACATGGTGCCATATCTGGAACGCGACGAAGGCATGGGTGGCGGACACGACAAAACTCGTCGGAGAAGAACTTCTCACGGAGGCGGGAAAACGCTTTACCGACGTGATAGACCTGACGCAGGTCTATGACTCCGTTCTTTCCCGCAGTGCGAACATGCGGAACAAGAACAGCCTCATGAAGATGGCGACCGCCTTCATGGCGGAGCCGACGACCACCGCGAACATGATGCTCGACGCTTTCGTGAACGGCAAGAGAACGGGCGGCGCGAAAGGTGCCGGCATCGTCGCAAAGACGGGCGGCGCGGTCTTGGCTTCCATCGTGCTGAACTCGCTTTTGAAAGCGGTGGTGTACGCGTGGAGAGACGATGACGACGAGAAATCCTATCTTGAAAAATACGGAGAATCGGCGCTCGACTCGTTCCTCGACGACATCATGCCGTTCAACTACATCCCCGTCCTGCGGGACATCGTTTCGCTCTTCCAAGGGTACGATGTCTCGCGACTGGATATGAGCCTCTTCAAGGATCTCATCCGCGCCTTGCAGTCCATCGACAGCAGTCGGAAGTCCCCCTACAGGAAGGTCTCCGACATCATCGGCGCGCTTGCGAAATTCTTCGGTCTGCCGATCAAGAATATCGATCGAGACCTCCGCCCGCTCATCCGAAAGATCTTCGGGGCATTCTGATAAAATGCCAAAAAAACGCACGGGGGTGGGATTTAAGATCCCGCCTTCCGTGTGGTATCATGTTCACAAAGGAGAACCGATCTATGAACTATTCAAATTACAGGGTATCACTGGATATCCGAGATACAGGCTCGCAGGCGCTTCTGAAGTTTAACAAAAACGATACGGCGAAAAATATCGTGTTCGTCCTCACCGAGGGCGGAAAGCCGTACAAGCTGACGAGCGATTGCTCCTGCTTTCTTTCCGTGATAAAACCCGACGGGACAACCCTCGTCAACAATTGCACGATCGATGCGTCGACGGGCACGATCCTGTACGACGTCACGGCGCAGACGACCGCCTGCGTCGGAACCTTCGACTGTCAGCTGACGGTCACGGGAAGCAGAGGCGCGGAAGGTGCGGAAGCCCCGGTGCTCTTCGCTCCGATCTTCTCGATGCAGGTCAAAGAGGTCGTTATCTCTTCGATCAACCTTGCGTCTACCAGTGAGTTTTCCGCTCTTGTCGAGATGATCAACGACGTCAAAGAATACGAGGGCAGACTTCAGTCTCTCGAAAACAACGCCGAAAATTTCTCCGAGGTCATGGCGTCCTACAACAAAGGGGAGCTGAAGGGGGAAACGGGCGAAAAAGGCGAAAAAGGCGATACGGGAGACCCTTCGGATCTGAATATCCGCAACGGAGGAAAAAAAGGCTCTCTCGTTCAGCTTCCCTTTGATACGGCGGAAACGCCGAAAGAGCCGACGCGGGACTATCAGACGCTTCTCGGGGAGAACCCGCCCGCAAATGTCGATGATCTGTTTGAGGTCGATCGGGTGTTCGCCGTTCGGGAGGACGGAACCGTGTATGCCAAGGGAGAACCGAAAAATCCCGAGGATCTGATCCGCAGACGCGACGCCCCGCCTCTGATCGACCCGCCTGAAAAGGGCAACACAGCCAGAGTTTACGGAGTTCTTGCAATAAGCGATGACTATCCGAACGGTAAGCAGACGGCTTTCGAGATGTCACCGTCTGCCGTTAGGCAAGGGGTGATTCCTTCCCGTACGACAAACGGCGACATTTTGGTACCTCTCACCCCGAGTGCGGACAACGCCGCCGCGTCAAAAGCGTTTGTCAACTCTTCCGTCGCGACGGCGACGTCGACCTTCCGCGGGACGTTCGACATGACGGAGACGGAATTCAAAAATCTTGGCTGGCAGACGACAGCCTCTTCGGCAAAGTATTATGTCGAGAAGAATGACTACGCCTTCCTTTATCGGAATTCCACCGACGGAACAACGGTCTATACCCGCTATAAATGGAACGGCACCTCGTGGGGAAAAGAATATCAGCTCAACAATTCGGGTTTCACCGCGGCGCAGTGGAGCGCCATCAACAGCGGAATTTCCGAAACCACCCTCGCAGATCTTCGCGGCAGTATCGGCACTTCGTCGGCAGCCCTTCAGGCTCTTATTGACGCAGAAAAGAACAGAGCCACCGACGCAGAAAGCGGCTTGTCTGCGAGAATCACAAGCAACGCTACTGCACTGAACAACAAGGTAAATAAGCTTAATGTTCCCACGTCGGGGACGCTCTTCTATATAGCGAATTCTACCGGAGACAGCTATGTAAAAGGTAGTACAGGAAACGAAGGCAAATTCGGCGTTGTTATGCGCACAGATAACGGACAGATTGCAGCGCCGAATCAGCTTACTTATGCGCCCTCCGACGATCAATTGATTGCTAAGAGATTCGCGGATAATCGTTACGCGTTAAAGGGAACGGGAGGCGGTGGAGCTATTCATATTCACTACGCCGTCAGAGCTTCGGGATATGGTGACGGTTGGAAGTTTAACGGTTCATTTCTTATACCCTCACCCACGAATGACGACGGGCGTTACATTGACGTTACAACACGACCGTTTGACGTGGGAGCAGACCTTTATCCTTACTCTGTTTCTTTCCGTATCGGTATCGGAAGTGTCTCGGAGAGCTCTTACGGTTCGAATGGAATTGTTCTTACAAAGATCTTTGCATTTACCTTTTCCGACCCAAGCCTGTCAAACGCACATGAAGAGCTTAAGGTGGACTTAACATCAAGCAACTCCACAGCCTTTACCGGGGATGATGCACCCGGGCTGCTTGCACAGCGGATTGATGATCATACAACATGGGAGGACGTTATTATCGCTTACTATGCCGAATGGGTTTGAACTTGCATGAACACTTACACTATGAAAGGCGAGGTGATCAAACGATGACAACCGAGATTTTCGGCACCGATCTCCGCTACGTTCTGACATACGACGGTGAAGAGCTTTCCGTCACCTTCAAGGGAGATTCGGCGCGGGGCGTGATCGAGGCGTGGGAGAAGCTCAAGCCTTCTTTCACCCTGCAAACGGAGAGCATTCTGCGCCGCCTTCCCGTGGAGCGCGTGCGCTTCGGCGGCAGCAGATTCGGAAACGGCATCTTCAACCTGTGCCGTTACGAGCTGCGGGATCTGCTCGCGGAGAAGGTATGCAAAGATTACAGAACGGAGGAAGATACCATGAAGATGTTTTATTTGGAGAACGCCGTCCTTTGTGCGAGCCGATACAGCGAGGCATGTGACGACGGACTCACGATCGAGATCGACGTGCCTCTCGATACGGAATTCCGCTTTGAGCGGGAGGACGGCGCCGTTTATTCTGCTACGCCGAAGGACGGCACCGTGAAGGTTCCTGCGGATTTTTTGACGGACGGGCGCTATCTCATGTACGCCGAGCCGTCAAACGGACTGCCCTCCAACGTTCTCGAGCTGAACGTGCAGACGGGAAGAAAAGGGAAGTACGCGTCCTGCCGCATCGGCGAGCAGGATCTGTCCGACGCGGTATATCGGCTTGCAACGGCTTTATACAACACACAAAAAAAGGTGTCCGCCCACATTGACGGATACGATGTGATTTAGGAGGAAAAAACAATGAAAAAACTGAAAAGACTGTTCGCGGTGCTCGCCATCCTGTCTCTCGTCCTGCTCGCGTTCCCGCTCTGCGCCTTCGCCGAAGAGGCAGACGCCCCGACGGAAGATGCGGCGGGCGGCGCGGTGACCGAAGAGCCGACGGGAGGCTCCGAGACCCCGACGGAGACGCCCGAGACGCCTGCCATCGACTACGATAAGATCGCGAGCGAGGTATACGACAGAGTGAAGGAAGACCTTCCGAAGGGGCTTGCGGAGAACATCGTGAGCCTGATGGAAAACTGGGAGAAGACAAACAAGGAGGACGCCACCTTCGCCGACAGGCTCGGGGAATTCTTCTCGGCGGACAACCTCGTGTATACGATCTCCATGCTGTTCATGGTGGTCGTCGGGCTTCTCGTATACGGAATGAAGAAAAAGCAGGGCATTGCCGTTCGAAATACCAATAAGGACCTGAACGCGCTCAAATCTCGGATCGAAGAGCAGCTCGAGGACGGGAAAGGACTCGGGAGCAGGGTCGAAAGCCTTGCACAGTCCGTAGACAAGATCTCGGAATTCCTCGATAGCCTCGAGAAGCGCTTTACGGGGAATCAGGCGGCTTCGGAGCAGGCAAGGCTTGCCGCCGTCGGCGTCGCGACGATGCTGAAGGACATTTTCCAGAATTCCCGCACCATTGACGAGGCGGGGAAGAAGATCATGAACCTTGACTATCTGAAGGCGATCGGAGAGGCGGTCGACCTCCCCGCCGACGAGGGAAAAGAGGAGAAAGAAGAGGTGTAAACCATGTCGAGAAGACAACTTTATCACCTTTGGGATTTTCTGTCGCGCATCGCGGGCGCCGTTCCGCCGATCGCCGTCGCCATGTACTACTATCCGATATGGATTCGGAGCGGGTCAAAGCCGATGGTCTCGGGTTCCCTGATCCTCGTGGCGTTCATCGCGTCCATTCCTTTCCTTGACAAGGTCAAGAACCTGATGCACTTCATCACGAACGCGTCCATGCCGATACTGTGGCTGATCGGCACGGGAGTCTCGTATGTGCTCATGAATGTGGCGGATCAGATGTTCGCCATCTGCATCGGCGGGCTTGTCGGCTCTGCGATCAGCGCTCTGATCTGTCTGAAAAGGAATCGATATGCGCCCGAAAAGACGGAAGATAAGGAGTGATACATACCATGTATGACGATAGCAGAGAGACCGTCATCGGCAGGATCAAGCTGAGCGACTTTGTCTTGGCGGTCACGATCCTTCTTGCGACGGTCGCGAATTTCACGGAATTCAGCTTTTCCTTTCAGGGACTCAACCGCATCGCGGCGACGTCCGTTTTGGTTTACATCGTTACCACGATGACCTACAACCACTTTTACAACAAAGGGAAGCTCGAAGGAAGAAACGACGCCGCCTATAAGGCGGTCGCAGAGGAGTACAGAGCGGAGCGAGACTCCGTCCTGAACGGCGAGCTGATTGTTCGCGTCCCGTCCTTCATCGACTACTACATCAAAAACGAGCTGACGGAATATCGAAAGAGCATCCTGATCCAGTACGACATCCCCTACGAGGAGTACGTGGAAAAGTATCTTCGTCTGTCAGCGTTCGGCGTGATGCGGCTGAAGCTCGGCGTCAAGCTGAAGCTTGCGATCCTTCGTTGCAACAGGGCAAAGCCCGTGTCCGTGACAAAGGCGGACATGGTGGCAAACGACGACAACGCGATCAACCGCTCGAAGCCCGTCGGCATCTCCGGGCATCGCAAGGAGGTGCGCAACAAAACGAAGAACAGCGTGACGCGTCTCGTCACGACGCTTTTCTCGGGCGCGGTCGGCGTCGACATCGTCCTGAATTTCTCATGGATCGCCGTGGTAACGTGGGCGATCCGTATGCTTCCCATTCTCACCTCGCTCGTCACCGGGCAGATCAACGGCTACCGTAACATCACCGAGACCGAGGCAGGCTACAAGCAGAACCAAATCTACCTGATCCGCCTGTTCAAAGAATGGTGTGGTAAAAATCCCACCGCCGCATAAAATGAAAAGGGGCATCAAATCCCGATGCCCCTTATATTCTACTAAGTGATAATAGCCTGAAGGCCTTCCAATGATGATCACCGTAGTATTGAGCGCGAACATGCGGCGGATGCAGCGGGACGGCGTTCTCGTGAAGAAGCTCGTCGGCATCGAGACGGCGGGCTCGATGAATCTGCTCTTTACCGACAAGACGGGCACTCTGACCACAGGGAAGCTCGACTGCGAGCGCATCCTCACGGCGGAGGACTGCTATCGCACGCCCGCCGCCGTCAAGAAGGCGGGGCGGGTCGCGGAGCTGCTCGTCGCGTCGGCAAAATACAACACCGACGCCGTGATCTCGGGGGATGAGGTCATGGGCGGCAACGGCACCGATCGCGCTATCGCCTCCTTCTTTCGGGATATGCGGGCGGCGCCCGCCGAGGTCATCTCGAAAACGCCCTTTTCGAGCGAAAAAAAGTATTCCTCCGTCACGCTCGACGGCACGCCGAAGCTGACGCTTTGCAAAGGCGCGCCCGAGATCCTGCTCTCGGGGGTTCATTACGCCATGCGGGAGGACGGGCAGACGGTCGCCTTCGACCCCGCGACGGTTCTCGAGGAATACCGCCACGCCGCCGCACGCGGCGAGCGGGTGCTCGCGGTCGTCTGCCGCTACGGCGCGGAGAATTCGCCCACGGTCTTCCTCGCTCTGCTGTTTTTGAAGGATAAACTGCGCCGCGGCGTGCGCGCCGCGGTACGCGAGGTGCGCGGCGCGGGGATTCAGGTCGTCATGGTGACGGGGGACGGGAAGGAGACCGCCGCCGCCATCGCCGCCGAGTGCGGCATCCTGCGTCCGAACACCTCGGAGCTCGTGCTCGGATGTGACGAGCTGCGCGATATGACAGATGCCGAGGTAGCCTCTCTCCTTCCGCGCATCCGCGTGATCGCCCGCGCGCTCCCGCAGGATAAGACGCGGCTCGTCCGCATCGCGGAGGCGTCGGGCGCCGTCGTCGGCATGACGGGGGACGGCATCAACGACGCGCCCTCCTTAAAACTTGCCGACGTTGGCTTCGCCATGGGGTCGGGCACCGACATCGCGAAGAACGCGGGGGACATCGTGATCCTTCACAACGGCTTTGCCGCGATCGGAAAGACCGTGCTCTACGGCAGAACCATCTTCAAATCCATCCGAAAGTTCATCACCTTCCAGCTCATTATGAATCTTGTCGCCTGCGGCGTGTCCCTCATCGGGCAATTCATCGGCATCGACAATCCCATCACCATTTTGCAGATGCTCTGGGTCAATATCATCATGGACACCCTCGGCGGTCTCGCCTTCGCGGGAGAAGCCCCGCACGCCTATTATATGAAGGAAAAGCCGAAGAGAAGGGAGGAGCCGATTCTCTCGCGCACCATGATCGGGCAGATCGCCCTGACGGGGGCATACACGCTCGCCCTTTGCATCCTCTTTCTGCGGGCGGAGGTGTTTCGCCGGATGTTCGACGGCGGGGAGATCTATTTTCTGACGGCGTTTTACGCGCTCTTCATCTTCGCCGGGCTTGCCAATTGCCTTTGCGCGCGGAGCGAGCGCCTGCGCGTGTTCGCGGGGATCGGGAAGAACAAGCCGTTTATCTTCATCCTGCTTCTGATCGCCGCGATCCAGGTGCTGATGATCTATTACGGCGGTGCGCTCTTCCGCACCGAGCCGCTCGCATTGCACGACCTTCTGACGGTCATAGCCCTTTCCGCCACGGTGCTCCCCTTCGACATCCTGCGCCGCATCTTCTCAAAGCTCGGGGGAAGGAAAAGGGAAGGAATTATGAATTAAGAATTAAGAATTAAGAATTATGAATTATGAATTATGAATTATGAATTTAGAATTCGGAATGATGAATGAAGAGCGAATTCGGAATTCGGACGCTTGAAGGGCACGGTGAGACTGAATCAAAGGGGCTGACGCAAACAGGTCTTTGAAGTGCCTGTTTGCGGCAGCCCCCTTATTCTCCGCGAAAGGCTACAAAAAAAGATCCCGAGCGGTTGCTCGGGATCTTGGAGCAGGTAAACGGAATCGAACCGTCACGACCAGCTTGGGAAGCTGGTGTTCTACCACTAAACTATACCTGCATAGCGGCAGTTCCTGTTACTTCTCCTATTATACACTATCTTTTCGGAAAAATCAACCGTTTTTTCGAAAAAAGCGAAAAGAATTTGCGAAGAATTTTCTCCGTCCCCCACAGCAAAACGAAAAAAACGCAAATATTCCGAAGAAAAAGTAAAAAAAACAGAAAAACCCCTTGACAACGGGAAGAAAAAATGATACAATAGATACCGCTTGATGCGCTGGTGTGGCTCAGTTGGTAGAGCAGTTGATTCGTAATCAACAGGTCGCCGGTTCGAGTCCGGCCACCAGCTCCACGATTACGCTTGTTTCGGCAAGCGTAATTTTTTTTCATGCCGTCAGAGAGTCGGCGCGACAAAGCGCACGTTTTTCTTCCGAGAGGAAGCGCCGCTTCTGTCCGCAGAACGAGAAGCCACGATACAACAAAACCGCGCGCCACGCGTGCGGAAGAGAAAGGCTTTTCATTCAGAAGCCGAAAGGGCGGGGCGTCGCGCATTTTCTTCCGAGAGGAAGCACAACCGTGCCCGCAGAACGGAAGCCACGAGAAAACCGCAAAAGAGAAGGAGGGAAGCCTGTGAATCTATGCAACCCGAATACCATACGCGCCCTGATGGAAGAGGCGGGGATCGTCTTTCGCAAGGACTACGGGCAGAATTTCCTGATCCGTCCCGAGATCCCCGAGGAGATCGCCGAGCGCTGCGCGGATGATACGGAACGCATGATCCTCGAGATCGGTCCCGGCATCGGTTGTCTGACGGCGGAGCTCGCGGCGCGCTATCGGAAGGTGGTCGCCGTGGAGATCGACCGCGGGCTGATCCCCGTGCTCGGAAAGACGCTT
Organism: Coriobacteriaceae bacterium; assembly: GCA_963617165.1. Taxonomy (GTDB): domain Bacteria; phylum Bacillota; class Clostridia; order Oscillospirales; family CAG-272; genus UBA1740. The sequence continues at coordinate 5,433 of CAVEOF010000003.1, read as the reverse complement.
GCCGATTTCGACAACGTGACGGTGCTGAACGAGGACATCATGAAGGTCGACCTCGCGGCGCTCGTCGAACGGTACGGCGAGGGACTGCCGATCTCGGTCGCCGCAAACCTTCCCTATTATATTACTACGCCCATTCTCATGTATCTCCTCGAGTCGGGCGTGCGCTTCTCCACGATCACCGTCATGGTGCAAAACGAGGTTGCCGCCCGTCTTGCCGCCGCTCCGGGGAGTGCCGATTACGGCGCCATTACCGCGGTGCTCGGCTACTACGGTCGGGTGAGCCGTCTCTTCCGCGTTCCCGCGGGGTGCTTTCTCCCCGCGCCGAAGGTGGACAGCGCCGTGATCCGCATGGATCTGTATCGCGAGCCGCGCTACACACCGAAAAACGAAGCCCTCTTTTTCGGCTTGATCCGCGCCGCCTTCGACATGCGGAGAAAGACGCTCGTCAATGCCGTAACGGCAAAATACCCGCACTTTACCAAAGAAAAGGTTGGCGACGCGATCTTGAAGATCGGGCATCCCGTCACCGTGCGCGGAGAGCGCCTTTCGACCGAAGATTTTGTAAAATTGTCCGACGAACTTGCATAAATGTAATGTTTTATTTCCAAAACAACGCAAAAATCATCCGACGCAGAGTGAAAAACTCCTGCGTCGGATGATTTTTTCTTTTAACAAACGAGCACTATTTTGCGTCTTCTTCCGCCCATGCGAGACTACGCTCCACCGCGCGGCGCCAACGGGCGATGTGCTCGCTCCGCCACGCGGCGTCCTTCGTCGGGCGGATCACGAGGTCGGTGCCGCGGTGCGCGGCGATCTCCTCCGTCGAAGAATACATGCCGATGGCAAGACCGCAGAGATACGCCGCGCCGAGCGCGGTCGTCTCGATGCACTGCGGACGCTCGATCGGGATGCCGAGAATGTCCGCCTGCATGGCGAGGAGCAGTCCGTTTGCCGAGGCGCCGCCGTCGACGCGAAGCTCGCGCACGTGAATTCCCGTCGAGCGCTCCATGAGATCGACGACGTCGGCGGTCTGATAGGCGAGGGATTCGAGCGTCGCGCGGATGAGATGATATTTCGTCGTCGCACGGGTGATGCCGAGGACGGTTCCTCTCGCGTAGGGGTCCCACCACGGCGCGCCGAGTCCGCTGAAGGCGGGGACGACCGTCACACCGCCGCTGTCGGGGACCTTCGACGCATAATATTCGCTGTCCTGCGCGGACTCGATGATGCGAAGCCCGTCGCGGAGCCATTGGATCGCCGCCCCGCAGGTGAAGACCGAGCCCTCGGTCGCATAAGTCACCTTGCCGTCGAGCCGCCACGCCACCGTGGTCAGAAGCCCGTTATTTTTGGTATAGGGGACCTCTCCCGTGTTCATGAGAAGAAAGGCGCCCGTACCGTAGGTATTTTTGAGCGTTCCCGCTTCAAAACAGCATTGACCGAACAGCGCCGCCTGTTGGTCGCCCGCCACGCCACCGATCGGAAGGGCGGCACCGAGGATTCCCGGGTCGGTCATGCCGAAGAGGGAAGCGGAATCCTGCACGCGGGGAAGCATGGCGCGCGGAATGCCGAAGAGGGAGAGCAGCTCGTCGTCCCAGTCCTGCGTGTGAATGTTGAAGAGCATGGTGCGTGAGGCGTTGGAGGCGTCGGTCGCGTGGATGGTGCCTCCCGTCAGACGGAAGATGAGCCAGCTGTCCACCGTCCCGAAGCAGAGCTCGCCGCGCTCCGCCGCCTCTTTTGCTCCCTCGACGTGCCGAAGGATCCATTCGACCTTGGTCGCGGAGAAGTACGGGTCGACGAGAAGCCCCGTTTTCTCCCGTATCATGTCCTCGTAGCCGTCGCGGATCAATTCCTCACAGCGGGCGGCGGTGCGGCGGCATTGCCACACGATGGCGTTGTAGATCGGCTTTCCGCTCGCGCGCTCCCACACGATGGCGGTCTCGCGCTGATTGGTGATGCCGATGCCCGCGACCTCCTCCCATTGTCCGCCGATCTTCAGAAGGGCTTCGGCGGCGACGGCGATCTCGGTCGACCAGAGGATCATCGGGTCATGCTCTACCCACCCTTCGGCGGGGAAGATCTGCGGGAATTCCTTTTGCGAGGTGCTGACGATGTTGCCCGCGGTGTCGAAAAGGATCGCGCGGGAGGACGTCGTGCCCTGATCCAGAGCCAAAATATATTTTTTCACGGCTTCGGTAGCTCCTTTCGATGGGAAATCGTGGGAAATTCTTTGTGCGCCTTGCACAGAAGTTTAGAAAAGGCTTTGTATAAACCCGACAAAGAAAAATCCCGGGGCAGAAAGACCCCGGGGATTTTTCATTGAATTTCGACCGTAACGTGCTTGCCCTCTCGGGTGGCGGCGACCTTCATGATCTGGCGGATCGCCTTGGCGATCTTGCCGTGGCGTCCGATGACCATGCCGGTGTCTTCCTCCGCGACGGAGAGCAAAAGCTCCACATCGTCACCGTCAACCGTCTCTACCACACGGACGGCGTCCGGGGTATCGACGATCGCACGAGCGATGTCGGTCAGAATTTGTTTCAGATCCATGTCCGTACCCGCTTCCGATTACTTCAGAATTTCGCTCTTCTTGAGCAGAGCTCTGACGGTATCGGTCGGCTGTGCGCCGTTCTCGAGCCATTTGCTCGCCTTCTCGGCGTCGATCTTGATCTCGGCGGGGTCGCTCATCGGATTGTAGTAGCCGAGCTCCTCGATGAACTTGCCGTTACGGGGAGATCTCTCGTCTGCCACGATCACGCGGTAGAAGGGCGACTTCTTCGCACCGATTCTCTTAAGTCTGATTTTGACTGCCATTGTTTTTTCCTCCAAAAGGTTTTTGTTTTTTATTTATAATTATTTTTTAATTATAATCGTAAGAAATAAGGGAAGAACGCTTTTATATACGCCCGCGCGTCTTATTGGCGTCAGGCAATTTTGAAGAAAGGCTTCGCCGAGTCTGCCTTTGACATCAGACAATTTGGCGAAAGGCTTCACCGAGTCTGCCTTTGATGTCAGGCAATTTTGACGGAAGGCTTCGCAAAGTCTGTCTTTGACGTCAGGCAATTTTGACGAAAGGTTTCGTAAGTTTTGCCTTTGACGGCGGTCTCGGAGGTTCAGAAGGGAAGCTTCATCCCGGGGATCGCCTTGCGCTTACCCATGCCGGAGAATTGCTTCATCATCTTTTTCATCTGATCGAACTGGCGAAGCAGCTTGTTGACGTCCTCGACGCTCGTGCCCGAGCCCGTCGCAATGCGGCGGCGGCGTGAGCCGTTGATGATCTCGGGGCGGAAGCGCTCTGCCTTCGTCATCGAGAGGATGATGGCTTCGGTGCGCGACATCTGCTTTTCGTCGATCTCCGCGTTCTTCAGGGAATTCGCCTTGACCCCGGGGAGCATACCGACGAGCTGATTCAGATTACCCATCTTTTTCAGCTGATGCATCTGAACGAGGAAGTCGTCGAGCGTGAAGGTCTGCTCGCGCAGCTTCTTTTCCATCTCCTTGGCGCTCTTTTCGTCGTATGCCGCCTCTGCCTTTTCGATGAGGGTGAGAATGTCACCCATACCGAGGATTCTCGACGCCATACGGTCGGGGTAGAAGGGCTCGATGGCATCGGACTTTTCTCCCGTGCCGACGAATTTGATGGGCTTTCCCGTGATATACTTGACCGACAGCGCCGCACCGCCGCGCGTGTCGCCGTCCATTTTCGTCAGGACGACACCCGTGATGTCGAGCAGGTCGTTGAAGGTCTTCGCCACGTTCACGGCGTCCTGACCCGTCATTGCGTCCACGGTCAGAAGGATCTCGGTCGGTTGCACCGCTTCCTTGATCTTGACGAGCTCGCCCATCAGCTCTTCGTCGATGTGCAGTCTGCCCGCCGTGTCGATGAAGACCATGTCGAAGCCGTTCTTCTTCGCATGCTCGATGCCCGCCTTCGCGATCTCGACGGGGGAGATCTTCGTTCCCATCGAGAAGACGGGGACCTTGACCGACTCGCCGACGATCTCGAGCTGATCGACCGCCGCGGGGCGGTAAACGTCGCAGGCGACGAGCAGGGGATTTTTGCCTTTGGATTTATAAAGCGCCGCGAGTTTTCCCGCGTGCGTGGTCTTACCCGCACCCTGAAGACCGACCATCATAATGACGGTAGGGGGCTTCGGCGCGATGGTGAGCTTGGTATTTTCTCCTCCCATCAGGGCGGTCAGCTCTTCGTTGACGATCTTGACGATCTGCTGCTCGGGGAGAAGACTTTCGAGCACCGAGGCGCCGACGGCGCGTTCGGTGACGGTTTTCGTGAATTCCTTGACGACCTTGAAGTTGACATCGGCTTCCAGAAGGGCGAGCTTGATCTCGCGCATCCCTTCTCGCACGTCCGCCTCGGTCAGCTTGCCTTTGTTGCGGAACTTCTTGAAAGCGTTTGCCAGTTTTTCCGTAAGACTGCCGAACATGTCACACTCCTTTGTTCAGTATCGTTTTCGCCGCGTCCGTGAGCACCTCGGAGGTTTTCTCGTCCCCGCGAGAGAGCAGGGCGGCGGCGGTCTTCGTGAGCGTCTCGGCAAGCGCCGAAAGCTCGCGGTAATGGGCGGCAAGCCCGAGCTTTTCTTCAAGAAAGGAAAGCTCCTCTTCGCCCTTTTTGATGATATGGCGCACGCCCTGACGCGAGATGTTCTCCCCCTCGGCGATCTCCGATAAGGAAAGGTCGTCTCCGTAGTACGCCTCCATGATGCGGGCGCACTTTTCGTCGAGGACGTCACCGTAAAAGTCCAAAAGATAGGCGAGCTTCATATTTTTTTCAAACATCGGTGTCGCCTCGCTTTGCTGTAAACGAATTTACTTTACAAGTATAACAGATTCTTCCCCCGCTGTCAAGGGGAAAATCAAAAAAATAGAAAAAAATTAGAAAAGAATAAAATGCATTTGAATGGTTAAACCTCGTAGAGTAGCAGTTTGGAAAAGTAAAAGTTCCGAGACGCTCCAAAGGTTTGTATTTAAGGAAAATCCTTTTAAATATTATCTTGAATTGAATATCCTTTTTATAGTTAGAAGGTTTTTGAGAAGTGTACATTTATTTAGAAACAATACAATACTCAAGGTTTTCTAGTATTTTTCTTACTAATTTCTCATCGTCTGCTTTTGCAATTTCAAGAAGGCTTTTACATGTGTTTGAAATAGATTCTTCGTTGGTCATTAAGAGTTTTAAAACTAAATTTCTGACAGACAGTATTTTTCGTTTTAAGTTATCATTTTGCATTAGGAGCATTTCAACATTTTCAAGGCATCCGATGTCTTTCAAATGTTTTAATCTAATCCCCTGCAGCGTTTTATGGTCGACTAATACATGGAATGCACGGATATCTATTTTTTTTATATCATCTAAAAATGAAATCAAAAAATCATAGTAGCAGAGACCATAAATGTTATCATAGTGCATATATACAT
>CAVEOF010000002.1:40991-76820 GCA_963617165.1 Coriobacteriaceae bacterium | reverse complement strand
ACGGGTATCGTATGTACCCTCACCGGCGAGGTATCTCTCACAACCCGAAGGAAGCTCCTGTCTGTTCGAGCTGTTCGTCATACGGTAGAGCAGGTCGGTGGTGTCCCATGTGAAAACGGGGTCTTCTTTGCCGTCATCGGGTTTATCGTCGGGCATGTTCATCGATTTACCGCAGTTGTCGCACTTGCCGTCACCGTCGTTGTCAACGTGATTGGTGCAAGTATTCGTGTTGGGGTTATCGTCGGGTTTGGGGTCTTCCGTCGGCGAGCAGGACGCGAGAAGCGCAACCACCATGACAAGAACCAAGAGAAGGCTGAGAATCTTGTTTTTCATGTTTTCTCCTTTTCAAAATTTATTTTCACAAGATCTGCCGAAAAATTCCGACGCCCGTAAGACGGACGGCGGCGGAGGGGGCCTCCGCACTCGCCGGGAAAGACAACGTCCGGCAAGTCTTTTTCAGTAATATAAATATAGCACATTTCGCCCGTCAAGTCAAGCGTGCAATTTTGAATCCTCGGAGTTTCTCTGTTTTTCACAAAAGGGGCGGGCGCGTTTTGTGCAATGTGCCGACGCTTTTTTGCGAAATAAAGAAGAAAAAACAAGCCTCAGAGCTTCAGATTCAAAAAGACGATGGAGGCGACGCCGATCGCCATGCCGACCCACTGCGTGCGGGAGAGCCGCTCTCCGAAAAAGAACACCGAGACGAGCGCCGTCGCCACGATGCCCCCCGCCGAAATGAGGGGGTACATCACCGAGGCGGGCATACGGGGATTCAGGAGGATGACGAAGAAATTACACGCGCCGTTTGCCAGTCCGCAGAAAATGCCGTACTGCCACCCGCTCCGAAAGAAGTCGCGATGATCCCGCCGCTCCCTCAAAAGGGAAAGCGCGGAAAACAAGAGGGCGGTCAGCGCGAGCGCGACGAGCATGAACTCGGTCGTCCCCTCCCCGCCGAACGCCTCCTGCTCCATCTTCTGCGTCGTGGAGCAAAAGCCGTTGCCGAGAAAGGCAAGGGAGACGAAGAGTACCCAACGCCACGTGATCTTCCGCTCCCCTTCCCCCTCTTTTTTCTCCCTATTGATAAGGAAGAGGGAGAGAGCGAGCAGGGCAATGCCGACGATCATAAAGACGCCGATCGTCTCGTGCAGAAAGAGCATCCCGTAGAGCGCGGGAATGAGAAGCGAATAGGAGGTGACGAGGCAGGTCAGGGACAGCGAGCCCTCGCGGATGGCAAGGCAGGTAAAGAGCACCGCCGCCGCGTAAGAGAGCGCAAAGCCGACCGAATAGGGCACGTACCGCCACGCGAAGGCATAGGAAAAGCCGCCCGCGAAGAAAAAGACCGCGAGGGCGGCGAGAGCGATGAACGCCGTCAGAAGAAAGGTACAGCGTTCCCCGTGTTTTTTGGTATAAGCGGACATCAGCACGTTCTGCGAGAGCGTGGAGAATACGATCAGACATAAGAGAAGGACTTCCATGAGCGTCTCCGACAAAAAAGATCTACGCCCGCAGGGCGCAAAAGGCAGTATAGCACAGCCGCCCGCGCTTTTCCATGGGGTTTTCTTTTTTAATGGAGGATTCTCACCCGTCTTTTCCTGCTTTTCTTAAAAGCACTTGCCGCGGCGCTCCTTCCGACACTCCTCGATCCTGCCGCAGCGGTAGCAGAGCTCGTTTTCCGACGTGCCTTCCTCGAAGAAGGTGCGGACGTTCTCAAAGGTGGTCTTCGCAATGCTCGCAAGCGCCTCTTCGGTGAGGAACGCCTGATGCGAGGTGACGAGGACGTTCGGCATCGAGATGAGGCGAGCCAAGGTATCGTCCTCGAGAATATGCCCCGAGTTGTCCTCGAAGAAAATGTCCGACTCCTCCTCGTAGACGTCGAGGCAGGCGGCGCCGATCTTTCTCTCCTTGATGCCGTCGAGAAGATCGTCCGAGCGGATGAGCGCGCCGCGCGAGGTGTTGACGATCACGACGCCTTTCTTCATTTTTGCAATGTTTTCTTTACAAATCAGATACTTTGTCTCTTCGGTCAGCGGGCAATGCAGGGATATGATGTCGCTCTTTTCAAAGAGCGTATCGAGAGAAACGTACTCGATCTTTTCATCCTCGGCGGGGTATTTATCGTAGCCGAGGACGTGCATTCCGAAGCCGTTGCAAACGGAGGCAAAGGCACGCCCGATCTTCCCCGTGCCGACGATGCCGACCGTCTTACCGTAAAAATCGAAGCCGACAAGCCCGTTCAGGCTGAAGTTGAAATCCCGCGTGCGGTTATAGGCTTTGTGCACCCGTCTGACGGAGGTGAGCAGCATTGCCGCCGCGTGCTCCGCGACGGCGTAGGGAGAATAGGCGGGGACGCGGACGACGTGGATCTTCCCGAAGGCGTGACGGACATCGACGTTGTTATAGCCCGCGCACCGCAGGGCAAGAAGGCGCACGCCTCCCTCTCCGAGGGCGTCGATCGTCGCGGCGTCCGCCGTATCGTTGACGAAAATGCAGGCGGCGTCGTACCCTCTCGCGAGGTTCGCGGTATCGGCGTTCAGCTTGGTCTCGAAGAATTTGATGCGGATGTCCTCGGGACATGCCGCCTCGAAGGCGGCGCGGTCATACGGCTTCGTATCGAAGCAGGCAAGCTTGATCATGGGATGCTCCTTTTTTTGGATAGTGTGAATGTACCCGCGGAGCGGGAATTTATGCGCGCTATGCGAGAAGGGGCAAGAAGAGAGAGACAATCGGCAGGGTGACGATGCTCAGCATGGTACCGAGCAGGACGGCGTTCGCGGCGTCCTCCTGCCCCTCCCCGATGATCTCCGAAAAATTCAGAACGATGGAGGCGACGGGACAGGCGCAGGTGATGAGGAAGGTCTCCTTGATCTCAAGGGAGATCGGCAGAAAATACACGAGGGCAAAGGCGAGAAGGGGCAGACCGAACTGCTTTACCGCGATCGTGAGGTAGACGGGGCGGTTGGTGAAGATACGACGGAAATCCATGCCCGCGAGCCGCATTCCCATGATCAGCATGGAGAGGGGAGTGGACATGCGTGCCGTCGTAGTGATCATACCGAGCAGGGCGGACGGCAGGGTGATCCCCGTGACGAAAATGAGCATTCCGAGAGCGAAGCCGATCATCGTGGGATTGAGGAAAAGCTTCTTCGCGCTGATGTAGCGGAGGTCCCGCGCGATCACGGCGGAGCCGACCGTCCACGCGATCATGTTCATGATGAAGGCATACACGGTGGTATAAATGATGATGTCGGACGCCGACTCGGGCATGAGCGCCTCCAAAACGGGGATGCCGAAGAAGGCGCAGTTGCCGAAGGCGGAGGCGACCGTCATGATGCGGTAAGTGACCTTCTCCCGACTCTTTTTATTGAGAATGAGAAAGGCGGAGGCGAGCATGACGGCGTGCACGGTCAGGCACAGCGCGGCGAAGATGCCGATGTTCGCCAGCTTTTCAAGGCTGAAGGGAATGTGAAAGGTATAGATGTACAGGCAGGGCTGGCAGACGTAGAGCAGGATCTTCGAGCACCCGGGGGTGCAGGATTCGGAGATCATGCCGCGGCGGCGCATGAGATAGCCGGGGACGGCGGTCGCGAGAATGACCGCGACGGCGGATAGCGTTACAAGAAAAGTCGTCATACAAGGTTCCTTTCAAATTATAAAATTCGAAGATGAAGGTTCGGACAGACGGGACGTTTTCATCGGAAGACGAACTCGCTGTTATACGGCAGAGAGAGGATATCGAAGGAGAGCGCAACCTCCGAGAGGGTGACGTCGGGGAGAAAGAGGGCGAGCGTCTTCTCGAAAGAAGCGTCGGCGACGCGGGAGTAAAAATCGGTAAAATATCTCGCGTTCCCCGTGAGCGTATCGGCAGAGGCGGTCGGCTCCGTCGCGGCGAAGAAGAAGCGAATGCCCCCCTCCTCGCACGTCCCGTAATGCCCGGTTTCCAAGGCGAGCGCGCGGGCGACGAGCGTCGGGTACACCGAGGCAAACTCCTTCGTGAAGGCGCTCCCCTCCGAGAAGTAGTACCCGTCGGAGAGGTCGCGTCCTTCCCCGTCGTCGTAGGTCTCGATGAGGTTCATGAACATACCGGCGTTCATTCTTCCCTCCTCGCCGTCCTCGTCGTGCTCGAAGTTGTCGATGCTCTTTGCGATCCGCGCGATCAGGGCGGCGCGCTCCTTTTTTTCTTCTTCCGTGAAATTCACGGTAACGTCCTGCCCGCCCTCGGTGACGCGGTTCCCGTTCTCGTCGAGAAGGAATTTATCCTCGGTGCGCAAAGCGAGAAGGTAAATATGCCGATATTCGGTCTCGAGATAGAGCTTTGCGTCGGCGGTGTTTTTGAGAGCCTCCCCGTTTTCACCGTAGATCGCGCGCATTGCATTGCCCGCTTTGTAAAGAATTGTTATCGAATCGACATAATCGTCGTAGGTAAAGCCGTATTTTGCGGTCATTTCGTTGAAGGCTTTTTTATCGCCGTTTGCGCGATAATCGAGCATCTCCTCCGCGGCGGTACTCAGGCGTTTTTTCTCCGTATCGGTCAGCGTCCCGGCACTGTCGAAGAGGGCGGCGGCGACCAACGTGCGGCGCATGTAATCGGTAAAGCCCTCCGAAAGGCGGGTACCGTAGCTCACCCCCTCCGCGTCGGTCAGGTTCCAGAACGCGGGGGTATCGGATGCGGAAATGCCCGCGGTACGCAGAGAGGTGAGATAGAGTCCCTTATAATAGGAAGCGAAATACGAGTAGGCGCCGCGCTCGATATAGATCGTCTTGTAGGAGGCGACGGCGCTGGAACGGCGGGCGGCGGAAAGCGCGAAGAGGATGCCGCCGAAGATAAGGATCGCGGCGAGGGTGACGGCGAGGATGACGAGTAGCGTGCGTTTGGTTTTCACGGTTCGTTCTCCTTTTCTTTTTCGGGGAATTTGAGTGCGACGTAGTCCTTGAGGACACGGAGGGCGGTCGTGCTCCCCTCCTCCGTCCCGCGGAGGCGATAGACCACGGCGCCCCCTCCCGCACGGAAGGCAAGCCCCGGGTACTTCACGAAGAGCTCCGACCAGATCGAAAGCTCGGGCTTCTCCGCCTGAAAGGTCAGAATGCCGCCGCGCTCCTCGACGCGGCGCACGCGGGCGCGGGCGGCGAGAGCGCGAAGCAGAGAGACGCGCAGAAGGCGCGCGGTCGCCTCGGGCGGCTCACCGAAGCGGTCGAGGAATTCATCCGAGACGTCGCGATAATCCTCTTCCGTCTCGATAAGAGAGATCTTTTTATACATCTCCATGCGGGCGGCGGAGGACGAAATATAGTGCTCGGGAATATTCGCGTCGCGGTGCATATCCACCGTCGCCTCGAAGACGGGCTCGGGGGTCTTCCCTTCTTCTTCGAGCACCGCCTCGGAGAGCAGACGGATGTAGAGGTCGTAGCCCACGCTGTCGATATAGCCGTGCTGTTCCGCACCGAGCAGATTCCCCGCGCCGCGGATCTCGAGGTCGCGGAGGGCGATCTTGAACCCCGCGCCGAACTCGGCGTACTCGCGGATGGCGGTCAGCCGCTTGGTCGCGACCTCGGAGAGTACCTTACCCGTACGGTAGGTGAAATAGGCATACGCCTGTCGCGTGCCCCGTCCGACCCGTCCGCGGAGCTGATGGAGCTGCGAGAGTCCCATGTGGTCGGCGTTCTCGATGATGAGGGTATTCGCGTTCGGGAGGTCGACGCCCGTCTCGACGATGGTGGTACAGACGAGGATGTCGAGCTCCCCCCGCACGAGCGACTGCCAGATGTCCTCGAGCTCTTCCTTCTCCATCTGACCGTGGGCGTAGGCGACGCGCGCCTCGGGAAGCGCCTTCATGATGCGTCCCGCGACGAGGTCGATGTTGTCGATGCGATTATAAAGATAGAGCACCTGCCCGCCGCGGGCAAGCTCGCGCCCCATTGCCTCGGCGAGCACGGCGTCGTCGTGCTCGAGGACGTAGGTCTGCACGGGACGGCGATCGGAGGGCGCCTCGTCGAGCACCGACATGTCGCTGATGCCGTTCATCGCCATATTGAGCGTGCGGGGAATGGGGGTGGCGGTCAGCGTCAGGGTATCGACGTTTTTCGCGAATTCGCGGAGCTTTTCCTTCTGCGTGACGCCGAAGCGTTGCTCCTCGTCGATGATGAGAAGTCCGAGGTCGCGGAACTCGATCTTCTTCGAAAGCAATTTGTGCGTTCCGATCAGAACGTCGATCTCCCCGCGGCGCAGGCGGCGGAGGATGACCTCCTCTTCCTTCGGTGTGCGGAAGCGGGAAAGCATCTCCACCGTCACGGGATAGCCCCGCATACGGGAGAGTGCCGTCCCGTAGTGTTGAAGCGCGAGAATGGTGGTCGGGACGAGGAAGGCGACCTGCTTTCCTCCGCTCACCGCCTTGAATGCGGCACGGAGGGCGACCTCCGTCTTTCCGAAGCCGACGTCCCCGCAAAGCAGGCGGTTCATCGGCACGGGACGCTCCATATCCGCTTTGATCTCCTCAATCGCGCGGAGCTGGGAATCGGTGGGAGCAAACTCGAAGGAGGCGTCGAACTCCTCCTCCATCTCGGAATCCTTCGGGAAGGCGAAGCCCGGGCGCCGCTGCCGCTCGGCATACAGACGGATCAGATCCTTCGCGATATTCTTCGCGGCGGATTTCGCCTTCGCCGTCTGGCGCGACCAGTCGGTGCCCCCCATCTTCGAGAGCTTGACGGTGCCGTCGGAATCCTTGCGCCCGATGTATTTTCCGATCATTTCGAGGCGGTCGCAGGGGACGAAGAGAGTGTCGGTCCCCGCGTAGCGCACCGTGATGTAATCGCGGGTAGCACCGTCGACCGTCACCGTGCTGATGCCCTCGAAGCGACCGATGCCGTACTTCCGATGGACGACGTAATCGCCGACCGAGAGATCGGCATAGCTGAGCAGGCGCTCACCCGCACCTCCCGCGCGGCGTAAGATCCGCGCTTCCCGTCTCGCGGCGACGACGCGTTTTCCTTCGTCGCGCGCCATGGAGAGGACGGCGACCTTTGCCATCATGAGCTCGTAGCCCTCGGAGATTTCGCCGACCGTGACGTAGATCATGCCGTTTTGCATAGAATTGTAGTCAAAATCGGTAGTTTCCGAAAGATTGATTGCAGGAAAGTCGTTTTGTTGCAGGGAGGAGATCAGGGACGTGACGCTCTGTTTATTTTCACAGACGATCAGAATCCGATACAGCGCCTTTCGAAAGGTGGTGAGATCCTCGAAGAGGAGCGAGGCGTTCTCGCCGTAGGAGACGGTTCTCCGACAGCGGAAGCCGAAGAGCCCCGAAACGCGCAGGGTTCCGACCCCGCCCGAAAAGGGATTCAGATGCACGGCAACGTTGCGCGAAAGAAAGTCGTCGAGCTCCGCGCTCTCGCCGATATAGTGCGCCGCCTCCTCGCTCACGAGTCCGAGAGATAAAAGGGTCTCTCGTTCGCCGCGGAGAAGGTCGGACTGTTTTTTCAGATTTTCACGGATCCCCGTCGTACCGAGGAGGTAGACCGCGGTGCGCGGGAGAGTATCGAAATAGGAGAGCAGCGTCGCGCGCCCGTCGTAGAGCAAGCCCTCGTATTTATCGCGGAATTCGAGAGGAAGGCGATTTTCGAGCGCCGCCTTTTCCGCCTCAAGCTTTCGGCGGGCGTCCTCGTCGGTCGCTTTTGTGAGCAGGCGGTCGACGGTGCGGAGGATCCGCGCACGCGCGTCCTCCGAGACGAGCGTTTCGCCCGCGGGAAGAAAGGAGAGCGAGGGGACGGTGTTCGTCACGCGCTGGGTCACGGGGTCAAACGCCTCCATGCGGTCGATCTCGTCGCCGAAGAATTCGAGACGCACGGGGGCGCTCTCTCCTCCGACGAACACGTCGAGGATGCCGCCGCGGCGGGCGTACTGTCCGATGCCGTCCACCATATCAACGCGGGCATAACCGAGGGCGAGAAGCCGTTTTTCGAGCGTCTCGGGCGCTACGGTGTCGCCGAGGCGAAGCTCGAAGGACAGGCTCGCGAGGAGGGCGGTCGGCAGAGTGTACAGCATCGCCGCCGCAGGGGTCGTGACAACGGCGTCACAGCTCCCCGCGAGGACGGAAGAAAGCACGGAAAGCCTCTCACGCTCCGTATCGTGAGAGGCTGCCATGCTATGAAAGATCAGGTCGCGCGAGGGGTAGGCGCGTGCCGAAAGTCCCGCGGTGCCGAGCGCCGAGGCGATCCGCTTCGCCTCATCCTCATCGGAGACGAGGACAAGGGAGGGGGTGCCCGTCACGGCAAGCGCGTCCCGACAGGATTCGGCAAGGAAGGCGAAGGCGGCGCCCTCGGAGAGTCCGTTCACGACGATCGGCAAGGGCTTTGCCGCCGTGAGCTGTTCCTTCTCCGTGATCGACGCACTCCGATACTCCCGATCGAGCCGAATGAGGGAGGTAACAGATGACATATCGTTTCCTTTGTCCGCGCCGTTTTTTCTCTTCCCCGCCGCGGCGCGTCGGTCGGGGATGGTGAAATTGTTGAGGATCCCGATGCGGGGTTCCGAGTTCCGCACGAGCAATCCGCAATTGCCGTGCGACGGTAACCGTTCGGGTAGATGTTAGGTGCCTTGTATCACCGCAAAAATTCGGTCTCGGTGCGGGCGACCGTGCAGGCAACCACACGAAGCCCCCGCAAGTGGCTGTGCGAAGGCGCACATCCGTCGTGTACTTTTGTAGCTTTCGCGGAAAACGCGGTTTCAGCGCGGGTAGCGGTTCATCGCTTCCTCGATGTTTCCCGCTATGATCATACGAACGGCTTCGGCAATGTCGGGAAGGCGCGCGGCGATCGCGGCGCGATCCGACTCGGGGGGCGTGCCGAGCACCCAGTCGGCGAGGTCATACCCGGGATGCGGCTTCTGTCCGACGCCGATCTTGATGCGGGGAAAATTCTCGCTTCCGAGGGAGGCGATGATGCTTTTAAGTCCGTTGTGCCCGCCCGCGGAGCCCTTCTTCCGGATGCGGAGAATACCGGGGGCGAAGCTGATCTCGTCGTGAAGGACGAGAATGCGCTCGGGAGGGATCTTATAGAAGGATGCCGCCTCGGCGACCGCGCGCCCCGAAAGGTTCATATAGGTCGTGGGCTTCATCAGAAGAAGGGTCGTGCCCGCGACGGATGCGGTGCCGACAAGGGCGGAAAACTTCGCCCGATCGACCGTACAGCCGACCTCCCGTGCGAAGTAGTCGAGAGCGAGAAAGCCTACGTTGTGCCGTGTGTTCCGATACTCTTCCCCGGGGTTTCCGAGTCCGGCGAGGAGAAAAGAGGGGGGCGCGCTCGGCGTCGGCTTCTGCGTTTCGATTTGCTTGAACAGGTCAAAAATGCTCATTTTTGCAAACAATTCTTTTCAATTTCTTCAATTTCCGAAAGCCAGAGAGCGGGAGACGCATCCGACGGCATACGGAAGTCGCCGCGAGGAGACAGCGCGACGGAACCGACCTTCGGTCCGTCGGGCATACAGGAGCGCTTGAACTGCTGGGTGAGGAAGCGGCGATAGAAGACCTTTAGCCAACCGAGGATCGTCGCCGCGTCGTAGGTATCGCCGAAGCTCGCCTTCGCCATGCGGTAGACCTTATTCGGAGAGAAGCCGAAGCGGACGGTGTAATAGAGGAAGTAATCGTGAAGCTCGTAGGGTCCGACGATCCCCTCGGTGCACTGGGCGATCTCGCCGTCCTTCGGGGGAAGGAGCTCGGGGCTGACGGGGGTGTTCAGGATGTCGACGAGAACGTCGGCGACCTCGGTGTGTCCCGCCGCGCGCTCGGTATCCGCAATATAGGAGACGAGGTGACGGACGAGCGTCTTCGGCACGGAGGAATTGACGGCGTACATGGACATATGGTCGCCGTTGTAGGTCGCCCATCCGAGCGCGAGCTCGGAGAGATCGCCCGTACCGACGACAAGACCGTTTCTGCCGTTCGCAAGATCCATCAGCACCTGCGTGCGTTCACGCGCCTGCGCGTTCTCATACACGACGTCGTAGGTCTCTTCCTTTTGTCCGATGTCGCGGAAGTGGACGGCGACCGCCTCCTTGATGTCCACGACGCGGAGCTCGGCGCCGAGAAGTTCGGCAAGTCGCTCGGCATTCCCCTTCGTTCGCGCGGTGGTGCCGAAGCAAGGCATGGTGACGGCGAGGACACTGCTCCTCTTCCGCCCGAGCATGTCGGCGGCGCGCACCGCAACGAGAAGGGCGAGGGTGGAATCGAGTCCGCCCGAGACGCCGACGACGGCGCTCTCCGAATGAGAGCGGGAGAGCCGTCCCGCAAGTCCCGTCGCCTGAATGTTCAGGATCAGCTCACAGCGTTCCTTTCTGTGCGCGAAATCCTCGGGAACGAAGGGGAGCTTCGGCGCGACGCGGGTGAGCGGAGTCTCTTCGATCTTCAGAGAGAAGGGGTGGATCGCGTAATCCTCCGTCGGGCGGGGGATATAATTGGTGGAGCGACGGTGCTCCGAGGAGATGCGGGAAACGTCCACCTCGGTGACGAGAAGCGTCTTGCCCGAGAAGGGCTTCGCTTCCGCAACGACGGTGCCGTTCTCGGCGATGATCATATGCGCGCCGAAGACGGTGTCCGTCCCGCTCTCGTCGGGGCCGCAGCTCGTATAAAGATAAGCGACGGTCTCCTTGGCGCTCTGCATGGCGACAAGGGAGGTGCGGTATGCGGGCTTCCCCGCGAAATCGTCGGAGGCGGAAAGGTTGACGATGATGCGGGCGCCTGCCTCGCTGTGTGCGACCGAGGGGGGCACCGACACCCAGATGTCCTCGCAGATCTCTGCCGCGACGCTCAATGCGGGCATCTCACGGCAGGTGAAGAGC
Organism: Coriobacteriaceae bacterium; assembly: GCA_963617165.1. GTDB lineage: Bacteria > Bacillota > Clostridia > Oscillospirales > CAG-272 > UBA1740. Next base: position 65,995 of record CAVEOF010000002.1, on the reverse strand, counting down.
TGCTTTGCACCGAGGATCGTATCGAAGCCCGCGTAACGCACGGGGCGATTCTCCGTCGGGGCGGGGGCAAAATGGCGCATCTCGTAGAATTCGTTGTAATTCGGCAGATGGCTCTTCGGGATGATCCCGAGAAGCTCGCCGTGCGAGACCGCCGCCGCCGCGTTATAGACGCGGTCGAAGACGGCAACGGGAAGCCCGACGAAGGAAAGAAGATCGAGCGCCTTCGTCTCCTCGATGTAGCGGGCAAGCTCGCGCTCGCAGGCGGCGAGCAGATTCGTCTGAAAAACGAGGTCGCCGATCGTGTAAGCGGAAAGATTGAGCTCGGGGAAAACGAGCACCTTCACGCCCACCGCCGCCGCTTCCTTCGCCGTGGCGATCGCCGAATCGGTATTGAAGCGCGGGTCGGCGACCCGCAGTGCGGGGGATGCCGTCGCGACACGTGCAAATCCGTCTGTCATATGATTCTCCGTTCCATCGCCCGAGGGCGACATCGAAAAGCCCGGCGCAAAGACGTCGGAAGGCGTTGACCTCTCCCGCATTTTGCACCGATGCTTTCGAAAAATATTGATATTTTGCAATGAATTGTTTACGTATTACTGATTTTCCGTCTTTTCTTCCTTGACGAGAATGAGCTCTTTTGCATAAGGAAGCGCCGCGATGGCATCGCAGAGCGTATGCCATTCGGAGAGCTTATGATTGCGTCTCGCGTAGTAGATGTTGATCAGCACCTCGTAATTCATCGTGACGGTGCGAAGCTGACGATAGGAGGAGGGCAGAAGCTGGATCATATCCGACCACGCGCCCTTGTCCTTCGTTTCCACGAAGGCTTGTCTTCTCTCTTCGAGAAAGGCGATCACCCCGTCGAGGACGGCGAGCGCCTCCCCCGACATGCGGTCGTGTGAAAAATCGTCGCGGCAAAAGGGCTTCGCTTGAATCTTGTGCATGGTGGAGCAGGAGTTTGCCACGGTGCCGACCTTGTAGGTATCGAATTCCTTCCACCAATACAGGGGCGCCGTAATGTCCATGGAGACGATGATCTGACGCAGAAATTTTCTGTGGTCGCTCCCCGCGGCGGCAAGTCTGTGCGCCAAGGCGAGGTCGTTTTCGCCGAGGACAAACTTCCCCGACGCGTCGTAAAAACTATCCATGCGCGCCCACGAATTCATGGGGTTCCTCGCGCCGCGGATGGCGTTTTCCATATTCATCACCGAAATTCGTTCTACCGTCAGCATAGTGTGCTCCTTATTTTCTCTTTATCCCGTTTATTTTATCACACCTGCGCGCGCTTGTCAATATTTTTGACGAAAATCGGGGCGGTCACGCGTAAGATTGTCCGAAAAAGAAAAAAGCCGTCGCAGACCGGTTTTCGCGAGCCGGTCTGCGACAGTCTCCTATTGCGTGCTCCGATTTCGGTGTTTTCCGCACGCCCCGCATCAAATCGGACGAAAAAGCGCACGTCTCCCGCCGACCTCAAAGGAGTCTCGCAGGCACAGTGTCAGACACACTCGATGTTCTCAAAGCTCACGCCGCGGCAGTTTGACAGGGAGATGTCAAGGGGTGCGCCGTCCTCCGAGAGAAGACGGACGTTCGAAAAGCGGATGTTTTTTACGGCGTGGCGATCGGCATCGAAGCCCGACAGCTCGACCGCGGGACAGCGCTCCGTCCTTCCGCCGAGATAATGTGCTCTCCCCGTCAGGGTGAGCTCGGAGAAGGTGCAATCGGAGAAAACTGGCGCCTCGGGCGCGCCTTCCCCGTCGTCGTTATAGGTGACGGCGTGCATTAAGAGGCGGGGCATCGCCGAGCGGCGCACGCTCACGCCACGGACGTAACCGCCGCGCTTCCCCGTGCCCTTGATCTCCACACCGTAAAGAGAATTTTTGAGATCACAGTCCCAGATGCGGACGTCCTCGACGCCCCCCGACATTTCACTGCCGACGGTGATCCCGTGTCCCTTTGCCGAACGGCAGTCAAAGACGCGGATATTCCGACAGGGGATGCCGATGCGGTTGCCCTCGGGATTTTTCCCCGATTTGACGGCGACCGAGTCGTCCCCGGTATTGAAATCCGAGTCGTACAGTGTGCAGTTCTCCGAGGAGTCGGGATCCCATCCGTCACCGTTGAAGACCCCCTCCGAAAGAAAGCGACATCCGCGCGTCAGCACGTTTTTCGAGTAGATCATATGAACGTTCCAGCTCGCCCCGCGCTCGATGCCAATGCCCGAGAGCGTCACGTTTTCCGCCGAGCTGATATTGATGAGGCGGGGACGTACCCTGCCCGCGACCGTGCGGAGACCGCACGCGCAATCCTCGGCGTTCGGAAGCGTGCCTTCCGCCTTCATGCGGGCAAGCTCCCGCGCAATGACCGCCTCGCAGAGGTCGGCGCCCCCCGACGCGACGGTGCCGTGACCGCGCACGGTGACGTTACGTGTGGTGATCCCCTCCTCGCGCGTCAGCTTCCCGATGTTTAGAAGCGCCGCGTGGCACACCATTTCGGTGCCCTCAAAGCGGCTCGCGATCTTCGGAAGATAATCGTCCGGTTCCGCCGTGCCCTGCAGCGTGGCGCCCTCGGCAAGATACAGCTCGGTATCCGAGGTCAAAAACAGAGAGCCGGTCAGATAGGTCCCGCGCGGAAGATAGACCCTGTCCTTTTCGGTGCAGTCGTCGAGCGCGCGTTGAAGCGCCGCGGTATTCATGGTCTTTCCGTCGCCGACGGCAAAATAGGGTGCGCGGCTCACGTCGATGTTCCGCTTCTCCTCGGGCACCGTCACCGTATCGGAGAGCGTCCCTCCGTCCCAGAGCACCGAAACGGAAAAGGATTCCCCCACCGTCACGTCGCCGATGCGAACGTGCGTCTTCCGACTCTCCGCGATCTCCGTGCCGTCACGGAAAATGCGGAATATCGTCGTCTCCCTCGCGTTCGCCGGCAGATCCCAATAGACGAACACCTCGTCGGGAAAGGCTTTATAAAACAGCATACTTCCTCCGTAAAGAAAGGGGCTGCCGCGTGCGGCAGCCCCGAGATGAGACCATTATACCATATTCCACCCAGAATTCGTAGGCAAAATTTTGCTTTTTTTGAAAAAACTTGTAAAATCTTGCGTGATTCGCTTGAAGCGACGCAAGGAGTGAGGACTCGCTTCGCCGCGGAGCGAATGGCAAACCTCATTTTCGTCGGTGCACGGAGTAAGACGAACGTCGCGTGTTTCGTTACCGTGCGGGGCGGACGAAGAGATGCGTGCCGCCCGTCACGTGTACGGGAGCTTCGTCGGGCAGGGTGATCTCCGCCTCGACGCCCTCGGGAAGGGCGATCTCGTAGCGGATCTCATCCCCATAGATATGCCACGACGAAGAAATTCTGCCGTGGCGGCTGTCGATCCCGCCTTCGGCAAAGCCTAGACGGCGGTCGGGATGCGGCGCCACGCGCACCTTGGCATATCCCGCCCCGTCGTCGGGAACGGTGATGCCGAGAGAAACGCCGAAGATCCAGTCGTACACCGCACCGTAGGCGTAATGGTTGTAGGAGTTCATGTCCCTCGACCAGAAGGTACCGTCCTCACGGATGCCGTCCCAGTGCTCCCACATGGTCGTGGCGCCGTGCTCCACCGAGAAGAGCCACGAGGGAACCCCTTCGGCAAACAGGAGGTCATAGGCAACGTCGGAGCGTCCGTTCTCGGTGAGTGCGTGAAGGATGTAGGGTGTTCCGACGAAGCCCGTGGTCATCTTTCCGTCGTTTTCCTTGATCATTTCGACAAGCTTTGTTGTCAATTTTGCTCTTTCGTTCTCTTCACAGAGATGGAATTTGAGGATCAGAACGAGCGTAGTCTGTGTCAAGGCGGTAAAGTTCCCCGCCGTCTCTCCGGCATAGCGCTTTGCCTGCTCGGCAAGGTCGCCGTACGTCTTCGGCATCCCGTCCTTCATGAACGCCTCGCGGAAGGCGGCACGCACCTTGCGATAGAGTTCTTCATACGCGCCGACATCCTCGCCGAGGATATGTCCCGCGCGGACAACGAGCTCGGTCGAGTAAGCGAAGAAGGCGCTCGCGATCAGGTCGGGCTGCGTCGAGCCGATGTAGGTGCCGAAGCCCGCATCCATGGCAAGCCAGTCACCGAAATGCTCTCCGCCGAGCCAGAGGAATTCCTCGGGTCCCGCCGTGTGCATATAGTCCACCCACTTCTTCATCATGGGGAAGTTTTCCGCAAGGAGCTTGCGGTTGCCGTAAGCGAGATAGACCTCAAAGGGGCAGATCGTGGCGGCATCCGCCCACGCGGAGGAGACACGGACGAAAGGCTTTTTCAGCGTGGGAACGATCCCCTCAAGGGCGCCGTCCGGCTTTTGGTCGAGCGCCATGTCGCCGAGCCATTTCGTGAAGAATCGTTCGGTGTCGTAATTGATGGAAGCGGTGCGGCAGAAGACCTGCGCATCGCCGAGCCATCCGAGACGCTCGTCACGCTGCGGGCAGTCGGTCGGCACGTCGAGGAAGTTCGAGCGCTGACCCCAGAGAATGTTCTGATACAGGCGGTTGATCCGCTCTTCCCCGCAGGAGAAGAAGCCCGTGCGCTTCATATCCGAATAGACCGCGATCGAGGTGAAGGAAGAAAGATCGACATTCTCCGGGCATTCGTCAAGGCGAAGATAGCGATAGCCGAAGAAGGTGAATTTCGGCTTCAAAACGTCGTTTTCTCCGCTTAATGTAAACTCGATTTTACTTTTTGCACTCCTGTAATTCTCGGTATAGAAGTTTCCGTCCTTATCGAGGACTTCGGCGCAGGAGAGCGAAATGCGCTCGCCGCGCTTTCCTTTGATGCGGATCTCGGGGTACCCGGCGAGGTTCTGACCGAAGTCGATGACACGCTCCCCCTTCGGCGTGACGATGAGGCTCTTTGCCGCCACGCGCTCATGCTCTTTGATCGCTTCTCCGACGCGGGAGACGATCTTCGGCTTCTCCTCGTCGTCGAGGATCGCCGCACCGACGAGCGTGCGCGCCTTCGTCAGATCCTGCACCTCGCCGTCGTAGAGCTCGGTGAAACGAACGATGCCCTCATAGACGGAAAAGCTCTCGTCCGTCACGATGTGCTCGACCTGCCCGTCCTCATAGACGAGCTCAAGGGCGGCAATGACGGAAATATGCGTCGTATAGTTCTGCACGCTGCGCCATCCGATGCCGCTGACGCCCCATCCCCTCCCCGCGTAGATCGAGAACGTATTCTCTCCTGCGGAAAGGAGGTCGGTGATGTCATAGCGCTCCGACTGCACGCGATAATAGTAACTCGTCCAACCGGGCGCGAGAACGCCGTCACCGACCTTTTTCCCGTTGACGAGAAGCTCGAAGACGCCGAGAGCGGAGACTTCGGCTATGGCTTGTTTTACTTTTCCGTGAAGCGAGACCGTCTTTGAAAATTCGGGCGCCGCCTCGCCGATCGCGTCGGGCGCCTTGATCCATTTTGCCTGTTCTAACATATTTCCTCCGAAAGTTTTAAGAATTTTTCGGGATTTCCCCTTGCTTTTATTATACCTCCCGTGCTATAATATTTCCATAGCGCATTTTATGGTTTTTATGGTCTGTTTTACGATATTTGAAAGGAGAGCGCCATGTTTACCCTCTCTTTCCCCGAGCTTGACAAAAACTGCCCCGTCCTCATCGTCCCCGATAAAAACGCGACGAACGGGATGCACCGTCACAGCTTCTTCGAGCTGGTGTACATCACGGGAGGAGAAGCGGAGGAGATCCTCGAGGACGGAAGCATCCTCACCGTCACGGCGGGCGATTGCTTTCTGATCGATCTCGGACGGGCACACGGGTACCGACCGACCGCCAAGAGCGGGGATTTTTCCCTCATCAACTGCCTGTTTCTTCCCGAGCTGATCGACCCCTCTCTCGCCTCGGCGAAGAGCTTTCCCGAGGTGATGGCGCCCTTTCTGTCCCGCACGCAGTGTCGGATCCCCGAGGACGGCAGGCAGTTTTCCTATCATGATAAGAGCGGCTTTCTCGGCTCCCTCATCGGGCGTATCTGTCGCGAGTTCGAGCGGCGGGAGATCGGCTACACCGACATGATCCGCCATCTGCTCCTCACCGTGCTCATCACCCTCGTGCGCGGAGAGCTTCGCCGCGCCGACGCGCCCCCTTCCCCCGCGACGCGGGTGACCCGCTTTGTCGAGGGGCATTACAACGAGCATCTGACGCTCGGCGCCGTGGCGGAGAAGCTCGGCTTTTCCCTCCCCTACCTCTCCGCCCTTTTCAAAAAGGAGTGCGGCGTCACCTTCCGCGACTATCTCTCGGGTGTCCGTATGAAGCACGCCGCGACGCTTCTTTGCGGCTCCGACCTGAGCGTGGACGCGGTCGCACGGCTGGTCGGGTATGAAGACCCCGCGTTTTTCTATAAATCGTTTCGGAAGCTCTACGGGACGACGCCCGACGCGTATCGAAAGACTTCGGCGTCGATCCAATCGTAAAAAAACGACCGCACTGCAAACTTATCTTTGCAGTGCGGTCGTTTTTCGGATCTTTTTGACGGAGATCAGAAGCGTGGTGAAGAGATCGAGGTCGGCGTACAGCGTAGCGTCCTTTCCGCTCACGGTCTGCTTCAACACGACGTCGCCGTCATGCCCGGCGTCGAGCCTGCGATAGGTCACCTCCGCCGCACCGTCTATCGGCAGGTCGTGAAGCGAGATCTCCACGTGCTTTCCTTCGGCGGCGTCCTTATCCGCGTAATAGGTCAGCATGAGAGAGATGGCGTCCTCCGACCTCGCGGCGACGGCATACACGGCGGGATCGTCGGAGGTCACCTCGACGGCGGTACCGAGGCGGTACAGCTCGCCGAAGAAATTGAAGGGCCAGTAGCCTTTCAGTCTGTCCGATATGATATCGGTGCTGAACATGCCGTTCATCCCGCAGGGGCGGGCATCGTAATACATGAGGAGGTCGAGAGGCTCATACTGCGAGCGGGCGATCACGGCGGCGACGAAAGCGGAGCCCTTCAGCCCCTTTTCCGAGCGCAGAGAATAGACCCATTCGTCTCCCTTCCAGCCCTTGACGTAGTTCCACTCATTGAGAATGCTCTCCGCATGATCGAAGCCGTGGCGGTCCATCATGGCGCGGGTCTCACGCTCGGCGCGCAGGACACTCTCGGGCGTGCTCGCGTAAATATGCCACGAGAAGAAATCGAGAGGCGTTCCGTGCTCCTTCAGATAGGAAAGGAAGGAATTCGTCCAATCCGTCCCCGTGCTTGCGGCGGCGGGTCCACCGATCTTCAGGTGCGGGAAGCGCGCCTTCAGATGTTTGGCGGCAACGTCGAAGAATTCGAAAAACTGCGCGCGGGTGCCGCTCCATGTCTTTTTGTCCACGGGATCGCTGTGTTCATTGAGATCGGGCTCGTTCCAGATCTCCCAATACTCGATCTTGTGATGAAAGCCGTCCGCGAACCCCTCGGTATAATGCGCGATGATGTGCTCGGCAATGACCGCCCATTTGTGAAAGTCCTTCGGAACGAGGGTGCCGTACTTTTTCGGCCAGTGCTCGATCTTCGAGCCGAGGCGGTAAAAGGGCTCGACCCCCGCGTACAGCATAACCTTCAGATACTCGTCGGTCAGAGTGAAGTCGTAAGAAGCGGGATCCTCGGGGTCGGCATCGAAATTCGGAAACACGGCGAGAATATCGACGCAGTGTTCCCCGCCGTACCCCGAATAAAAGGCGGCGTCATGCGTTCTCGCATAAGGAATTCCCGCCTCGCGGAAGGCGTCGATGTTCGTGATCCTCTGGTCTTCGGTAAATTTGAAGACGGGACCGTTATTGACCGCGTGCATGGGCTTCATCTGCCCACGGGTAGCGGTTGCGTTGACAGTAAGCTTTGACATAGCGTTCTCCTTTTCACGGCGCCTCACATACGGCGTCGGCGCCCTTGTATTCCTATCATAGCATAAAACGCGAGCGAAAAGTATGCAAATTCAGTCATCTTTTTCGCGAAAATGTGCAAAATGAAGCAGATTCCCGCCCACATCAAAAAGAGCAGACCTCGGACATCGAAAAAGAACGGCACGCAGACTCCTGCGCTTTCCCCTTCGGCGCGACCGAGTGAAAAAGCGCGCGACAGCAAAGACGACTGCGCGAAAGCGCGGGCACGGAACGAAAAAACGCATTTTTTGCTTTTTTTCAAAAAACCACTTGACAAATGCCCTACAATTTGATATAATACAATCCGTCCGATGAAAACGGACGAAATTGCTGCTATGGCTCAGTTGGTAGAGCGCGTCCTTGGTAAGGACGAGGTCATCAGTTCGACTCTGATTAGCAGCTCCAGACACCCCGGAGGATTTCTTTCCTCCGGGCTTTGGTTTTATATAGGACAAAATCACCCTCAAGAGCGGAGCTGCCAATCAGCTCGAACCTGATGAAGGTACGCCCCCTTCGGGTGCTTAACCTTGAAACCTCCACCGGAGGTTTCACAGTTCAACTCTGATTCGCACCAAACACGAGGCTGTCGCAAACAGGTCTTTGAAACGCCTATTTTTGACAGTCAACTTTGGTTTTATATAGGTCAACAAGTGAGAGATCCGCCCATCGACTTGCGTATAGCGGAAGGTGCGCTTCGTTTCACGGGTGCCTTTATAAAAACGAAAACATAGAAGCGAGACTATCTGCGCCGTAACCCGCATCCGCTTGATTGTCGCCGTATCACTTCCGAAATGTCGGAGCAAAAATCCGCCACATCCGTTTACGGCTTTGCTTTTCGCAACTTTTTCAAAAAAATTTTGAAAACCTATTGACAAACGGGCTTGTCTTTGGTATAATAACTCTCGCGTATTGATTCGGAAGGTTAGCTCAGTTGGGAGAGCATCTGCCTTACAAGCAGAGGGTCATAGGTTCGAGCCCTATACTTTCCACCAAGGAAAGAATAGAAGCACGAAAGCAAGGATACCGCCTGCGCGGGCTCGAACAGAGCCGGCACAGAGAAACACTCCGGTGGAGTGTTTTGACCGGCGGCGACCAAGGCGCGCAGTTCGCGCCGCGACCGAGCCCTAACCTTTCCACCAAGGAAAGAATAAGGCACGAAGGGTCTTTCTTTCCGTTTACCATTTGGAATTATATACATTATATATAATTCATTCAAGAATGGCTTGGTAGCTCAGTTGGTTAGAGCGCTAGCCTGTCACGCTAGAGGTCGTGGGTTCGAGCCCCATCCGAGTCGCCATTCTTGCACCACCTGCGGATTTAGCTCATTTGGTAGAGCGCGACCTTGCCAAGGTCGAGGTGGCGGGTTCGAGCCCCGTAATCCGCTCCATAGATCCGAAAGCAATCGCTTTCGGGTCTTTTGTTTTTTCTCCCGTCCAACGCCCCCCAAGACGTTTCGGCGCAATCACGTCAAGGCAAAGAGGCTCCCCGTCGGCGTTTTGTGAAAATTCGGCTCTCGATCGTCGGGATGAAAAAACAAAAGTGACCGAGCAAAGCCCGAAACAGAGCAAAGCCGCCCTTCGCCCGCGGCTATGACGAGGTCGAAACGCCGCCTTGCCGAATGACACTTTTCGGCGCTCTGCATATTCTACTACCGTGCCCGAAAGAATGGCGCGCGAGCGAAAGCGAGATCTTCTTCCCCATCGAGACTTCCCCTCCCCGCTTTGCTGCGCCGCACATCCCCCGAAGCGAAAAGTTTTCTTCTTTTCGGAAAAATCTTGAAAAAGCCCTTGACAAACCGCGCGTCCTTTGCTATAATAATAAAGCGTTATCGCAGGGGCGAAGTGATGCTTCCGCGAGACCATGACAAGAATGGCTTGGTAGCTCAGTTGGTTAGAGCGCTAGCCTGTCACGCTAGAGGTCGTGGGTTCGAGCCCCATCCGAGTCGCCATTCTTGACACGCTTCTGTAGCTCAGTTGGTAGAGCAGAGGACTGAAAATCCTCGTGTCGTTGGTTCGATTCCGACCGGAAGCACCACCTGCGGATTTAGCTCATTTGGTAGAGCGCGACCTTGCCAAGGTCGAGGTGGCGGGTTCGAGCCCCGTAATCCGCTCCATACGGCGCCATAGCCAAGCGGTAAGGCAGAGGTCTGCAAAACCTTCATCCCCGGTCCGATTCCGGGTGGCGCCTCCAATAAAAAAGCACCCCGACGGGGTGCTTTTTTATTGGAGCGCCACTCCCTCATCGGAACGGGCTCTGCACCGTGAGCGGTGCAGAATCCGGTTCGCATCTGCCGCTCGGAGATCGACAAGCTCGCTTGTCAGGCGGAGAGCGCGCAGATATTCGCCAACGGCGAAATACCGGGTGGCGCCACTCCCTCATCGGACCGGGCTCTGCGCCGCCTGCGGTGCAGAATCCGGTTCGCATCCCCGCCGCAGAGCGCGGTTCGCTTGCGAAACCGCGGCAAGGCGCGGGATATTGCCGCATAGCGGCAAATACCGGGTGGCGCAACCCCGACGGGGTGCTTTTTTATTGGAGTTCCACTCCTTCATCGGATCGCACCTTCATTTTCTTCCTTCTCAAGCACTGCTTGAGGCGAAAACTACCGAAACTCAAGCATTACTTGCTGGCGCGAGGCAAAATTTTGCGGTATACTGAGGATGCCGACCGAAAAGGCGGCAGAAAGGAAGTATCTTATGTTTGATACAATGATGATCGGAAAAAAGATCGCAGAACTCAGAAAGCGGAAAAATCTGACGCAACCGGAGCTCGCCGACGCGATGGGCGTCAGCTTTCAGGCAGTCTCCAACTGGGAGAGAGGAAATTCCATGCCCGACATTTCAAAGCTGTCGGACCTTGCCGAGCTTCTCGGAACGACCGTAGACGACCTGCTCGGGAAGAAGAATCCCGTGGTCGAAAAGCTCGCGAAGAATGAAACGGTAGACCTCTCGGGCATCCGCGAAGAGGAGCTTCTCGAGGCGGCGGAGATCGCCAAACCGCATGTCGTGGAGGGAATGGCGGAAAACGCGAACGAAAAGGACGTCGCCGTGCTCCTCCCCTTCCTCGGAGAAGAATACCTCGAAAAGCTCTCGGACAGGTACTACACGGCGGGCAAGGACGTCGCAATGTTCCTTCCGTTTTTAAGTGAAGAGGGCGTGGATCGGCTGTTCGAACGGGCAATCGCGGACGACTGCGGGGACATCGACAAATTCCTGCCGTTTATTTCGGCGGAAAAGCTCTCGGATACGGCATTCGCCTACAAAAAGGCGGGAAAAAACATCTCGGTATTTCTTCCGTTTTTAGATGATACGGATATCAACACCCTCGTAACAGAAACGCTGAACAGCGACGGTGTCAAAGCGATCCTGCCCTTCCTCCCCTTTCTCGGCGAGAAGGACGCCGAAGCGTTGACCGAAAAGATCCTGCGCAAAAAAAGAAGCCGATAAATTCTGAAAAAACAGCTCGCGCAAACAATGAAATAAAGCGTATCAGACCCGGCGAACAAACTCTTGAAAAACCGTAGCATACGATTGCCCCCCCTCAAGTCAATTGCTTCGGAAAGTAAATTTTTCCTTGTACGATCACACCTCACCGCCGCAAAACAACGGAGGACACGAAGATGTCGGAAAAGCCCTTGGTCCCTACCTATTGCTATTTTCAGGGATGCTATAATCCCGCCTACGAGGAGGAGATCCGCAAGGCAAAGGAGCTGTGCCACCGCTACAATGCGCTGTCCACGAATGACAGAGAGGCGCAGGCGGAAATTCTCGCTTCCCTTCTCGGACACGTCGGACGGGAAACCTATATCACGCCCCCTTTTTGGTGCGATTACGGTTATCATATCCGTGTCGGGTACTATTTCTATGCCAATCACAACATGGTGATCACCGACGGCGCCGACGTGACCTTCGGCGATCATGTGTTCGTGGCGCCAAACTGCTGCTTCACCACGGCGGAGCACGCCATCGACCCCGAGATGCGGAAAGCAGGGGCCGAGGTCGCCATGCCGATCAAAGTCGGGAACAACGTCTGGATCGGCGCGGGCAGTACGATCCTCGCGGGAGTGGAGATCGGAGACAATACCGTGATCGGTGCGGGAAGCGTCGTGACAAGATCCATCCCCGCGGGCGTGGTCGCCGTCGGCGTCCCCTGTCGGGTCATGCGCAAGATCTCCGAAGAGGACAAGACGCGCTACCCCGTCTTCACACCGAACGAAAAATAAGCCTGTCAAATCACTGATGCCTCAAAACAAAAAAAGCAATCAAAGTCGCTATACGCAGATCTTTGATTGCTTTTTGTTATAATATGCAAACTTTTCTTTTCGTTTTGCTCTGATTTTTATTTTCCGCAGCAATGTTTATACTTCTTTCCGCTGCCGCAGGGACATGGGTCGTTGCGTCCGATCTTTTCTTTTTTTGAATCGGAAAAGGGATCATACGCATCCAACGCTTTCAATAAGCTCATACGCATTGCCTCGGTCGGAAAGTTTGCCTTCAATATGTTTTCTTTGATCTTCTCCTTTGTCAGCTCCCCGTTTTGAAGCATTTTTCTCATATTTTCGCCGGCGGAAAATGACGACGGCGCATTTTCATCCCGATAGAGCTTTTTCGAAATCTCCTCGGGAGTAAAGCCACGGTTGCAGGGCATCCGCGTGGTATTGTGGAAGTCGTTATACACCGAAAGAAAGCGATCGCATTCTTTTTCGGAAGAAAAGGAAAGATGGAATTCTTCCAACATGTCGAAGACATCGTCCATTTTCGATCTTACACTCCGTATCATGAGCACCATAATCTCGAGAATGACGTCCACCTTTTCTTCATCGCGTTTGCAAAGCCGCATCAGACATGCACGCAACGCTTCCGACTGCGGCGTCGACTCAAAATAACAAGGTTCGCAGTATTTTAAAAGCTCCTCTTTGGTCAATTTATAATAGGGCTTTCCGTGTTGTATGTCATCTATGTCTGCGAATTCATCGTTATACACAACGGGTAGAGACACAATTTTCCTGTTCGACGGCGCGCTCTTCTCCCCGTCGAAATATATCTCTTCTTCGCCGAGTATCACGTAATCCTCGTTCTCGTGGCGGGCAATCCCGGCAAACGCCCAAAATTCCTCCTCCGTCACAAGCTTCGGATCTAAGGAAAATACGATATCCTTTGCCTTTCGGAGAGGAAGTATGCCGTAAAAATTCGCCATTGCGTTAAAATACTTGCGCAAGAGCCTTGAGGTCGTGTCCTTCAACGGAATTTCCCGATAAAGCCTGTTCAATTCCCTGCGACCATATCTATCGGGAAAGTTTATGTATAGCTCCTCATTTTCAGCCATCTTCTTTTTCATCGAGCGCCTCCGTCTGTCTCGTCCTTTTTATACAGTATATCAGATCGCAAGACATCCGTCAAGTCCTTTCCGTCAAAAAATGCCGAATCCGCTCGAAGGATCCGGCATTTTTCGTTCGAAGAGCTTACAAGACGCTCGTGTTCCGACTTTTTTTGCTCATGAGTGAATCTTTTATGCAGAGCGTTTTTGTGGTCGGCGCACCCGATTCTTTTCTTTTTTCATATTTTTCTTTACATTTTGCTTTTATCGGACCCAGAAATAGAGCTCGCCGTCGACATGCGAAGCTTTGAAATATCCTCTACCATCCGTGTCGCGGCAATACTGCCAGCCGTCGAGGAAGAAATCCTCGGACGGGAAGCGTTCGTCAATCTCCTCTTTTCTCGAGACACGCAGACCGTCCGGGCGCTCACACGGCGGGAAGACGGTCACCTCGGCATCCGACAGCCCCGTGAGATGCCATTTGCCCCGATAGATCGCGCTGACGGGCGCGACGTTGGTGAGGGAGAGCACCCCCTCCGTCTGCGAGACGTAAATGCGGCACTCGCGATGCGCACTGCGCGGGAAGCGATACACCGATCTGCCCTCCCGAAGCTCCGTCTCCGTGTCGAGAAAGACGGGCGCGCCGTGCGGGAAGCGGAAGGAAATATCCTTGGTCGTGTCGGGGTTGTATACCGAGAGAAGCAGGCTGTTTTGATAGGGGGAAAGGGTGAGGACGGGCTTTTTGCCCGTCTCTTCGTGCGAGACGCGGATCTCGTAACCGAAGGCGGCAAGCGCGCGGTGAAGCGCGGACACCCCCTCACAGGTAGCGACAAAGGCGACGGACGCGGGTAGCCCTTCTCCCTCTTCCCTCTCGCCGTAGAGCAGGACCTTGCCGCCCGCCTCCGCGAAAGCGAAGAGACGCTCCCGCACCTCGGGACGCTTCGGCACGGGGGAGAGCAGGATGCGTCCGCGGTAAAGGGCGAGGTCGTGAGAGAGGAAATTGTCGGTCGAGACGACGCAGTTCAGCGGGAAGGCGGCGTTCACCGCATCGGAGATCATGCGGTCACCGAAATAGGCGCGGCGAAGCTCTTCTACCGTCCCCGCCGTGGTGATCTCCCTGACGGGGTACACCCAGACGATCGGAGATACGGCATCCGCCCCTTCCCTCTCCGCGCACAAGAGGTGCGGTATCGGCTCATTCACGCAGTCGTCGGGCATCTCCCCGTAGGAATTGTCGATCGACAAAAGGCTCAACAGCTGTGCGGTATCGACCCCTCCCGCCTTGTTGATGCGGGAGATCGCCATCGGAAGATAGATGTCGTGCGGCTCGCGGTTGTAGCGGTCCCGCCACGGAGAATTGACCCACCACGGGTCGTGGATATAATAACGGAAGAGAAAATTTTCTTCGGGCGGAAGCTCCGCGATGCGGGTCATGTGCCCCATGAGCTCAAGCCCGAAATTTTTGTTGATCGCCGCCCACGGCGAATTCGGCGGGGGAAGAAGGTTTTCTTCCGTCCGATAGATCTCATACAGAGGAACGCCGTCGGTCGCATAATCGATGCCCGCGGAATTGTTCGTTCCCCTCGTCGCGATCTCAAGCTTCGGGCATCCCCTGCGGAATTCCGACCAGAAGGCGAGAACCTTTTCCCGCGTATGATTGAGATTCTCGATATGAAAGCGCTCTCCGTCATAGAGCTTTCCGTCGAGGGACCACGGGTCGGCGCTGAAGCCGACGCCGTTCGAGAGCCAAAGATAATCGAACCCGAGATCGCGGCAGAAGACCTCGGTCTGCCGTCCGAGGAAGTAGGCAAAGGAGATTCCCTCGGGAATGCCGCTCGGGAACGCGGCATACGCGCGGGAGTCGGCGGCGAGGGTCGCGGTCGAGTCGAGGGAGCCGAAATGCAGAATTTTCCCTCCCGTCATGATCTCGGGATGTCGATGATACTTGAAATCCGAGACGGCAAACTCGGGTCCGACGTCAAAGGTCGTGCCGACGAGAAAGCGGGCGTCGGGATAAAGCTTCGCCGCCGCATCCCGCAGGGCGCCGACGATCTTCGCAAGCGACGCGTAGGTCATGCTCCGCGGCTTCTCTATGTAGGGGGAGCGGCAGAGATAGAGACTGAAATGCTCGTCTCTGTCTGCCTTCGAATGGGTCTCCTCTTCGTTGGCGAGACCGAGATAGCAGGCATACTCAAAGGTGTCCTCCGCCCTGCCGCGATACTCGAGCAGCTCGCTCCCGTCCGAGGTCCAGAGCATGACCGAGATCTCCTTTCGGTGCTTTAGGAGCGGATACCATGCAAAGAGCATGTCGTACGCAACGCGCGGCGTGTCCTCTTCCCTCTCCCTTGCAAAGGGCTTCAGGCTGACCTCCAATGTAACTCTTGAAAACATGATCGGATTTCCTTTCCGTGCAGAAAATTTGTTTTTTCAAAAATGGGTCCTTCCACTCTTGATTTTATCCGAAACCCGTGCTATAATCAAGAAAGAAAGCAAAGGAAAAACAGCACAAAATAAAGGTCAAGCAGAAAAAAGAACGTCAGAGAGAAACAAAAGCGGTTCCGTACGGTTTTCAAAGGAATAAAAAATATCGTCATCCGATTGCCGCGCCGCGCGGCGGAAGGGAGAACGCCATGCTTTGGGAGGACATCCGCCCCTTTTCCCGTTATCCGAGAGAGCTTGAGATCTCGAGAAAATACACCTTTGTCGAGGTGTTGCCACCCGATGCAAGATTTTTCTATATCGTGCGCGGGGAGGGGACCTTTCGCATCGACGGTGCGCCCGTGACCCTGCCCGAGAAGAGCGCGCTCTTCATCAACGCGGGGGTTCCCTACCGTATGCTGCCGACGGGGGTCTCGATCCTCGCCGTCAACTTCGACTGGACGCAGGAGAACGCGGCGCAGAATTTCCCCCTCCACCCGATCCCCGTGCGTGAGCTGACGGCGGACAGCGACGTTCCCCTGCCGATCACTTTCGAAGATCATCCCGAATTTGACCGCTATACCTATCGCGAGGGCGCGTTCTTTGCCGAAGAGCCGCTCCGCCGTCTCATCCGCCTCTACGACCGCAGAAAGCTGCACTACCAGCTCGAGTCGGACGCGGTGCTGACGCTTCTGCTCTCGGAATTTCTCGAAAAAAAAGAGCGGTTCGCGCACGGGCATTTTCGACGCCGACGCGGTTGCCGACTACTTGCAGGAGCACTACCGTGAGCCGATCACCAATCAAACGGTTGCCGACATCTTTCATTTTCATCCGAATTACATCGGCGCGGAATTCCGCCGCGCCTTCGGAAAGCCCCTGCACCGCTATCTTCTCGAGTTAAGGATCATCAAGGCGATCGCCCTGCTCGAAAACGGCGGTATGAGCGTAACGGAAGCGGCGGAGCAGGTCGGCTTTACGAGCGCGAATTATTTTTCCAGATATTATAAAAAGATTACCGGGAAGACGCCGAAAAATAGAAATTAGGTTATCTTGTAATCTTTTTATTGAAGATCACGGGAAAGACACCGAGGGAGCAAATCGGATAGGTCTATCGCCTTTTTCTCATTTACCGAATTTTCTTCCCCGACTTTCTTGACTCTTCGGAAAAAGCGTGCTATAATAGTACAAAAATCCTATCACAACACGAGGGAGGTCTCGAACATGGCGAAAAAAATCATTCTGACAGGCGACCGCCCGACAGGAAGGCTCCATGTGGGGCATTACGTCGGCTCGCTCAAGGAGCGGGTCAGACTCCAGAATTCGGGCGCATACGATGAGATCTATATCATGATCGCGGACGCGCAGGCGCTGACCGACAATGCGGAGCACCCCGAGAAGGTGCGCGACAACATTTTGCAGGTCGCGCTCGACTATCTCGCCTGCGGTCTCGACCCCGAAAAGTCGACGATCTTCATTCAGTCCGCCGTGCCCGAGCTGACCGAGCTTTCCTTCTATTATATGAACCTCGTGACCGTCTCCCGCGTGCAGAGAAACCCGACCGTCAAGGCGGAGATCCAGATGCGCAACTTCGAGGCGAGCATCCCCGTCGGCTTCTTCTGCTACCCCATCAGTCAGGCGGCGGACATCACCGCCTTCCGCGCGACCGCCGTGCCCGTCGGAGAGGATCAGCTCCCGATGCTCGAGCAATGCAAGGAGATCGTGCACAAATTCAATGCGGTCTACGGCGACACGCTGACCGAGCCGGAGATCATCCTGCCCGAGAACCGCGCCTGCCTGCGCCTTCCCGGCATTGACGGCAAGGCGAAAATGAGCAAATCGCTCGGCAACTGCATCTACCTCTCCGACAGCGCGGAGGATGTGCGCAAAAAGGTCATGTCGATGTACACCGACCCGAACCATCTGAAGGTGGAGGATCCCGGCACGGTGGAGGGGAACCCCGTCTTCACCTACCTCGACGCCTTCTGCCGTCCCGAGCACTTCGCGGCGTTCTTGCCCGAATATCAGACGCTCGACGAGCTGAAAGCGCACTACCGTCGCGGAGGACTCGGCGACGTGAAGATCAAGAAGTTCCTTTGCCGTGTGCTCGAAGACGAGCTTTCCCCCATCCGTGAGCGCCGCGCCGCATGGGAAGGAAGGCTCCCCGAGGTCCTCGAAATGCTCCGCATCGGAAGCGAGAAGGCGAAAAAGACCGCCGCCGCGACCCTTGCCGACGTTCGTCACGCGATGAGAATCGATTATTTTGAAGACGGCAATTTGCTGAAATAAGATACAAAAAGCGTCCTTCCCTTTCGGGATAGGACGCTTTTTGTATCGCTTTGTTTGCATTTTCTTATTTTTCCAAGTTATCGTCTCTTGTATCGGAGAAAACATCATTCTGTTCTCCGATGTCTTCCGTGAGAGCTTCCGTCGGCTTCTCCGGCTGCTTTTCGTAATCCTCGGCGACCTTTTTCATGTATTGACGCGGAGTCATTTTCATCCGTCGCTTGAAGGCATAGCTGAAATAGGACTGCGACGAGAACCCGCATTCGTAGGCGATCTCGGTCAGCGTCTTTTCCCCGACGGAGAGGAGCGCCGTCGCCTTTTTGATCCGCTGCAGCTCCACGTAATCTCTGAGCGTCATGCCCGTCGCGCTCTTGAAGACCGAATGAAAATAAACGGGGCTGAAAGAGACCTCCGCCGCGACGCTCTCAAGCGTCAGGCGGGAGGTGAGGTTCTCCCCGATGTAATCGATCGCCCGCTCCGCCGCACTGTACGGCATACTTCCGAGCGCGTGCTCCGCCCTGATGGCACCCGCGATGCGGGAGAGGCGGTAGACGAGCTCGAGCACGAGCCCCGTGATCGCAACCGTGTCCGCCTCCGAGCCGATGTCATACTCCCCCGCGAGTGCGTGAAAGATCTCGGGAATGCGGGCATCCTTTCCTATTTCTATATAATCGGGCAGGCGGGAGAGCATGTCAAAGAGCGTCCCCTCCCTCACGATCACGTGGACAAAGGCGCAGCGATACGGCAGTCGGGTGTGGCGGGTCTGCCCCGGCTTTGCGGCGATGACGTAGCTCTCCGAGATCGGGCGGCTCTCTTCGTCGATATAGGAGGTGCCCCCCGCCTCGAGAGGAAGCTCGAGCTCAAACACCGAGACGCGCCGATAGGGCGTCAGCGTGCGTCCGCGGGCAAAGACCTTCATATTGTAGATCCCGACGGCGACGATATGCGGCATCGCTATCATGGCATTTTTCTCCCATCATCATAAGATTTCGAATAAATGCGATAAGTTTTTGATAGAAACATCTTAAAATATATTATAAAATAGTCTTGACGATATGTCAATGGCAAACAATAAAAAATCAAAAAAAGAGGAGCGTTTTATGAAGGTCACAGACTTGAAGCCCTTTGTCGTCGACTGCTTCCGCACGAATTTCGTATTCGTGAAGATCACGACCGACGAAGGCATCGACGGTGTGGGCGAGGCGACACTCGAATATAAGGAGAAGGCGCTTCTCGGCGCGCTCGAGCACATCAAGGAATATCTCGTCGGACAGAATCCCCTCGACATCGAAAAGCACTGGCACGCGATCTACCGCGACGCCTACTGGCGGGGCGGCCCCGTTCTCATGAGCGCGCTCTCCGCGGTGGAGACGGCGCTTTGGGACATTCTCGGCAAGTCGCTCGGCGTCCCCGTCTGGCAGCTGCTCGGCGGTAAGGTCAACGACAAGGTGCGCATCTACGTGAACGGTTGGTTCGCGGGTGCGAAGGAGCCCGAAGAATTCGCCGAAAAGGCAAAGATCGCGGTCAAGCGCGGCGTGACGGCGATGAAGTGGGATCCCTTCGGCAAGAGCTATCTCGATATCTCGGGCGAAGACCTCGACCGCGCCATCCGCTGTGTCGCGGCGGTGCGCGAGGCGGTGGGTCCGAAGGTCGATTTGCTCATCGAGGGACACGGACGCTTCAACATTCCGACCGCGGTGAAGATCGCGAAGGAGCTTGAACCCTTCAAGCCGATGTTCTTCGAAGAGCCGGTACCCCCCGACAACCTCGACGCCCTGCGCGAGGTAAAGGATCGTTCGCCCGTCGCGATCTCGGCGGGAGAGCGTCTCTATACCCGTTGGGACTATAAACCGATGTTCGACAAGATGGCGGCGGACTACATTCAGCCCGATGTCTCCCACGCGGGCGGCATCATGGAGCTTCGCAAAATCGCGGCGGAGGCGGAATGCCGTTACATTCCCTTTGCCCCGCACAACCCCTCGGGCCCCGTGGCAAACGCGGCGACGCTCCAGCTCGCGGCGTGCTGCCCGAACTTCGCGATCCTCGAGATCATGTACAGCGACGTGGACTACCGCGGCGAGCTGACGACCGAGGCGCTCGAGTACGAGGACGGATACCTGAAGATCCCGAACAAGCCGGGGCTCGGCATCGAGATCAACGAGGAGGCGTGTCTCGCCCACCCCTACAAGCCGCATACCCTGCGCCACTACACCGGTGCGCTGACGGACATCCGCCCGCCGAAGACCGCGTTTTATTTCTGATTTGAAAATAAAACTTTACATTCGAAAGGATAATTCCGATGGAACGTTTACATAAAGTCGGACAGATCGTGCCGAAGCATTCGAAGGACATCAAGGATTCCAAGATGGGCATCGGCTTCGAAAAGCTCGACCGTGACGTCTTCGACCCCGAGAAGGCATACGACAGAGTTGCCGAGCTCGGCGTCAAGTGGGTGAGACTGCAATCGGGATGGCAGAAGACGGAGCGGAAGAAGGGCGTGTACGACTTCGCATGGCTCGACCGCATCGTCGACAATCTTCTTCGTCGCGGACTCCGCCCGTGGTTCTGCCTCTGCTACGGCAACGACCTTTACAACGAGGAAGCCAAAGAGATCTTCGGCGCAGTCGGATGCGTTCCGATCCACAACGAAGAGCAGAAGACGGCATGGAAGAATTACGTGACGGCGCTCGCACTTCATTTCCGCGGCAGAGTCAAGCACTACGAGGTATGGAACGAGCCCGACTGCCTCAACAGCTGGCGCTCGAACAAGGAGACGGCAGGCACCGACCTCGGCCTTTTCACAAAGGAGACGGGACTTGCCGTCAAGGCGGTCGACCCCGATGCGAAGATCATCGGCGGCGTACTCGGTCACCGCGACATCCACTTCCCGAACGAGGCGTTCGCCGCGGGCATGGGAGAAGCCATCGACTACCTCTCCTTCCACGAATACACGCATGACGAGACGCTCGTCTTCGAGAGAGTCGATGCACTCCGCGCGCTTGCAAAATCCTACAACCCGAAGATCGAGATCATTCAGGGTGAGTCCGGCTCGCAGTCGAGGAGCGGCGGACACGGTGCCGTATACACCGGTGCATGGACGCAGGAAAAGCAGGCAAAGCAGCTTCTCCGCCACGCGATGGCAGACCTGCTTTCGGACGTGTATTTCACCTCCTATTTCTCCTGCATGGACATGATCGAGGCGCTGAACGGACGGGTCGGCGACGTTGCCTCCTATCTTGATTACGGCTACTTCGGCGTGCTCGGTGCGGACTTTGACGCCGACGGAAAGTGCGTCGGCTCCTACACTCCGAAAAAATCCTACTATGCCCTTCAGAATCTTTGCTCAGTGTTTGCCGAGGGGTGCGAGCTCTGCAAGCTGCCCGTGCTCTTCACACCGCAGGAATCCCTGCGCACCTTCTCCGTCGACGAGCCGAAGAACCGCGTGATCACCGGCGGCTTCCACCGCGCGGGGGGCGATGCCCTCGTCTTCTGGTATCCCTCGAGCATCATGACGACCTCGTTTGAGAGCACGATCTCGCTCGACATCTGCTCGAAGTACGACAAGGTGCGCCTCGTCGACCTGATGGACGGCTCTATCTACGAGCTTCCCGACAGCATTCTGACAAAGGATGCCTTCGGTACCTATCACATACAGAATCTGCCGATCAAGGACACGCCGATGCTCCTGACCTTCGGCGAATTTCTCGATCAATAAGGAGGAAAACGAATATGACCCGCGCAACACTCGTTACGGGCGCCTGCATCAATACGGGCGTCGCCATTGTGGAAAAATTTGCATCGGAAGGAAAGAACGTGATCTTCACGGGACGCAAGGAAGAAAGCGTCCGTGCGGCGGAAGCCGCCTATCGGGAAAAGTTCCCGAAGGTGACGATCCTCGGCTATGTGCTCGACTCTCTGCTTGACGAGCGGACGGTGGACGAGGGGGCGGTCGAACGCCTCTTCTCCGAGCTTGACGAAAAGGGGATCTTCATCGAAACGCTCGTTCTGAACGCCGCCGACCAAGGACTCGGTATGAAGGTATTTGAAAATCCGCTGACCGATTTTCAGCGTGTCATCAACACGAACATGGTCTGGGACTTCTGCCTCTCCGAGCACGCCGCGCGCCGCATGAAAGAGGCGGGTGGCGGCAACATCGTCTTCGTCAACTCGAACACCGCCTACCGTGCGATCCCCGACCGCATCGCCTACTCGGCATCGAAGAGCGGTCAGCTCGGCATGATGCGCGCGATGGCGCTCGATCTCGGAAAGTACAACATCCGCGTCAACGCGGTGCTTCCCGGCATGATCCGCACCGACCGTTGGGAAAAGAACCCCGACTTCTACCGTGACGTTCCCTCCCGCTATACGCCGATCGGCGACGTGGCGGTGGGCGAGGACATCGCCGACGCCGTTTGGTACTTCGCGGCACACGCGAGAAATGCGACGGGCGCCGAGCTTGTCGTCGACGGCGGAAATACGATCCAGCTTTACCCCATCATTCCGAAAAAGTAAAGAAAAGTTTTCAAAAGATCCCCCCGCATAAAAAGCGCAGTTTCCATAGGGAATTATTAAAATTAAATTTTAGAATTGCGCTTTCAAACGATGACAAAAGGCTCACGGAAAAATCCGTGAGCCTTTTGTGTGTCAAACAACAGAGATGTTATGCGGTTAAAAAAAATTTCACTGTAATGAATAGAAATAAAACGCAAACGGAACCCATCCGGAATACATTGTTTATAATATTTGAAGCGAAATTGCAAGCAAGACATGTAAGAAGAATGCGATAACAAAGAAAAGACAGATAAGCATTGATTATAATCTTTATAAAATCTTAATACCTTTCGCAAGAACCCTAATGCTATCTTTATGAAAAAGATGATATCATAATAACGATAAACGGAATCGAGGTTTTTGCATGGGAATACTAAAAAGGAAACTAACATCCTTTCAGATAATATTATTGGGATTCGCGGGGGTTATTTTGCTCGGTGCTTTTCTATTGACATTGCCGATTTCTTCAAAAACTCACGAATGGACATCTTTTATCGACGCTCTTTTTACTTCGACGTCCGCCGTATGCGTAACGGGACTTATCGTATTCGATACGGCAACGCACTGGACGATATTCGGGCAAATCGTTATATTGTTGCTGATTCAAATCGGCGGTATGGGTGTCGTTACCATAGCCGTGTCTCTTGCCGTTATTTCGGGCAAAAAAATCGGACTGTTCAGCCGCGAAACGATGAAAAATGCAATTTCTGCGCCAAATGTAAGCGGAATAGTCCGCCTGACCGGATTTATAATCAAAGGGATTTTTTTGATTGAACTGATCGGCGCGCTTGTTATGATGCCTGTATTTTGTATTGATTACGGCGCAGAAGGCATTTGGTTTGCTATCTTCCATTCGGTGTCGGCATTCTGCAATGCAGGGTTTGATATAATGGGAACGAAAAGCGGCGAGTTCACTTCTATCACGCACTATTCTGCGCAACCCGTCATCAATATTACGATTATGTTGTTGATAATTATCGGCGGTATCGGTTTTCTTGTATGGGAAGACATTTGCAAACACAGGTGGCGAATAAGAGAATATCGCACGCAAAGCAAAGTGGTATTGATTGTAACTGCCGCACTTATTGTTTTGCCCGCGATATACTTCTTCTTTTTTGAATTCGGCGATTTACCTGTCGGTAAGCGTATACTTGCTTCTTTGTTTCAATCGGTAACGCCGCGAACGGCAGGGTTTAATACAGTAGATCTTACGGCGATCAGCGATACGGGATTATATCTTATGATTATTCTTATGTTGATAGGCGGTTCGCCCGGTTCTACCGCAGGCGGTATGAAAACGACGACGATAGCGGTTTTATTTTCTTCCGCTTTTTCCGTATTCAGGAAAAAAGACAATGCGGAGCTTATGAAACGGCGCGTCGACGATGAAACGGTTAAGACGGCTTCGGCGATATTTATAATGTACATAACCCTGTTTCTATTTGGCGGAATGGCTATAAGCGCAATTGAAAATTTGCCTATTACGTCTTGCCTTTACGAAACGGCTTCTGCCGTCGGCACGGTAGGGCTTACGCTCGGAATTACCCCAACGCTCGGAATCGTATCCAAATTGATTTTGATTTTATCTATGTTTTTCGGGCGCGTTGGCGGTTTAACATTGATATATGCCGCTTTCGGCGCAAATAAAAAACAAGTAGCAAAATTACCGACAGATACGATTGCAGTCGGTTAAGGAGGTTTTTATACATGAAAACAAAATCTGTTTTATTGATAGGTCTCGGACGTTTCGGGAAATACATCGCAATGAAATTACACGAATTAGGACACGAAATCATGGCGGTAGACGAGAACGAAGAAAGAATTAACGACGCTATGCCTTATGTGACTAACGGGCAAATCGGCGACAGCACAAACGAAGCGTTGCTGAAATCGCTCGGCGTAAAAAACTACGATGTCTGTATTGTAACTATCGGCGGCGACTTTCAAAGTTCTCTTGAAACAACCTGTTTATTAAAAGAATTAGGAGCGCAAAAGGTTGTGGCGCGTGCCGAACAGGACGTGCAGGCAAAATTTCTTCTTCGTAACGGCGCAGACGAAATTATTTATCCCGAAAAACAACTTGCCACATGGGCGGCAATTCGTTATAGTTCCGACAATATTCTTGATTACATAGAACTCGGCGATTCCTGTTCGATATTTGAAGTTTCCGTTCCGTCGGCATGGGTTGGAAAATCGGTTATAGAAATCGATATTCGTAGAAAATACAATGTAAATATCATTGCCACGAAGAAAAGCGGAAAAATCAATGCGGTTGTTACCGCCGACACGGTTCTCTCCGCAGACGAAACGCTTTTAGTTCTCGGGGAATACAAAGCAATGCGGAAATGTTTTGATATTTAACAGCCGTAAAAGAAGATGACTTTTATGGAAGACGCAATACTTATTATTGCAGTAGTATCGGTTATGATTTTCGGCTTTTTTTATAATGAAAAGGCTCGACGTCTTTTTGGAAGAAAACAGAAAAGCAATTGAAAAGGAACGAAAAGAAGAATGCAGCCCGATTGAATTCATTGATGCGGAAAACTATGAAA
>CAVEOF010000002.1:0-40981 GCA_963617165.1 Coriobacteriaceae bacterium | reverse complement strand
AATTGTAATCTTTGACAAAGAAAATCGGGAATTGACCGATGTTTTAAACGATTACAAAAGTCGTTTCAAGTAGATTTTATTCAAAAAATATGATATAATAAAGGAAATAAAAAACGAAGGAGATACGGATTAACCGAATGGGAAAGCAGTATATAAACGACAAAGAACACATTCTGGTTTGTTTGTCTTCCGCGCCTTCAAATCCGAAAATAATTCAGACAGCGGCAGCCATGGCAAAGGCGTTCAATGCGACTTTTTCCGCGTTATATGTAAAAACTCCCGCGTCTGAATCTATGACAACGGAAGACGCGGAACGGTTACTTGCAAATATCCGTTTTGCCGAAACGAACGGCGCGTCGATAGTTACCGTATGCGGGGACGACATTGCTTTTCAGATTGCGGAATATGCCCGTCTTTCCGGCGTTACTAAAATAGTAATCGGCAGAACCGTTATCGGTAAGCGAAAATTTATAGGCAAGCCGACTTTAACCGAAAAACTGATATCGCTTGCTCCTAATGTCGATATACATATCATTCCCGACAGCGATGCCGTTATAGTAAAAGGAAAGAAAAAACTTTTTGAAAAACCGCATTTTGTAAAAATTCTTAAAGAATTGACGGTTTCAACAGTCTTACTGTTACTTTCGACTTTGCTCGGATATCTTTTTTCAATTCTCGGTTTTACCGAAGCAAATATCATAACGACTTATATGCTTGGCGTTTTGATTACCGCTATACTGACAAAAAGCAAAATTTGTTGGGTTATATCGTCCGTTGCGAGCGTTCTGGTTTTTAATTTTCTTTTTACCGAACCGAGATTTTCGTTTCTGGCATACGGAAGCGGCTACCCCGTCACTTTCGTAATTATGCTTGCGGCGTCTCTCATCATAGGCGGAACAACCGAAAAACTGAAAACTCGGGAACGTCAGGCAACTCAAACGGCATACCGAACAAAAATTCTGTTCGATGCGAACCAATTGATTCAGAAAGCGTCCGATGAAACGGAGATATTTCAGGTTACGGCGAATCAATTGCAAAGGCTGTTAAACCGAAAAATAGTTGTATTTGACAATAAGGCACACAAAATATATATTTCACCGACGGAAAACGACTCCTCCGCCATACCGTCCGACTGCGAGCAAATTGCTTGGCAAGTAACGAAAAACAACGTAAAAGAAGGGAAAGGAACGGATATTTGCCCTGAAAGCGACTATACGTTTTTCCCGATATGCAAAAACGGCAAAAACTACGGTGCAATAGGCATTTCCGTCGGAGAAAAAACGATTGATTCTTTTAACGAAAGCATTGTGGTTTCCGTTATCGGCGAATGCGCAATCGCAATTGACGGAATCATAAACGCCAAAGAAAGAGAACACGCCGCCGTTTTAGCCAAAAACGAACAGTTGCGCGCAAACCTGCTTCGTTCCATATCGCATGATCTTCGCACGCCGCTTACTTCAATTTCGGGCAATGCGAGCAATCTGATTTCAAACGGTAACGATATTGACGACGCGACAAAAAAACAAATATACGAAGATATTTACGGCGATTCGCTTTGGCTTATCAATCTGGTTGAAAATCTGCTTGCGGTAACGCGTCTTGAAGAAGGCAGAATGAATATAAATTTGACGACGGAACTTGTCGGCGACGTAATAGCCGAAGCATTGAAGCATATTCATAAGAAAAGCGAAATGCAAAAAATTACCGTGATACAACAGGACGAGTTACTTCTTGCAAAAATGGACGCTCGGCTTATCGTGCAGGTTTTAATCAATCTTTTAGACAACGCTATTAAATACACGCTGTCCGATTCGCAAATTACGATTACGGCAAAAAGAAACGGAGAAACAGTCTGCGTAAGCGTGGCGGATAACGGAAACGGAATTGCGGACGAACAAAAATCGCGGGTGTTCGATATGTTTTATACAGGAGCAAACAAAATTGTCGATTGTCGTCGCAGTATCGGGTTGGGACTTTCGTTGTGTAAATCCATCATAAACGCGCACGGCGGAGAAATAACGATAACCGACAATGTTCCGCACGGCGCGATATTTACCTTTACATTGCCCGTCGGGGAGGTGGAAATACATGAATAACTTACTGATTTTAGTTGTAGAAGACGACGCGCCTGTCCGTAACCTTATCGGAACGACTTTGAAAACGCACGATTACGATTATATTACCGCAACGAACGGAGAAAGCGCCGTTATGCAAGCGTCTTCTCATAATCCGGACGTCGTTCTGCTTGATTTGGGCTTACCGGATATCGACGGCGTGGACGTTATCGGAAAAATACGCTCTTGGTCGGAAATGCCTATTATCGTAATCAGCGCTCGTGCCGAAGATAAGGATAAAATCGACGCGTTGGATGCCGGAGCGGACGATTATTTGACAAAACCGTTTTCCGTCGAAGAATTGCTTGCAAGAATAAGAGTTACGCAAAGAAGGCTTCTTGCAATACAATCGACAAACAAATCCGAATCGGTTTTTGTCAACGGAAATCTGAAAATAGATTATGGCGCAGGTTGTGCATATTTAAGCGGCGAAGAACTCCACCTAACCCCTATCGAATACAAACTACTGTGCCTATTGTCAAAAAACGTCGGGAAAGTGCTTACTCATACTTTCATTACGCAAAAAATATGGGGCGCGGCATGGGAAAGCAACGTCGCTTCCCTGCGCGTATTTATGGCGACTTTGCGCAAAAAAATCGAACCGTCCGCCGATTCGCCGCAATATATTCAAACTCACGTCGGCATCGGGTACAGAATGATAAAGATTGATGATCAAACATTGAAATTAAACCGCTGAAATAACATTCGGCGTGCATAATACAAAGAGAACTTACATATTACATGGACACATTCTACCAGTTGCTTTTGCAATTAGTACTTATCCTATGATGCTTATTTACAAGTATAACAGTTTTGAAGAACTCACGCCCGAAATACTTCGCGCGTTCATCGAAAAAGTCGTTGTTCACGAAAAGACGAAAGTAGACGGACATTACAGACAAACGGTAGAAATCTTTTATAATTTCGTCGGAGCAATCGACCGACCGATATGGGGCAACGAACTCACCGACGAAGATGATTGAAGCCGACAAGCAACAAGAGAAAAGGCGTGGCATTACGCCACGCCCGACTCTGAATCTCGCGTCTTTACCTGAAATTCCCTATGGGAACTGCGGTAATGCGGGAGGATTTTTTGCATTTTGCGATAAGCAATAGAAAAAAAGCGGTGAGCCGCCTCACTCTGCGAACGCTATCCTCGCTCACCGTACGAGAGTCTTTTCCGTCCGCCGCAAATGCCCCGTTTGCCGATTCTCGGCATACCTTCGATTCTCCGCAAGCCCGCATATCGTTTTGCGGTTTTTCCTCGGTGTTTTACGGACGCCTGTTTGATGCTTCGCGAGCGCCGCGCCTCCCTGTTTCCGAGCTCCTTCGATGGTCCGAAAGTCCCGCTCTCGCCATTTTGCGGGGCACCCCTCCTCCGGGGTTCGTAAGTTCCCCTTTCCGCCGCTTCGCGAGGGTCTTCCCGCATCGTTTGACGGCACCGTCGCAGGATTCTTGAGAAATTCACAAAATATATAAAAAATAAACATGTTTTCTGTTGACTTTTATGCAAAAAGACGATATAATAAAAACAGAAATCACCACGAGAAGACAAGGCGCAGAAAAAACGGGGAAACCGCATTGACGCGCAGGTCTCGCGACGAAAGGACGGTCGACATGAAAAAGATCACAAACAAGGTACTTTGGCTCTTTGCCGTCGGGCAATTCGGTTGGAGCCTTCTCTCGGGCATCATCAGCAGCTGGATGGTGTACTATTACACGGGGAGCGACGCGGTCTTCGGCTCGTATATCACGGGAGAGCCGCTCTTTCT
Source organism: Coriobacteriaceae bacterium (assembly GCA_963617165.1). Classification (GTDB taxonomy): domain Bacteria; phylum Bacillota; class Clostridia; order Oscillospirales; family CAG-272; genus UBA1740. Next base: position 37,095 of record CAVEOF010000002.1, on the reverse strand, counting down.
CGGGCTGACGCTCTTCGGACTGATCATCGCCGTCGGCAGAATTTTCGACGCGGTAACCGACCCGCTCATCGCGGGATGGTCGGACGCGAGCGACTTCAAGGGCGGGCGTCGGATCCCCTTCATGAAGGTGATCGCGATCCCCTTCGCGCTCGTGACGGTCGGCGTCTTTCTCTTCCCCTCGACGGGCAGTGTCGTGCTGAACGACATTCTTCTCTTCATCACGCTCATGCTCTTCTACCTCTTCATGACGATCTATTGCACGCCGTATAACGCGCTGATCGCCGAGCTCGGCGATACGCAGGAGCACAGAGTCAACGTATCGACCTACATTTCCTTTACCTATATCGCGGGCTTTTCGGTCTCCTATCTTCTGCCGAATCTCGCGTCTCTCTTCACTTCCTCGATGGGAGAGGAGGGCGCCGTCCGCTTTGCCATCGGGCTTCTCGCGGCGCTTGCCGCGATCGCGATGCTGGTGCCCTCCTTCTTCATCAAAGAGCGGGACTACATCGAGGTCAAGCCCGTGAAAACGCAGGCGTTCCGTTCCCTTGTCAAGACCTTCTCGAACGGGCAGTTCCGCCGCTTTGTCTATTCCGACGTGATCTACTTCTTCGCGGTGACGCTCTTCCAGACGGGGCTTGCCTTCTATATTACAAAACTCATGCACGCGGAGGACACGAACGCATTCCTGCTCACCGTGATCATGACGGTAGTCAGCCTTTGCCTCTATCCCGCGGTCAATAAGCTCGCGCCGAAGCTTGGTAAAAAGCCTCTCATCACCGTCGGCTTCTTTACGTATGCCGCCGTCTTCCTTCTCGCCTCCTTCTGCGGCGAGGGGATCGTGTGGGGCTATATCATCGCGGCGCTCGCGGGCATCCCGATGGCGATCCTCGGCATCCTGCCGCAGGCGGTCGTCGCCGACATCGCCGAGGCGGACAGCATCGAGAGCGGGGAGAGTCGGAGCGGCATGTTCTTCGCCGCACGCACCTTCGCGATGAAGCTCGGGCAGGCGCTCTCCCTTCTTGTCTTCACCTCGGTCACAGTATCGGGCAGTGAGGAGAGCTACCGCGCGACGGCGATCATCGCGACGGTCTCCTGCCTCGTCGGTGCGATCCTCTTCTTTCTCTATAATGAAAAGTCCGTGATGGAAAAGATCTCGTCCAAGGAGGAGCATCCCGATGCGTGACTTCTATCTTCGCGAAGGAACCTATGCACAAAGCATGAAGAACACCGTTCTCCCCTACCTTGAGGAGAGACGGTGCGAAAGCGACTTTGCGGGCTATGACGGAAATCCGATCCACTACGTCGCCTACCTTGCCGACGAACCGCGGGCGAGCGTGATCGTCTCTCACGGCTTCACCGAATCGGCGGAAAAATACCACGAGCTTGCCTACTACCTCCTTCTTGAAGGGTACAACGTCTTCATTCCCGAGCACCGCGGACACGGGCGCTCCTATCGCGAGGTCCCCGACCCGACACTGACGCACATCGACTCTTTCTCGGAATACACGCGCGACTTTCTCTCCTTCTCCCGCCGCGTGCGAGAGGTCGGAAAGGAGGAGGTCTTCCTCTTCGCCCACTCGATGGGAGGCGCCATCGGCGCGCTCGCGGCAGAGGAGGATCCCGCGCTCTTCCGTGCGATCGTTCTCTCCTCCCCGATGGTGATGCCGAAGAGCGGGAGCATCCCCGCCTTCGCGGGGCGCATCCTGACGGGCGCCTTCTGTTTGTTCGGCAAGGGAAAGCATCGCGCCTTCATCGCCGGAGAGTACCCGGGGCACGAAAGCTTTGAGGATTCCTGCAAAACAAGTAAAGAAAGGTTTACAGAATACGAGGATCTGCGCGAAAAAACGCCCCTGTTTCAAAACTACGGTCCCTCCTATCGTTGGATCTACGAATCGCTGAAAGTCAAAAGAAAGCTTCTCCGCCGCGGCGCGCCCGAGCGCATTGAGGCAAAGGTCCTATTGCTTCTCGCGGGAGAGGACACCATGGTGCGGGAGGACGCGGCGCGCGCCCTCGCGGCGAGGATCCCTGCCTCGACCGTCACGCGCTACCCGAAGGCAAAGCACGAGATCTACGGCTCCGCCGACGAGACGGCGCTCCCCTATTTTGAAGAGATCCTCGATTTTTACGCGGACTGCCGCTAAGCGGGCTCGCCCCGCCCGACCCGGCATGTCCGAACCATACAAAAAAGAGGCTGTCACGAAAACAGCCTCTTTTTTGTATGAATTTTTGTCTTTCGAAAGCTCCTCGGAAGAGTCGAACGAAGGCTACGCTCCCGCCGGCGTTTTTTGGCGTATCGGAGAAAACTTTCCCCGGTCTGCCGTTTTTTCAGCGGGTCGGACGAAGCCGCGCCCCGTCAGCCTTTCCTTTTCGGCGTGACGGCGAAAGCTCGCCCTCCGTCAATCCTTCTTTTTCAGCGAACCGGTGCGGTACACGAAACGAACCGAGCCGTCCGTACCGTCGGCAATGCCCGAGAAGTTCGTGTAGCTACGAGAGGCGTCGATCGAAGCGCGCATCCGCGTGAAGAGGGGCAAAAGCTCATCCTGTAGCGCGCGCAGCTTTTCCGTGACCGCTTCGTCAAAGTCGGCACATCCCTTCGCGAGGCGCTCTGCGCCGTCCTTCAATTCTCCGACACCCGAGACGAGTGCAGGCATTCCGTCCCTGACGGTCAGGATGCCGTCGAGAAGCTTCTTTGCGCCGTCGTCGAGGGACACGGTGCCGAGATACAGGCGATCGGCGCCTTCCTTGATCTTATCGGCGCCCTCCGACGCGTCGGCAACCCCCTCGGTATACTCAAGAAGCCCGAGATAGAAGGTCTCATATTCCGAAAGGCTCTCTTTGAGCGCCGCAATGCTTTCTCTGCCCGATGCCGCCTCGAGAAGGGCTTCGGCGATCGCATTCTGCACCTCTTCGGACGCCATGTTCTCTTCGATCAGCGCGGCGATCTTCTCTTCGGTCTTCTCTCCGACGGTCGCCCCGATTTCTTCGGTCGCCATCTTTGCGTCCGTCTGCGCTTTTATCGTTTCCGTGACCTCGGTGGTCTCCATCTTCGCATCTACGGCATTTTCGAGCGCGGCATTCTGCTCCGCACTGACGAGCCCCGCGGCGAGCGCCGCCTCGTACTGCTCGACCGTCATGCCCTGCGAGGCGATCGCCGTCTCACGCACGGAGGCACGCACCGCCGCCTTGACCTGTGCCTCCACCTGCTCCCGCACGGCGGCGGTCACACCCGCCTCGATCGTCTCGCGCTTTGCTTCCACCTTCGCCGTCACGCGCTCGCGGGCGGTAGCGTTCGCCCGTTCCGTCACGGCTTCCTCCGAGAGTGAGAGAAGAATCCCGTCGAGAACGGTTTTGTAATTTTCGATCGTGAGAGCGGGGATCCCGGTGATGCCCGCCTCGGCAAGCTGCCGATCGGCGGTGGCAAGAAGGGCGAGGAACACTTTTTTCGCGCCGCCCGTCAGCTCTTCGTTATGTCCTTTCAGATCGGAGAGTCCGTCGGCAAGCTCCGAGGCGCCCTCTGCCAGATCGTGAGCGCCGTCCTTCACGCTCCCGCTCCCCTCTTTCAGATCTGCCGCGCCCGCGGCAAGACGACCGATCCCGTCGGAAAGCTCGCCCACCTTGTCAAGGAGGGTAAGCGTCCCGCGATACAGCTCGGAAGATCCGTCCTTCAACTGCGTGACGGCATCGGTGAGCTCTCCGAGCTTTTCTTTCAGAGCGTCGGCACTGTCAAACACATCGTCGTCGACCGCGTTGAAGATCTCATTCGTGGCTACGGTGACGGTACCCGTCATATGAAAGTCCTTCACCGTGGCGGAGATCTCCACGTAGGACGGGAAGGACGCACCGTCGTCCTCGTCGAGTCCGAGGTTCTCGTTCATCCCGGGGAAGGCGATGCCGATCACGGCGGTGCGATCCCCGTCGGTGACGCATTTTCCGTTCGTGACGCGGATATTCGAAAAGACATCGTTATCGAGCAGGACACCCGTCAGCATGGCAAACGGAACAAGCATCTGCTCTTCCTTCCCGTCCACCGTGACCGTCCGATAGCAACGGTTCTCATAGGTAAAGCGGATCGTGACCTCGCCGCTCCTGCCGATGACGGAATCCGCGTCGATCTCCTCGCCGTTCAGCGTATAGGTGACGTTCAGGAGAACGGGAAGCTCTCCGTCGACCTCTCCGGTATAATAAATGTCCTCGCCGACCGCATCCCAGACGACGGCGCCGTCCTCCCCGACGGTGACGGTCTCATTCCCCTTTAGGCTTTCGGGGTTCTTGACCGACGTGACGTCTCCGAGCTTTCCCGTGCCGGGGTTCTTTAATCTGCTGCCGACGATGAGCTTTTTCACCGTGCCGTCGGCACCGGCGATCACGTAGACGGTCTCGCTTTTTTCGGCAGTCGTCAGGACCGTGTCGGAGGATGAATTCTCGTTTGTGTTCCCTGCCCCCTCTGCGGCTTCGGCAGTGAGAGCGGCTCTCGCACCGCCCGCACCGAGAAGAGACGCGGCGACCAAGAGTGACAGGATTCTTTGCGTATGTTTTTTCATCGTATGTTCCTTTCGCATTCCGTTTTTCTTTATTTGTTTGATTTTGTTTATAATTGTTTACTTTTTCTCGGGTTCAAGGCAGGTTTTCATCCCGAGTGTCGTATGACAAATGATAGTGTCACAAAGAAGCAGAAGGGGCGGCAGGAAGAAAACGACCGAGACCATACTGATCAGAGCGCCGCGCGCCATGAGCATACACATCGAGCGGATGATGTCGATGTCCGAGTAGATCGCGACGCCGAAGGTCGCGGCGAAAAGTCCCATGCCCGAGACGAGCACCGAGGGGATGGACGAAGAAAGCGCGTCCCGTACCGCGATCCCCTTCGTCGCGCCGCCCTGTCGGTTCGCCTTATAACGTGTGGTCATGAGAATGGCGTAATCGACGGTGGCACCGAGCTGGATCGTACTGATACAGATCGGGGCAATGAAGGGCATGGACTGCCCGAGAAGATGCGGGATCCCGAGGTTGATGAAAATGGCAAGCTCGATGACGGCGATCAGAATGAAGGGCAGCGTGATGCTCTTTTCCACCACGGCAATAATAACGAAGATTGCGAGGATCGACACGAGATTGACCACCTCGAAGTCATGGCTCGTCGTCTCGATCATGTCCTTCATGCAGGGCGCCTCACCGATCAGCATTCCGCCCTCGTCGTACTTTTTGAGAATGCGGTTCAGCTCCGTGACCTGTCCGTTCACAAGGTCGCTCGCAACCTTGTATTCGGAATTGATGAGAAGAAGCTCGTAGCGGTCGCTTCGGAAAATAGAGACGATACTCTCGGGGAGCATCTCCTCGGGGATCGCGGAGCCGACGACCGATTCGAGACCGAGGACGTATTTTACGCCGTCGACCTCCTCCATCTCGCGGATCATGGCGCGCATCTCCTTTTGAGAAAGGCGTGCGTCCGTCAAGACCATGTGCGTCGAGGCGATGTCAAACTCTTCGGAGAGCTTGGAATTGGCAATGACGTATTCCATGTCCTTCGGCAGGCACTCGCCCATATCGTAGTAGACCTCGTCGTTCGCCTTCTGATACGCGATCAGCGACGGGGTGATGAGAAGGGCGAAAATGATGAGGAAGACGGGAAACCGCTTCGTGACGAAGGTCGCGACCTTTTTCATATCGGGGATCAGGGAGCGGTGCTTCGTTTTCTGAAGCGGAGTATCCAGAAGAAGAATGAGCGCGGGCAGAACGGTGACGCACCCGAGAACGCCGAAGAACACGCCCTTTGCCATCACGAGACCGAGGTCGCGTCCGAGGGTGAAGCTCATGAAGCAGAGCGCGGCGAAGCCCGCGATCGTCGTGGTCGAGGAGCCGACGACCGAGGTCAGCGTCTCATGGATCGCGTGCGCCATGGCTTCTTCCTTCTCGGGATACCGCTCCCTCTCCTCGTTATAGCTGTGCCAGAGGAAGATGGAATAGTCCATCGTGACGGCAAGCTGCAAGACGGCGGAGAGCGCCTTCGTAATATAGGAGATCTCGCCGAAGAAGATGTTCGTCCCGAGGTTCAGAAGGATCATCATGCCGATGGAGGCAAGGAAGACGAGGGGGACGAGCCAGCCGTCGAGAAAGAGCATCATGGCGGCAAGCGCGAGCAGGACGGCAATGCCGACGTAGATCGGCTCCTCCTTCTCGCAAAGGTCCTTTAGGTCGGTGACCAGCGCCGACATGCCCGAGACGAAGCACCTCTCCCCCGCGACGCGGCGCACCTCGCGGATCGCGTCCATCGTGACGTCCGCCGAGGTGGAGCTGTCAAAGAAGACGGCGAACAGCGTGCAATCGTCGGTGTTGAACTCATCGTAGATCTCCTCGGGCAACAATTCCTTCGGGATCGAGATGTCCGCAAAGGAGGTGTACCAGACGACGCTCTCGACGTGCTCGACCTTTTTCAGCGCGTCGACCGTCTTCGCGACCTCTCTGTCGGGCATATTCTCCGCGACGACGAGGGAGAACGCTCCCTTTCCGAAGTCCTCGAGAAGCACATCCTGCCCCTTGACGGTGTCCATGTCCGACGGCAGGTAGGTCAGCATGTCATAGTTGATCCTCGTATTCACCATCCCGAACACCGAAGGGATCAGGAGAGCGACGGCGAGGATCAGGATCGGCAGTCGGTATTTCACGACCGCTTTGGAAAAACGCATGGTTTTTTCCCTCTCTTTCCGTTTTTCGTTTTGCAAACGGCAGTATAACACGAAAATCGGAAAAAGGAAACGGGCAATTTCGGGGGAATTGCCAAAAAACGCGACAGCCGGGATGCAATTGCATAAAAAACAGGCAACCGGGGGTCGGTTGCCTGTTTTCGAAAAAAACGATTCATTTTTGTTCTCGGATCCTCGCGATGAGGTCGTCCGAAAGTCCGCGACACACCTTCGTGATGCGGAAGATCTCCTTCACCGCCTCCTCGTGCATCCCGTTCATGATCCAGTCGGAGGAAAGCCCGAAGACCTCACACTTGAAAAAGCGGATCACGGTCGCGCGGTCCTCCGTCGGGATCTCCACGTCGGCGAAGACCGCGGTGACGTAGCTTTCGATGATATACTCGCAAAGCCGCATCAGATACCGGTCATAGATCTCACGGTTGACGGAATTGTAGATATGATAGATCGCCTTCTTGTGCGCGAGCAAAAAGCAGAACACGTCGGAAAGACAGTCGTCGAGAGAGCGCACGGTCGGATATTTTTCTATGACGGTCTCGGTATTCTCTTTGACGATCTCCTCGATCAGTGCCGGAATGTCCCTATAATGATAGTAGAAGGAATTGCGGTTGATGCCGCAATCCTCACAGATCATGCGGACGCTGACCTGCGAGATGGGTCGCTCCTCCAGCAGCTTGATAAAGGAGGCTTTGATCGCCTGTTTCGTAAAATTCGGCATGGCTCCTCCTTACCGCAGAAAGATCAAAGGCTCTCGAGATAGCGGACGATGTCGCCGACGGTGACGAATTTCGCAAGGCGCTCGTCGGGAATGATGATCCCCTGCTCTTCCTCCAGCGTCATGAGGAGCTGGAGAATATCGACGGAATCCGCACCGAGATCTCCCTTAATGGAAGAGTCGAGCGTGATCACGGCAGGGTCCTTTTTCAACTGTTTTGCCAACAATTCTTTGACTTTTTCAAACATTTTCGTTCTCCTTTTGCGTCGCGGCAAGGGCGACGGCGATTTTTTTGTTCAGGTTTTTATCGATCATGCGATAGGCAAGGTCGATCGAGACGGCGACGGCGTTTGCACTGCTGCTACCGTGTCCCTTGACGATGACCTTATCGAGTCCGAGCAGGACGCTGCCCCCGTAATTCTGGTAGTTCATGAATTTCTTTTCCTTCATGAACATGGGATAGAGGAAAAGAGCGCCGAGCTTATAGAGGAAGGAAGAGGCGATGTCCCGTTTCAGCTTTTTCAGCATTTCGAGACAGGCGCCCTCGGTGCTCTTCACAAGAACGTTGCCCGAAAATCCGTCGCATACGACGAGGTCGTATTTTCCCGAAAGGAGATCGCGGCTCTCCATATTGCCGACGAAGTTCAGCCCCTCGGCATCCGAAAGAAGCGCGTACGCCTCACGGCGGAGGTCGTCTCCCTTCTCGGATTCCGTGCCGATGTTGAGAAGCGCGACGCGCGGATGCTCGATGCCGTAGGCGCACTCGAGATAGGCGGCGCCGAGGATCGCATTCTGAAGCAGTCCCTCCGCCGTGGTCTCCACGTTCGCACCGCTGTCGCAGACGCCGACGATCCCGCCGTTCATCGTCGGGAGGATCGGGCAGAAGGGCGGACGGCGCACCCCCTCCACTCTTCCGATGCGGAGGATCGCCGCACCGACGAGCACGCCCGTCGCCCCGCAGGAGACGAGCGCCGAGAGCGTGTCATCCTCGCGCAGGGCGCGGATCGCCGAGATCATCGAGGAAGACTTCTTCATGCGGATAGCGTCGATCGGCGCATCCTCACCGCTCACCGCCTCGGGCGCGTTCACGATCTCGATGCGGTCGAGGGGTGCGTTTTTCTTTTCGGAAAGACAGGTGCGGATGGTATGCTCCTCCCCGAACAGCACCGCAACAAGGTCGGGATGCGTTTCGAGCGCGATCAATGCACCGTCGATATTGGCGACGGGGCTGCGGTCACCGCCGAGGCAGTCTACGGCAATGCGGATCATTTCGTTTCCTCCAGACGCTTCACGTAAGCGCGGCGGCGTTTATGCTGTACGCAATGAAAGCGCTTCCACATGTTCTGAATGGCATAGTTGTCTTCGAGGCAAAGGTTGGTCTCGGCGTATTCGATGCCGTCCGAGCGGAGCATCCGCATCAGCTCTGCCGTCATGATGGCGTTGACGCCGCGGTTGAGATAGGCGGGGTCGACGGCGATCAGACCGAGATCGAGGATCTTCGGCTTTCGGATGGCGCGAAGGACGCGGATCAGCGCCGCGGGCGTCAGGCGTCCGCCCGACTTCTGAAGCGCCTTCGTCAGCGAGGGGAAGCAGATGCCGAGACAGACGACCTTTTCCTCCTCGTCCACGACGACGGCGACGTGCTTCATATCGATGATGAGATTGAAATTGTCGATCATCATCTTCTTCATGCCGTCGGTAAAGGGAACGGTGCCGTACAGCTCGTCGTAGCCGACGTCGAGCAGATGAAAGAATCCCTCGGCATAGCGGGCGAGAAATTCCTTCGTGTTCTTCGCCTCGCCGAAGCGGAGCTTATAGCGCTTCATCACGAAATCGGCGACCTTCCGCATCTCCTCCTCTTCGGCGGGATCGGCGGCGTAGACCTTACGCTCGAGCCAGTCTACCTCTTTCCCGTAGCCGCAGGCTTCGATCAGCGCGCCGTAATACTCGGCGTTGTACTGCTCTTCAAAGGTGGAGAGCTCGTCAAAGCCCTCGATGAGAAGTCCCTCCCGCTCGAGGTCGGAAAAGCCGAGCGGCCCGCACACGGTGTCCATCCCGTGCTCACGCGCGAAGGTCTCGACGGCGTCGAAAAGGGCACGTGCCACCTCTTTATCATCGATCGCGTCAAAGCGGGTAAAGCGCACGCGCTTTTCTCCCGTTTTGAGGTTCGACGCCTTCTGGAGGATGGCGCCGATGCGTCCGACCGTCACGCCGTCGCGCACCGCGAGGAAGTAGCCCGTCTCGCAGGTGTCGTGATAGACGTAATCGGAGCGGAAGATCTTCTTCTCGTCCATGTAGAGCGGAGGCGCAAAATACGGGTTATCCCGATAAAGTCGAAGGGGGAAATTCAAAAACTCTTTCTGTTGCTTTTTTGTGGTGACGAGGAGTATTTCTACCATTATGCAAACAACTCTTTTCTTTTTATGTTTTTTGACAAAAGCATACGCCCTTCCTCCGTTCGGATGCGGTGCGAATGTCTTGTCATTTATCCTGCTTTGATCAACACGATGCGCGCGTTTTCTCCGCATCCCGATACGGGCACGGGCTTTTTCCGTGTGTCCCGAAAGATGCGGCAGTGGCGGGCTTCTTTATCTGTGCTTTGAGTGGAAGGCGACGCCGACGCCGTTCGGTCCGCAGTGACTGCCCGCGGTGGGGTTGGTGCAGACGATCTCGGTGTGCAGGTTTCCGAAGCGCTCGCAGATCATGCTTTCAAGCTCATCGGCGAGCTCGGGCGCATCGGTGTGACCGATGATGACTCTGTGCGAGGCGAGGTCGTCCCCCATCTCTTCCATAAAGGCGACGAGACGGGCGAGGGCGCGTTCTCTGCCCCGCTCCTTCGAATGGCTGACCATCTTGCCTTCGGCGTTCATGTAGATGATGGGGCGGATGCCGAGCAGGGTGCCCATCGTGGCGGAGATGCCGCTCACTCTGCCGCTCCTGCGGAAGAATTTCAGATCGTCGGCGAAGAAATACTGGGAGAAGCAGTCGATCTCGCGATCCGCCCATGCCATGATCTCCTCCGCGCTCTTGCCCGCGAGGAACATGTCGCCGATCTCGCGGACGACGAGGTAGGAGACGATGGTGATGCCCTTGGTATCGACCCCGTAGAATTTCCGCTCGGGGAATTCCTTCAAGAGGTCGGCGAGCGCCTCACGCATGGCGTCGAAGGTGCCCGACATCGCGGCGGAAAAGTGGACGTAGAGAATGTCGTTGCCCGCCTCAAACTCGGGGCGGAAGTATTCCTTATACCGCTCGGTGGAGAGTCCGCTCGTCGTCGGGATCGTGCCCGCGCGCAACGTCTCGTAGAACGCGTGCAGGTCGATCTCCTCCTCGTTCTCGTACGGGAAGACGAGCTTTCCGTCCACGGCATAGGGCATGGAGATCAGGTGATAGCCGTACTCTTTCGCGAGCTTCGGCGTGATATCGGTATCGGTATCCGTGAATAATGTAAGCATTTCTTTTCAAAATCCTTTCTTTTTATTCCAAAACCAACATATAATCATAAACGGGTTGACCGCCGTCGATCATGATAAACTCGGTATGCGGATAGGTCTTCTCAAGCGTGCGGCAGAGCGTCTGCGCCTCATCCTCCGAGGCGTCGGTGCCGACGAGCAACAGCATGGCGCCGCAGTCCGCGGTCGGAAGCGTCTCGGCAAGGGCGAGCGCCGCCTCGTTTCTCGTCACGCGGTCGGCGCGGATGTCGTCCCCGACGAAGCCGATGAAGTCCCCCGAGTGTACGCACACCGCTCCCGCGTCGGCATCGCGACTCGCGCGGGAGACGCAACCCGTAATGACGGCGGCGGCAGTCTCCGTCGCGGCGGCGACGATCTCCTCCGCGTCCGCCTCGGTATCCATCATGGAAAGCGCGACGTACCCCTCTCCGACGGTATGCGTCGGAATGACGATGACCTCGGCATCGTCGTAAAGCTCTGCCGCCTGCTTCGCGGTCAGAATGACATTGCCGTTGTTCGGGAAGACGAAGATGCGCTCGGCATTCGTCTCACGGAAGGCGTCGAGGAAGTCGGACGCGGAAGGGTTCATGCTCTGTCCCCCGTCCACGACGGCGTCGGTGCCGAGCGCGAGGAAGGTCTCGCGCAGTCCCTCTCCCGCCGCGACGGCGACCGTCCCCGTCTTCTTGCGCCTCTTCTTCGCGGCGCTCTTTGCGAGAGTCGCCTGCGCGTTGTCCCCGCGCTCCACCGCGCCGTGGTGCTGGAGGGTCATATTTTCGATTTTCAGGGTGAGAAATTCGCCGTATTTCTGACAGTGCGTCAAGATCTCGCCCGGGCACTTCGTGTGCACGTGCATCTTGACGATGCTCCCTTCGCGGAAGGCGACGATGCTCTCCCCGCCGAAGCCCTCGAGCTCTCTTGTCAGAGCGTCGGTATCGAAGGCGTCGATCTCGGTCTTCGCATTCTGGAGGCGAAGAAGAAATTCGGTGCAATAGCCGTATTCCAGCGTGCTGTCGGGACCGAAGAGAGAAAGGTCGGGGGTGCTCCCCGCCGTATGTGCATTCGGAAGCTCGCCCCATGGCTCCGCCTCCTCGCCGAGCAGAGCGTCCCGCATTCCTTCAAAAATATAAAGAAGTCCCGCGCCGCCGCTGTCGACGACGCCCGCCTCCGAGAGGACGGGGAGAAGGGTCGGCGTCCGCTCGAGCGAGCGCTCCATCTCCGAAAGAAGATCGTCAAAATACGCGTCGATGTCGCCGCGGTGCTCCTCCGCCCGTGCGTTCGCATAGGTGACGGCGTCACGGAAGACGGTGAGGATCGTCCCCTCGACGGGAACCGAGACCGCGCCGTAGGCTTCGCTTACCCCCGCGCTCATTCCGCGCATCAGATCCTTGCTGTCCGCGCTTTCCAGCTCGGAAAACTCCTTGGTAATTCCCGAGAAAATGCGGGAGAGGATCACGCCCGAGTTTCCTCTCGCACCGAGAAGCATCCCGCGCGCCGCGGCGCCCGCCTTCTCGGCAAGGCGCTCTCCCGCGTCCTTTGCCGCTTCGGCACCCGAGCCGAAGGTCATGAGCATATTGTCCCCCGTGTCCCCGTCGGGGATGGGAAAGACGTTCAGGTCGTTGACGTCTGTTCTGTGGACGGCGAGCTTGCTTGCGCCGCCGCGTAGCATCTCGGCGAATTCTCTGCCGCCGATGGTCGTTGTCTGCATAAAGCCTCCGAAAGTTCAGTTTGCCTTGATCGGCTGTTTCATTTCCACAATATCGAAAAGGTTGCAGTGGAGAACGTCACAGATCTTCACGAGGGTGACGAGGTGGACGGGAAGATTCTTCCCGAGCTTGGCGATCACGGCAGAGCTTAAATGCGTCTTTTCCTGCAAGTCCTTCTTCTTCATTTTCCGCTCGGTCAGAAGGCGCCAGAGCTTATCGTATGAAATTTTCTGTTCCGTATCCGACGGTGATCTCACGGGAGTTCCTTCCTTTCTGTGAACATTCCATGACACAGTATACCACAAAATATGACATAAGTCAACAAAAACTTTACGAAAGAAAAGATTGGTCTTTGCGGGAAGACGCCCCCTCCTTCAAAAAACGTCCCGAAATCGGCACCCGAGAAGATTGAAGCCTCGGAGAAGACCGTCTGGGCACGAAGGAAAATGACCGTCGGGGCACAAAGAAAAACGCCCGTCGCCCCTCCTCCGAAAGCAGACTCTGCGGGGGATCTTGCCTTACATTCTTTGCACTTTTTGCGAAGGAAACAGCCGCTTTCCTTTTGCAATTCTTGCGAAAAACAGTCGTTTTTTATTTACGCTTTTGCGAAGAAAACAGCCGTTTTTATTTACACCTTCGCGAAGAAAACAGCCGTTTTGAGCGAGTTTCATTGATCAAATCGGCTGTTTTGCTAAGAACTATTTACTTTTTCACTTGTTTTTCGTTTTTGAAGTATTGATAGAGGTAACAGGGGATCATGCCGTTATAGAGCTTTCTCACCTTGTCGGCACGCCTACCGTACAGACGCTCGAAGCCCTCGTGCGAGGTAATGACATACACCTGCCACGGGGCGAGAGCGCGAAAATGCGCGCCCATCTCGCGATAGAGGATCTCGACCTCACGCGGGGTCATAAGCCGCTCGCCGTATGGTGGGTTCGTGACGATCGTCCCCCGCCTGCCGGGCGCGGAAATCTCGCGGCAATCCGCACGGAACGTGCGGATTGCGTGATTGACGCCCGCCTGCTTCGCGTTTTTGATGGTGAGCTCCACCGCCGCGGGGTCGATATCCGAGGCATAGACCTCGAAGGAGGAGCGAAGCTCCCCTTCCCTCGCCTCTTCCCTCGCGAGGCGGAAAAACTTCTCGCCGATAAAGGGAAACGCCTCGGCGGCGAAGGCGCGGTTCTTCCCCGGGGCAACGCGGTTCATCAGCATGGCTGTCTCGACGGCGATGGTGCCGCTCCCGCACATGGGATCCCAGAAGAGAACCTCCTCCCGCGGGCGGGAAATTGCCGCAATGGCGGCGGCGAGCGTCTCGCGGATGGGGGCGGCGTTCGCCTCCCTGCGATACCCCCGCTTATGCAGCGGGACGCCCGAGGTGTCGATCATCAGGGTCGCCTCGTCCCCGAGAAGGAAGAATTCGAGCTGATATTTGACGCCGCTCTCGGGAAAGCGGGTCATGCCGTACACCGCGCCGAGAGAGGTGACGACCGCCTTTTTTATGATGGACTGGCAGTCGGGGATCGAGGTCAAGCGGGACTTGATCGAATGTCCCTTGACGGGAAAGGCGTCCTCCCTGCCGATAAAGGCAGACCACGGCAGGGCGCGCGTCCCCTCAAAGAGCTCGTCGAAGGTCTCGGCGTGAAAGCCGCCGACGCGGATGTAGACCCGCTCGGCATAGCGCAAAAAGACATTGGAAAGCGCGACCCCCTCCTCGTCCGCGGCAAAGGTGACGCGTCCGTCGATGGTGGAGATCCGCTCATAGCCGAGCGCGTCGATCTCCTCGCCGAGAAGGTGCTCGAGTCCGAAAAGGCAGGTGGCAACGAGGGTAAGCTTCATAAAGAGTCCTTATCGGAGGCGGGCTTGTCCTCCGTTTCTTTTTTCGGGAGATATTGCTCGAAGATCACGGTGTCGAAGCCGTGAGCGCGGGAAAAATGCTCCTCCTCCTCGCTCTTCACGGTATAGGCGAACATCGGGCGGGGGAAGAGGGCGCGCAGAAGGCGCAGGGGGAAGAAGCACACCTGGTCAAAGCGATACGCGATAAAGTCGGGGCGAGCGCGGAAGTTCAGAAAGAACATCTGGATAAGGGCATGCTTCAGCGTCCTGCACCCCTTCCACCGCGTGATGTGGGCGGAGAGCTGTCCGCGGTAGACCTCGGGCAGAAGGTGACGGATCCTCGCGAGAGACAGCGGATTGAAGGACTCGATCACGAAGGGGCCGTGATAGGAGGCGAGCATCTCGGCGGTCTTTTCGCTGACCGCGCTGTCCCCCGCGTCCTCCTTGATCTCCACGAGAAGAGGGACGCGTCCGTTCACGAGGTCGAGAACCTCGCGGAAGGTGGGGATCCCCTCCCCCGTGCCCGCAAGGGACACCCGTGCGAGCTTCTCGGCGGGAAAGTCCCTGACGCGCCCCGACACACCCGCGACGCGGTCGAGGGTGTCGTCGTGAAAGACGACGAGGGTGCCGTCCTCCGACAGGCGGACGTCAAGCTCGATGCCGTAGCCATGCTCGACGGCGCGGGCGAAGGCGGAAAGAGAATTCTCCGCGTGCAGCTCGTCGTGCAAGCCGCGGTGTGCGAAGAGGACGTTCGAAAATTCCCGCATCCCCTCGCGGCGCTTGCCGGGGTAGATGAGGAACGGTACGAGCAGAAGGATCGCCAAAAGAAGGGCGAGGACAACGATTAGGATGATAAGTAGGGTCTCCATCTTTTATTCTCCGTTAATCTTCCACATCGAAGCTTTCGAGCGCGGACTTCTTTTCCGGTCTCGAATCTCCGTGTTTTGTCAGCAGCATGGTCACAAAGGAGCAGGCGACGAAGAAGGCGGCGTAGGGGAAGAAGATCCACCAGCCGCACAGATCCACGAGCAAGCCCGAGAGGATCGGCGTGACGATCTGTGCCGCCATCGAGGCGGTGTAATAATAGCCCGTATATTTTCCGACGTCCCCGTGACCCGCGAGCTCCACGACCATGGGGAAGGAGTTGACGTTGATGGTCGCCCAGCCGATGCCGGCGAGAGCGAAGAGGAAGTACATCAAGAAGGCGGGCGTCTCTACGGCGATGAAGGAGGCGGCAAGGAACGCGACGGCGAGAAGGGCGACGCCCGTCAAGATCGTGCGCTTGCGTCCGACCTTCGAGGCAATGAGACCGACGGGAATGAAGGCGACGATCGCCGCCGCCTGTGCCGTCAGGAGCGCCACCTGATAGGGCAGACCCTCGAGAACGTAGGAGGTATAGACGGTGAACTTCGACGTGACGGCGTTATAGCCGATGTACCAGAGGGCGACCGAGGCGAGGATCAGTCCGAGCGAGATCTTCTCTCCGCGGGAGAGGGTATGCTTTTCGGTCGGAGCCGCGACGGCTTCGGTGTCATTGCCGTTCTGCGCCTCGGCTTCCTCACTCCACTTCTTTTCCTTGACGGTCAGAAGGAAGACGGCGAGGGCGAGAAGCATCACGACGGCAACCGCGACGAGGTACGCGGTGAAATCGGTCTTCCCTTCCGCATTCGTATGAAAGACGATACCGAGACCGAGCACGATCATGCCGCCCGCCGTGCCCATAAGGTTGATGACGGCGTTCGCCTTCGAGCGCAGGGGCTTCGGCGTCACGTCGGGCATGAGCGCCACGGCGGGAGAGCGGAAGGTCGCCATCGAAAGCAGGGTGACGAGAAGAAGAAGGATGAAGAGCCAGAGCTCACCGATGATGCCGAGGATCGAGAACATCACCGCCGCACATACCGTACCGCAGACGATATAGGGCGTGCGCCTGCCGAAGCGGGTCGCCGTGCGGTCGGAGAGGGAGCCGAAGATCGGCAAAAGGAAGACGGCGAGAATGTTATCGAGGGACATGATGAAGCCCGAGAGTGCTTCTTCGTTGATGCCGTACTTTCCTTTCAGGAGCAGGGGGACGATGGTGTCGTACGCCTGCCAGAACGCCGAGATCAGAAAGAAGGCAAAACCGACGAGGATGGTGCGCTTGTAATTGAGTTTCATGGGGTTTTCCTTTCCGTTTTTCGAGATTCGGATACCGAAGAGTATTTTAGCACATTTTTACCGATTTGTCAATTTTTCTTTTCGCGAAAATAAAAACGCGCCGCCGGGCATCCGTCGGGCGGTCTTCTCTTAGGCGAGTGCCTCTTTTTCTTCCTTTTTTTCAAATTTTATCGGGGGCTTTTTTCGCCGCGGGACGTAAAGCTTCCGTCGCTTCCCGCCGATTTTTGATGAAAACCCGCGAAAGAAGCTTCCCCCGCGCGGCGAGGGCAGATGAATTTACACGGGTGCGGTTGACTTTTTCCCTTTCGCATTGTATAATGGTACTATCGAATTTTCGGGAGAGGGAGGCACGACAATGACAGAGCATTCGTTTCCCATACCAAAACACGCGCCGTGCGCGGTTGCCCTCGGCAACTTCGACGGCGTACACGCGGGGCACGCCGCCCTGATCGCCCTCGGCGCCGCCCGTGCGAAGGAGCTCGGGCTTCCGCTCGTGGCACTGACCTTCCTGCCCGAGAGTCTGCCGCATCCGCCTGCCCTTCTCTCGGGCAAGGAAGAACGGGAGGCGCTTCTCCTCGCGGCGGGCGCCGACGAGGTGGTGTTCCTCCCCTTCGACGAGGTGCGCACCATGTCGCCCGAGGACTTCGTCCGAGAGATCCTGATCGCCCGCTTTGACGCGATGCTCGCCGTTACGGGCTTCAATTATCGGTTCGGGTACCGCGCCGCGGGGGACGCCGTGCTTCTCTGCCGCCTCCTCCGTGAGGCGGGACGGGACGCCGCGATCGCGGACGCCGTGCTTTACGACGGGGCGCCCGTCAGCTCCTCGAGGATCCGCGAGGCACTCGCAAACGGAGAGGTCGACGCCGCGTCCGCCATGCTCCGCCGTCCCGTCTCGTGGTCTCTCCCCGTCCTGCACGGGAAGGCGCTCGGTCGGACGCTCGGCTTCCCGACCGTCAATCAGGTGCCTCCCGCGGGGCACGCGCTCCCGCGTCGTGGGGTATGGGTCAGCGAGGTGAACGTCGACGGCGTCCCCTATCCCGCACTGACGAACGTCGGCGTGCGTCCGACGGTGGATGCGCACGGCGCCGTGGACTTCGAGACGTGGATCCGCGGCTATCACGGCGATCTTTACGACAAGACTCTGACCGTCACGCTTAAGAAGTTTTTGCGGGACGAACGGCGGTTTTCGTCCGAAGAAGAGTTAAAAAAGCAAATAGAAGTTGACAAAAACGCAATTGATTTATAAGGAGCAGACAAATGGAAGGCGAATGGACAAAGATCACCGCGCGGGGCTCGGTCTCCGACCTTGACGAAATTTCCGCCGTGATGAGCATGGCGGACAACGGACTTCTGATCGAGGATTACAGCGACTTTTCGCTGAACGGCATGTACGGAGAGCTCGTGGACGACGCGATCCTTCACGCCGACCGCACGCGCGCCGCGGTCTCGGTCTTCATCCCGCCCGAGCGGCATCCCGCCGAGGTGCTCGGCTTTTTGCGTGAGCGCTTCTCGGCAACGGGACTGTCCGTCACGGTGGAGTGCGAGAACGTGAAGGAGGACGACTGGGCGGAAAACTGGAAGAAATACTATCATCCGATCCCTCTCGGGCGCATCACGGTGGTGCCCGCGTGGGAGGAGTATACGGCGAAGGAAGGAGAGGTCGTCATCCGCATGGACCCCGGCATGGCATTCGGCACGGGGACGCACGAGACGACCCGCCTCGTCATGCGGCTGATGCAAAACGAACCGCTCGAGGGTGCGAGAGTGCTCGACATCGGCACCGGCTCGGGGATCCTCGCCATCGCCGCGTCGAAGCTCGGGGCGAAGGAGGTCTTCGCCTACGACATCGACCCGCTCGCCGTCAAGGTGGCGAAGGAGAACGCCGAGGCGGACGGCTGTCACAACATTCGTACGGGCGTCTCCGACCTTCTCGCCGACGTCGACCGCACGGAGCGCTACGACTTCTGCACTGCGAACATCGTGGCGGACATCATCCTGCGGATGCTCCCCGATCTTCCTCCCCTCTTAAAGCCCGCGGCGCCCGTCATTCTCTCGGGCATCATCGCCCCGCGCGCGGAGGACGTGCGGTCTGCCGCCCTCGCGCTCGGCTATACCGCAGTCGGTGAGCTGTCGGAGAACGACTGGATCTCCCTCTTCCTCCGCGCACCCGAAGCGTAAAGGAGAATTCGTATGCCTCGTTTTTTCGTTCCTTCCGAACAGATAGAAGACGGGCGCGTCCGCATTCTCGGGGACGACGCCTATCATATCGCGCGCGCGTTGCGCATGGCGGTGGGTGACACGCTGACCGTCGCGGATATGCACGGAGGTGAGCATCTGTGCCGCCTTCTCTCGATCCGCGATACGGAATGCCTGCTCGAGATCCTCGAAAGCCGTGAGGGCACCTCCGAGCCGCCGATCCCGATCACCCTCTATATGGCGTACCCGAAGGGCGACAAGCTCGAGACGGTCATTCAGAAGGCGGTCGAGCTCGGCGCGTCGCGCATCGTCCCCTTCTTTTCCTCCCGCTGCATCAAGCGTCCGAAGGCGGACGGCGCCGACAAGCTGCGCGAACGCCTCAACCGCATCGCGACAGAGGCGGCAAAGCAATGCGGGCGCACCCTGCTTCCCACCGTCGGCGACCCGCTCTCCTACGGGCAGATGCTCGCCGCGGCAAAGGGCGCCGACCTTCCCCTCTTCTGTTACGAGGGGGACGGCACCCGCCCCTTAAAGGAGCTTCTCATCGGAGCGGGGACCCCGACGAGCATCGCGGTGGTGGTCGGGTGTGAGGGGGGCTTCTCCCCTGCGGAAGCCGAAGAGGCGCGCGAGGCGGGACTCCTCCCGACGGGACTCGGTCCCCGCATCCTCCGCTGTGAGACCGCTCCCGCCTACGTTTTATCATCCATTTCTTACCAATTCGAGCTTTGATTTGCCAGTCTATACCATATGCACAAAGAAAGAGCAAATTTTTTGGGCAAAAATAAATATTTTTTCAAAAAACTATTGAAATCTGACAAAAAAAGAGGTAAAATATAGTACAGTATAGACAAAAGCATTTTTTGTTTCTATCGAAAGGGGATTTCCAATGTCAAATCGTTTGTTCCAGACCGTCGTCAATCAGATGAAGGATGCCATCGGTCGCACCATCGGCATCATCGATGAAAACGGGATCATTATCGCATGTAGCGAGCTCGAGAAGATCGGCGAATCGAGACAGCGGATCCGTGAGGAGCTGTCCTACGCCTCCGATGCCGTTACATACGACGGGTACACCTACCGCTTCATCGCCGCGGCGACCAAGACCGACTGCATCGTTTTCGTCGAGGGAGACGATCTGCACGCAGACAAAATGTCTCAGGTGCTTTCGGTATCCTTCGGGAATATCAAAGGGCTTTATGACGAAAAATATGACAAAGGCTCCTTTATCAAAAATATCATCCTCGACAACATCCTGCCGAGCGACATCTACGTGAAGTCGAACGAGCTTCATTTTAATAATGAAGAGTTCCGCGTGGTGTTCGTGCTGAAATTCGGCGGGCAGGCGGAGCTTACCCCCTACGAGATCGTGCAGGCGCTCATGGAAGACAAGACCACGCACGACTACGTGATCAACATCAACGAGCAGGACATCGTCCTCGTCAAGGAAGTGGCGGCGGATACCGACGTCGAGGCACTCGAGGCGGAGGCGGAAGCTCTCTATAAGGAGATCACCTCGAGCTACTCGGTCAAGGTGCTCATCGGCATCTCCTCGGTCGCGGAAAACCTCAAGGATCTTGCCCGTGCCTACAAGGAGGCGCGCATCGCGCTCGAGGTTGGCAAGGTGTTCGACATCGAGAAGACGGTGATGGCGTACGAAAATCTCGGCATCGGACGTCTCGTCTATCAGCTTCCGACGACGCTCTGCGAGATCTTCCTCCAAGAGGTCTTCAAGAAGGGCTCTCTCGAGTCGCTCGACCGCGAGACGCTCATGACCGTACAGAGCTTCTTCGAGAACAATCTGAACGTCTCCGAGACCTCGCGCAAGCTCTTCGTGCACCGCAACACGCTCGTCTACCGTCTCGAAAAGATCCGCAAGCTGACGGGACTCGATCTTCGCGAGTTCGAGCACGCGGTCACCTTTAAGGTCGCTCTCATGGTAAAGAAATACCTGACGAGCAAACCGACGAAATTCTGATCCCTTCCGCGGCGAGATGCCGCGGAACCTATTTTTCCCGAAGGAGGTTCTCGGGCATATGTCAAACGAACCGAAAACCGACGGCTACCGCGTCACAAAGAACGCATCCCGCGGTCTCGTCATCGCGCTCGCGGTGCTTATCGTCGCGGTGCTTGCCGTCCTCATTCTCTGCCTCGTTCTCGCGCTGAACAAGACGACGTCGTCGAAGGTCCTCTCGAAAGAAGAGCTCTCGGAAAACGTCGGCACGATCGACGTCTCGGGCAAGGCGAACGTCGCCGCCGCACTGCGTGCGTGGGGCTTTACCGACTTCGACAGTCGGAAGTTCACGAGCGTCGAACGGATCTTTGCGGAAAACTACTACAAGGATCTGCCCGAAAACACGGTGCTTGCCAAGGATACGGCAGAGACGTTTCTTGAAAAATACTACGACACGACGGACTTCACAAACCGTGAGACCTACACCGACTCCCTGATCTCCTCCTACGTTCTCGCGGTGGGCGACCGCTACGCGGCGTACCGCACCTCGGCGGAGTACGAGGTCTACGACGGCGACATGGAGGGTACCTATGTCGGCATCGGCGTGACGGTCGAATACTCCTACACCGACGGCACGATGACCGTGACCGTCGTCAACGCGAGCAGCCCTGCCGAAGAGGCGGGCATCGCGCTCGGCGACATGATCTACAAGGTGGACGGCGAGCTCATCTCCGAGCTCGGCTACACGGGCACGATCAACAAGATCCGCGGGGCGGAAGGCAGTGAGGTCACCGTCACGGTCCTGCGTGACGGGCAAGAGCTGTCCTTTTCGATGATCCGCCGCACCTTCGTCGAGGAGACCGTGACCTACGAGCTCGACGAAAACAAGATCGCCTATCTTCGCGTGACCCAGTTCAAAGCCAACACGGGAGAGCAATTCATCGCGGCGATGAACGAGCTGACAGAAGCGGGTGTACGCGGGATCGTCTTCGACATGCGCGGCAATCCCGGCGGGTATCTTTCCGCCGTCACCGCGGCACTGGACGTGCTCGCACCGCAGGGAGAGATCATCGTTTCCTTCGACGGATACGCCGCCCCCGTGATCTCATCGAGTGACAGTCAGCTGACGGTTCCCGCCGTCGTCCTCTGCAACGGCTACACCGCCTCGGCGGGCGAGCTGTTCACCGCGGCGCTCCGCGACTATGCGAAGCTTGAAGAGCATCCGCTCGACGTGACGGTCATCGGCACCACGACCTACAAAAAGGGCGTCATGCAGACGAGTTATTCCTTTTCCGACGGCTCGGCTCTGACCCTGACGATCTCATATTACACTCCGCCCTCGGGCGTCAACTATGACGGCGTGGGCATCACTCCCGACATCGTGGTGGAAAACACCGACGACGGCGTCGACCGCCAGCTCGAATGTGCGTACAGCACCCTTTCCCAAAAGCTCGGGATCACAGAATAATCGGTAATCAAAAGCAGAGGAGATATACACCCATGGCAGAATTCAAGACCTATACTTCCGAGGGCTTCAAGGCGCTCCAGGACGAGCTCGACTACCTCGTCAACGTCCGTGTGGAGGAGAACAAGAAGGACATCTCGACGGCGAGAGCCTTCGGCGACCTTTCGGAAAACAGTGAATACGACGAAGCGAAAGAGGAGCAGGGCAAGATCCACGCCCGCATCGCCGAGCTTCGCGAAATGATCGCGCACGCCAAGGTGCTCGACGAGTCCGAGATCGACAAGTCGCGCATCAGCGTCGGCTCCATCGTCACTCTCTTCAACAAGGAGAGAAACGGCGAATTCACCTATCACATCGTCGGCTCCTACGAGACCGACCCCGTGAACGGAAAGATCTCGGACTCCTCCCCCATCGGCATCGCGCTTCTCGGTGCGAGAGAGGGAGACGAGGTCGTCGTTTGCGGCATCAGAGAACAGCATCTGACCATCCTGAACGTACACCGCGCGAAGGAATAAACATATTTTTGAAAACTATTCTTTACAAATAACCCTTGAAAGGAACTCCAAATGGCAGGACAGGACAACAATCAGGCGACACTGAACGCAACGAGTGAACTCGCGGTCAGACGGGAAAAGCTTGCCGCGCTCGCCGCGGCGGGCGCCGACCCGTTCACCGTGACGAAATATGACGTGACGGCGACGAGCAAAGAGATCTTGAAGGAATTCGACGCGCGCGAGGCGGCGCTTGCCGCGGCGGGCGAGGTAATGACCGTCCGCGTCGCGGGCAGAATGATGAGCCGCCGCGTGATGGGCAAGGCGTCCTTCGCTCACCTTGACGACGGCGAGGGGCGGATCCAGCTTTACGTTTCCCGCGACGATCTCGGGGACGAGGGCTACGCTTCGTTCAAGAAGTGGGACGTCGGCGACATTCTCGGCGCGGAGGGCAAGGTCTTCCGCACGCGCACGGGCGAGATCTCGATCCACGTGACCTCGCTGATGCTCCTTGCGAAATCCCTTCTTCCCCTCCCCGAAAAATTCCACGGACTGACCAATCTGGAGCAGAGATACCGCCAGAGATACGTGGATCTGATCGTCAATCCCGAGGTCAAGGACACCTTTGTTAAGCGCTCGAAGATCCTGACCCTCATCCGCCGCTATCTCGACGGCAAGGGCTTCCTCGAGGTGGACACGCCCATTCTCGTTCCCCTCGAGATCGGCGCCTCCGCCCGTCCGTTCGTCACGCATCACAACACGCTCGACATGGACATGTACCTCCGCATCGAGACGGAGCTTTACTTAAAGCGTCTGATCGTCGGCGGGATGAACCGCGTGTACGAGGTGGGACGCATCTTCCGTAACGAGGGCATGGACCCGAAGCACAATCCCGAATTCACGACCATCGAGCTCTATCAGGCATATACCGACTATTACGGCATGATGGATCTTGTCGAGGAACTTTATAAAATGCTCGCGAAGGAGATCACGGGCGACACGAAGATCACCTATCAGAACATCGAGATCGACCTCGGTCACTGGGAGCGCTTGACGATGGCGGAAGCGGTGAAAAAATACGCGGGCGCCGACTATAACGAGTGGAAGTCGGACGCGGATGCCCGCGCCGCGGCGAAGGCGCTTCACGTGGAAGTCCCCGAAGACGCGACGCGCGGAACGGTGCTTGCCGAGCTCTTCGACGCATACGTCGAGGAAAAGCTCATTCAGCCGACCTTCATCTACGACTACCCCGTGGAAAACAGCCCTCTCGCCAAGAGAAAGCCCTCGAACCCGCTCTTCACCGAGCGCTTCGAATACTTCATCAACGCGACCGAATACGGCAACGCGTTCTCCGAGCTGAACGACCCGATCGACCAGAAGGGCCGCTTCGAGCGTCAAGTGGAGAAAAAGCGTGCCGAGGAACCGAACTGCCGTGCCGAGGTGGACTACGACTTCGTGACCGCGCTCGAGTACGGAATGCCGCCGACAGGCGGTCTCGGCTTCGGCGTCGACCGTCTCGTTATGCTCCTGACCGACTCGCCCTCCATCCGCGACGTGCTTCTCTTCCCGACGATGAAGCCGACGGAGGCGGACAAAAAGACGGGGAGCGACGCGGAAACGGAAAAGGCGACCGACTGCGCATGTGCCGCCTGCCCGTCGGCAGAGACCTGCAAGGGATCGCCCGACGCATCGAAGACCCTCCCGACCGAGCCCATCGATTTTTCGAAGGTGGAGATTGAGCCCCTCTTCAAGGACCTCGTGGATTTTGACACCTTTGCAAGATCCGATTTCCGCGCGGTGAAGGTGCTCGCCTGTGAGGCGGTGCCGAAGTCCAAGAAGCTCTTAAAATTCACGCTGAACGACGGAACGGGGGAAAACCGCACCATCCTAAGCGGGATCCACGCCTTCTACGAACCCGAGGAGCTCGTGGGCAAGACCTGCATCGCGATCACCAATCTCCCGCCGCGTGCGATGATGGGGATCGAGTCCTGCGGAATGCTCATCAGCGCCGTGCATCACGAGGAGGGCGAAGAAAAGCTGCATCTTCTGATGGTGGACGATCACATCCCCGCCGGTGCGAAGCTCTGCTGACAAGCGGATCTTCTCAAAAAATATGGCGACAAGCAAAGAATACTTGACATTTATCTTAGAAAACCTCTCCCCGCTCGACGATATCGACATCCGCGCGATGATGGGAGAATACATTCTCTATTACAGAGGAAAGATCGCCGCCTATCTCTGCGACAACCGTCTGCTCGTCAAGCCGACGCCCTCGGCGCTCGCCCTGCTTCCGACGGCGCCGCACGAGGCACCCTACGAGGGGGCGAAGGAAATGCTCCTCGTCGGCGAGGTGGACGACGGCGAATTTCTCTGCCGCCTCTTTCGGGCGATCTACGACGAGCTGCCACCCCCGAAGGAAAAAAAGGGCGGGCGAGGTGACCTTTCCCCTCGGAAATTTCGCGTTTTTCCTGTTTTTTTCGGAAAACGCTTGACAATTTTCGAAAAGCGTGTATAATAAATACTATAAAGGCAACGGTGTCTTTCGGGAATTCCCGAAGGACGCCGTTTTTCTTTTATCGGGCGTTTTCCCGATAAAAACAAAAATCAAGGCTCGCGGAGAGGGGGCATCGGTCACCCGTCCCCCGACACGCTCCGCGGCAGAAAGTGCAAAAATATGAAAAAAGAAGAGATTCGCGGCTTTGCCTATCACAGAACGCCGAAGCGCTACGTGGCGCTTTACAAAAACGGTGCGTGGGGTGCGGGTACACTGACCTCCCGCTCCACCGTCACGCTGAACGAGTCCGCCTGCGTGCTCCAATACGCGCAGACCTGCTTCGAGGGGCTCAAAGCGTACCGCGCAAAGGACGGGCGGATCCTCTGCTTCCGTCCCGATCTGAATGAAAAGCGGCTTCACGACTCCTGCGTCCGCATGAAGATCCCGCCCCTCCCCGACGGGCAATTCCTCGAGGCGGTGCGCGAGGTGGTACGCGCCAATCGGACAGTGATCCCCTCCGCGGAAAGCGGCGGCTCCCTCTATCTCCGCCCCTTCGTCTTCGGCACGAACGCGGTGCTCGGGGTAAAGCCCGCAACCGAGTTTGAGTTCCGCGTCTTCGCCTCCCCCGTCGGCTCTTATTTTCAAGGAGGGGAGCGGCTCCTTCGCCTGCGCGTCAGCGACTTTGACCGCGCGGCACCGCACGGCACGGGCAATATCAAGGCGGGGCTCAACTATGCGATGAGCCTTTACTCCATTGCCGACGCGCACGAATGCGGGTATGACGAGAATCTGTATCTCGACCCCGCGAGCCGCACCTATATCGAAGAGACGGGCGGTGCGAACGTCCTCTTCGTCACGCGGGAGGGCGTCCTCGTCACGCCGAAGTCCGACTCCATCCTTCCCTCCATCACCCGCCGCTCCCTGCTCTACGTGGCAAAGGAGCTGCTCGGGATCCCGACCGAGGAACGCCCGATCCGCAAGGAGGAGATGGCGGACTTTGCCGAATGTGGGCTCTGCGGGACCGCCGCCGTGATCTCCCCCGTCGGAGAGGTCGACGACCACGGCACCCGTTACACCTTTGGGGAGCCCGTCACCCTGCGGCGCCTTCGTGAGACGCTGATCGCCATTCAGCACGGCGAGGTCACGGCACCCGAGGGCTGGCTTCTCGAGATCGAACCGTAACAAAAAAGAAAGGAGCATCCGCCCTCGGCGGATACATGAACATGAACATCGGAATCATCGGCGCGGGCGCCATGGGCTGCCTGTTCGCCACCCTTCTCTCCCCCTGCCACCGCATCACGCTCTATGACGTGTCCCGCGTGACGGTGGATGCCGCCAATGTGCGGGGCATCCGCGTCGGCGAGGCGGACGGACGCTCGGAGGTCTTTCGCATCCCGACCAAAATGAGCGGCAAGGACGAGGAGGAAAAGGAGCTCGTGATCCTCTTCGTCAAGACGGCGGCAACGCGGGCGGCGATCGCGGCAAACCGCGCGCTCTTCGGGCGCGACACCCTGCTCCTCTCCTTGCAGAACGGCATGGGGAACGAGGAGGTCATGGAGCAGTTTCTCCCCCGCGAGAGGATCCTGCTCGGAACGACCAAGCACAACTCTGTCACCACCGCCCCCGCCGAGATCTTTCACTCGGGTGCCGGGGTGACGACCATCGGCTCCCCCGCGGGAAATGAAAAAACCGCGAAGCGGATCGTCGATGCGTTCCGCGCCGCGGGGATCGATACGGTGTTTTCTCCCGATGTGAAGCGCCTGCTTTGGGAAAAGCTGTTCGTCAACATGACGATCAACCCCGTCACCGCCCTGCTCGATCGGAAGATCGGATTCATCGCGGAAAACGAATTTGCCCGCGAGCTGACCCGCGTCCTGATCTCGGAGGCTGCCGCGGTGGCACGGGCGGACGGCGAGGAGTTCTCACCCGACGAGTTATATGCCTCGGTCATGCACACGGCGACGGTGCTCTCCGAGGGGCGCGCCTCCATGTGTCAGGACATGGAGAAGGGACGCCCGACCGAGATCGACAGCATCAACGGCACGGTGATCCGCCTCGGAGAAAAATATCATATCCCGACGCTGACGCACGAAGCCATCGTCCGCTTGATCCATGCAAAGGAGTGCTCTGTGCTCGATTGACCGCATATTTTGTAAACTTATATTTGAAAAACCGCCGATCTCTCGGCGGTTTTCTTTTTGTTTTTCATATAAGCACTTTGCATGATGCGACGATCAAAGCAGCGGAAGCTCGCTTTCATGGAGCTTTACACCGCCCCGTTTCAGGGAGTTCTGCAAGGCATGTACGTCGATCGCCGACGCCCCGTCAAAGAGCGCCGCGGCGGCGCCCGCCGCCTCTCCCGTGACAGCACAACAGGGGATCACGCGCATGATGTCCCACATGTCCTCCTCCACCGAGGTACAGCGTCCCGCGAAGAAGAGATTTTTCATCCCGGGCGAAAAAAGAGTGCGGAAGGGCACCTCAAAGATCGGGCCGCGACGGCGCCAGTCGGACACCATACCGACGGAATCCTCGAAATCGGTATGGACCTCCCTCTCGGCGAGAGAATAAGCGCCGAGAACGCGGCGGGTCATGCGAAGCTGGGGGATCGTGGCAATGCTCACGGGGCGGTAGGTCGCATCTCCCTTTTGCAGCTTTCTGACGTCCGCGAGAATCGAGGCGTGCGCCATCTCGCAAAACTCGCTGTTTTCCTCCGCCGAGAGACCCGAGAAGCGGCGCTCGGACAAAAACTCCTGCTTCCGCTTTCCGAGCACGGCGTCGGGCGTCTCCGAAAAGCCGTGCATCTTCAGCCCGTATCCGTCCTTCCCGAGTCGATAATACCATGCGGCAAGTACGTTGCCGCGGGAAAAGGTCGCGGTCGGGAGCTTTGCAAGATAGGCAAGATCGGCGTCCCCCGTCGCGTCGACAAAGGAGGGCGCGCGGATGGCGGATCTCCCCGATTTGTTTTCCACCATCACGGCATCGAGACGGTCGCCCTCGGTCTTCACCGCGACGACGGTCGTGCCGTAGAGGATCCTCACCCCCTCGGAGAGAAGCAGACGTTCCGCCTCCATCGCGAAGAGCGAGGGGTTGAAGTCCACCTCAAAGCGCGGATCGTTTGCCCCGCGCCTCTTCGGGTCGTCACCTGTGATCCAGTTCGCATAGCCACGCCCTCCTTCGGACTCGCCGAGGACGGACAGGCGAAGCAGCTCCTCCGCAAGCCCGAAGCTGACCTGCCGCCCGTAGCCGTCGCACAGGGGCAGATAGATCGTGACGAGTCCCGCCGTGGCGAGCCCGCCGAGAAGAAAGCCGCGCTCAAGCAAGAGCACGCGCTTCCCTCTTCTCCCCGCGGCGAGCGCCGCGGCAATGCCGCCGATGCCGCCGCCCGCGACCAGAACGTCGACGCTCTCTTTGACTTCGGTTTTCAGTGTTTCTTCGATCCACATACCATTCTCCAAAAAAATTGCGGGCGACGGAGCAGTCCACCGTCGCCCGCGTTTTCTCCATTATAGCATAAACGCAAACAAATCGCAAGCCTTCCGAAGAAGCGTCGCCGAATGGCTTTTTCTCATACTTACCGCCATCGTTTTCTCATACGAAATGCAAGGGCTTTGCTACCGTTGCATTTACTTTGAGAATTTACGATTCAACGTTCGCCCCTCTTACTTTTGAAAATAGCGGGAGAGGAATTCCTTCGTGCGCTCCTTTTCGGGAGAGGTGAAGATCTTTTCGGGCGTGCCCTCCTCCGCGATCACGCCGTTCTCCATAAAGACGACACGGGTCGAAACGTCGCGGGCGAACGCCATCTCGTGGGTGACCACCATCATGGTCAGCCCCTCGGCGGCAAGCTCCTTCATGACGGCGAGGACCTCTCCGACCATCTCGGGGTCGAGGGCACTCGTCGGCTCGTCGAAGAGAAGGACCTCGGGGTTCATCGACAGGGCGCGGGCGATGGCGACCCTCTGCTTCTGTCCGCCCGAGAGCTTCGCGGGGCGGGCGTCACGGTAGGGGGTCATGCCCACCTTATCGAGATAGTGAAGGGCAATCTTCGTCGCCTCCTCGCGACTGCGACCGAGGACGATCTTCTGCCCGCGCACGCAGTTCTCGAGCGCGGTCATGTTGTCAAAAAGGTTGAAGCTCTGAAAGACCATGCCGACGCGCGTACGATAGGCGGAAAGGTCAAAGCCCCGTCGCAGAATGCTCTCCCCGTGGAAGAGGATGTCCCCGCCGCTCGGCACCTCGAGCAGGTTGATACAGCGGAGCATCGTGCTCTTTCCCGAGCCGGAGGAGCCGATCACGCAGACGACCTCCCCGCTCCCGAGCGTCAGGTCAATGTCACGGAGGACCTCATGCTCGCCGAAGGTCTTTTTCAGATGTGAAAGTTCGATTACCGCGTCAGTCATTCGGGATCTCCTCCGTAGTGTTCTTGATATGGATCTCGGCGTTCGGGTCGGACTGCGAGCCGAAGACGGTATAGTTTTCCTTCCCCGCAAGCTTCTTCTCGCAGAAACGGAGAAGGCGCGTCACCGTGAAGGTCATGAGGAAGTAGAGGATGCAGACGACGAAATAGTTCTGGAAGATCTGAAGATTGAAGCGCTTGATCACGGCGGCGTAGTAATAGAGCTCTGCCACGCCGATCACGTTCAGCACCGAGGTGTCCTTGATGTTGATGACAAACTCGTTGCTGACGGAGGGCAGAATGTTGCGCATGACCTGCGGGATCACGACGTGCAGCATCGTCTGGGAATGGGTCATGCCGATCGCCGCCGCCCCCTCGAGCTGTCCTTTATCGATGGAGAGGATGCCCCCGCGCACGATCTCCGCCATATAGGCGCCCGTGTTGACGGAGACGATGAACATGCCCGCGCCGAGAAGGGGCAGGGTGTTTCCTCCCGTGGCAAAGGCATAGCCCCAATAAATGACCATCGCCTGCACCATCATGGGCGTGCCGCGGAAGATCTCGATGTAGACGCTGCAAAACCCGTTTGCAAAGCGGTGAAGGAAGCGCAACGGCGTCTTCCCCGACAGGGGCGCCGTGCGGAGCACGCCGATCAGAAGTCCGATCACAAGTCCCGCCACCGTACCGACAAGGGCGATCAGCAGTGTGTTCGCCACGCCGAGGAGCAGATAGCCCGAGTAGTTCTTAAAAATGTTGAATATGTCAACAAAAAATTGCATTTTTCTTGATTCCGCCTTACTTCTTGTAGATAACGACGAGGTTTGAGGAATAGTAGGGCGTTGTGAAATCGATCTTCTCGCGGCGCTCCTCGGTCGGGGACATGCCCGCGATGATGGCGTCGTAGGTGCCCGCCTGCACGCCGTTGATGAGACTGTCCCATTCGACGGAATAGACCTCGAGGGTCATGCCGAGGGCGTTCGCGATATATTTCGCGATCTGCACGTCGTAGCCGTTCGCGTACATTGTCGCGCCGGTCATGCCTTGGATGGGCACGGCACCGTTCGCGTCGGTCGTCTGCGTCCAGTTGAAGGGGTCATAGGCACATTCCATCGCGATCTTCAACGTTCCGACGGGAGCCGCGGGGGCTTCGTTCGAGACGGAATAAGACGGGACGGTGCCGCCCGAGCTGACGGTGAACATCTCCTCCATGAGGGCACTCTTCTGCGCCTCGGTCAGCGTGGCGAGGACGGCGTTGATCTGCGCGACAAGGGGGGAGCCCTTCTTACAGCCGACCGCGATCGCGGTATCGTCGGCAGTAGCGGTAAAGCCGTTTTGATTGTTGGTGAATTTCAGATAGCCGAGCGTGGAATCCTTGCGGCAATTGACGAAGGCGGTCGGCTCCTCGGCGATATAGCCGTCGATGGCGCCCGATTGCAGGGCGGCGAGCAAGGAGTCGAAGTCGGCGTACACCTGCCCGCCGACGTTCGGGATCTGTGTGCGGGCGATCTCGTGATAGGTGCCTGCCTGCGCGCTGATCTTTGTGCCCGCAAGGTCGGCGATCGAGGCAGCGCCCGAGATGTCCGTCGCGGTGCGTGTGCCGCAGGAGACAAGGGCGAGGAGCGTCCCCGCGATCAAGGCGAGGGCGGCGAGACGGGAGAGAAGTGCTTTCATAACGGGTTCCTTTCGGAAGAAAAATTTCAAACAAAAAAGCCTGTGACAGTATCACAGGCAAAAAACCGTCATGCCGTCAAAGGCGGCGAACGCATCTCTTGGCTCCGTGATAGCTCTCCGCTTGCGCGACAGTGGCATACATCTTCTGCATACCCCCAACAAAGAACGGGCGTCAACCCCTTCCCTATTTCGGCGAAAGCTCCTTTCCCCGCGGCTTTGACGAGCCGTGCTCGGGTCACTCATAGCTTCCGCGCCTCTATCCTTGGGCGTTTTTGAATGATTGGTAACATTATATCGCACCGCAGAGAAAAAGTCAACCGTTTTTCCGCGGGGCTTTGAAAATTTCAGCGTTTTGCACAAAATCGACGGGATAATATTCAATCATATGTCGAATATGAAGAATTCCGTCAAAGCTCCTCAGACAAGAAGAAAGCAGAACGCGGTCAGGAGGACAAGAAAGACCACGTTGACGGCGGTGAACAGGCGAAGATACGCGCCCGTCTTCCCAGGGTTCTCCTTCGTGTAGGTGCGGAAGGTGATGAGGCTCGCGAGGGAGGCGATGAGGGTGCCCGTGCCGCCGATATTCACCCCGAGCAAAAGCGCACGGTAATTGTCGGTAAAGCTGGAGAGAAGAATGGCGCTCGGCACGTTGCTGATGACCTGACAGGAAAGAACGCTGAAAAGAAGCGTGCTCTTCTCGAGCAGATAGGAAAACAGCTCCCTGACCGCCCCGATGCGGGACATGTTGCCGGAGAAGATGAAAAATGCGCAAAATGTAAATAAAAGTGCGTAATCCACCTGCAACAATGCGCGTCTGTCAAGAAACAGAAGGGCGACGGGAATCAAAATCAGCGCCGTCCAATACGGCAGCACGCGAAAGACGATAACGATCGAATAGGCGAACAGCAACAGATACGCCGTCGTGCGCGCGGGCGGGATCGGAATGTCCTCCCCCGAGATCTCGAGCGGTTCCTTCCCGAAAAAGAGGAAGACGGCGAGGAAGATCAGGGAGATCGAAAGGAGAAAGGGCGGAAGCATCGTGAGAAGGAATTCACCCGTCGGGATGTGATAATAAGAATAAAGGTAGAGATTCTGCGGATTGCCGAAGGGGGTCAGCATACCGCCGAGGTTCGCGGCGATGTTCTGCAAGATGAAGGTCATTGCCATGTGCTTTCTCTGCCCCGTCGAGTCAAGGACAAAATAGCCGAGGGGGAGAAAGGTGAGCAGCGCCATGTCGTTCGCAATCAGCATGGAGCCGATGAAGGTGATCGAAACGAGGGCGAAGACCGCGGCGCGCAGATTCCCCGCGAGGCGGACAATGCGCCTTGCGAGCGCGGTGAAAAAGCGGATATTCCTTAACGCGCACACGACGGCAAGGGTAGAAAACAGGCAGGTCAGCGTTTTGAAATCGAAATACCCGAGATATTCTCCGTCGGGCGGGACGAAGCACGCGGTCACCGCCGCGGCGAGCAGGGCGACCGTGAGAACGGGATTTTTCCGCGGGAAGCGGAGAATGCGCGACAGGACGGGATGCTTTTCGGCGCGGGACGGCGCAATCTCTTCGATCATCGGTCATATCTCCCCTCTCACATAAAATTCCGTCAGCTATTGTAGCACGATTCCCCGCCTCTGTCAAGAAAAATCTTGCATTTTTTCGCGACATGTGCTATACTGTGGAAGGAAGGCGATCGGTGACGATCTGTGCGATGATCTGCAAGGGTACGTCACGCTGCGTGACAGGGTCTTCTCGCCGAGAACGGTATCGCCGCTTTTGAAGACCTCCTCGCGAAGAGACTTTTCTCCGCAAACGGTGTAGACACGGCTTTTGCGCACGAGCGGTAGTTATTGCGCGCAGACAACCGTTATATCGTGTAAGATACAAGCGCTTCCCGCGCGAGCGAGAGTTTTGGCGCACAGACTCCTTTATATCGTGCAAGGTGCGGCGCTTTCCGCGCGAGCGAGACTGTGCGCACGAGCGCTCTCTGTATTCCGCGCGACGGGCGCACCCTTTTTCCGCAGTCTTTCGGTCTTCCCTATTTTCGACAGAGTGCCGACCATGACGGCACGGAGGAATGATGAAAAAACTGAATTCTCAAATTCAAAAATTGCTGATCGCGGGGATCGTCGTCTCGGTCCTGTTTGCCGCAGGGCTTCCCCTCCTGCTTCTCGGCGCGACGGGCGCGTTTTCGTCCTCGGGGGTCAATACGCTGTTTCTCGTGCTCGGCATCGTTTTGCTCGTGGGCGGATTTTACGCCACGCCGATCCTGTGGGTCGCATACGGCGGGAAGCGGGAGCTTCGCGGCTTCGTCTCGGCGATCGAGGACAAGGGACTTTCCACGGTGGAACAGCTCACATCACATACACGCCTCGATGCGGACACCGTGCGGGCGAAGATCGATCTTTGCTTTGCGAAGGGGTATCTTCCCGACTTCGTGCGGGAGGGAGACACGCTCGTGCTAAGAAATCCAGAAGGAGAGCTTCACAGTGTCGTTTGCCCCTCCTGCGCCGCGCGTTTCGACTTTCGCGGTGAAAGCGGAAAGTGCCCGTGGTGCGGCACGGTCTATGTCGTAAAAGATAGCAAAGAGTAAAGCAAACGTTGCAAAAACATCTGTTTTTCGATCAATCGAGCAAAAAGCCTTCCCTACTGCGGGAAGGCTTTTTGCTCGAAATGTGGGAACGACATGCGCCCGAAGGAGGTTGGCTTCGCGTCGGCGCTGTCCACGAAGTCGGGTCATGCCTCGGTCTTTTCGTTCTCCTTCGCGATATGACGCTTGATGGCGTCGAAGGTCTCGTCGCTGATGATATGCTCCATCTTGCAGGCATCCTCCGCCGCCTGTTCCGCACTGACGCCGAGGTGCGTAAGCATCACGGTGAGGACGCGGTGGCGCTCATAGATCTTCGCCGCGAGGGCGTTCCCCGCTTCGGTAAGCGTAAGATAGCCCGCGGAATCCATGTTGAGATACCCGCCCTTCTTCAAAAGTCCGACCGCGCGGGAAACGCTCGGCTTCGAATATCCGAGCTCCTCCGCCACGTCCACCGAGCGGACGTTGGGATTTTGCTCGGAGAGACGGAGAATGGTCTCAAGATACATCTCTCCCGATTCCTGAATATGCATAACGGTACCATGCCTTTCTGTTGGTGCCCTCCCGCGGCGTTCTCGCCCGGGCGGGCTGTGAATTCTTTTTTTCGGCGTCCCCGTGCTTCACGCAAGCCCGCCGCTTACAAAACACGCGTCTTGCGGTGCGCGCACAGATAGTCGGAAACCGCGCGTCTTACGGTACACGCGAAGATAGGCGGAAACATGCGTCTTGCGGTACGTGCAAAGATAGTCGGAAAACGCGTGTCTTGCAGTGCGTGCAAAGATGGTAAAAACACGCGTCTCGCGGTGCGCACGAAGATGGACGGAAAACGCGTGTCTTGCGACGCGTGCGAAGAGGGGCGAACGCCCGTTTTTTCTCTTTTCTTCTATTATATCATGTTTTTTCCTCTTTGCAAGGGGAAAGGTGTGAATTTTTTCCCCCTTTGTGCCGAAATTTTGCGGGATTTTCTTGACTTTGAGAAAAAGGGGTGCTATAATAGGGGTAACGGCAAAGAAGGAAAGAGTATCCTACATTCTCCGTTCAGAGAGAAGCGCCTTGGCTGTGAGCGCTTTCGGTAGATGTGGGGGAAGACCGTTCCCGAGCCGCGGCGCGGAAGGACAAGTATGCGCCGCCGTCTGCCCGCGTTAAGGGTCGTGAGTGAAAATTCAAGGTGGAACCGTGCGTATTTTGCACCCTTGACGGCGTTTGTCCGTCGGGGGCTTATTTTTTTATTACGAATATGATTTTGATAAGGAGACTTCCGAAATGAAAGTGATCTACAACGACGGGCACGTCGCGGAATGTGCCCCCGAGGAGGAGCTGCACATCCTCCGCCACACCGCCGCCCATATCATGGCGCAAGCGATCTCGCGCCTGTTCCCCGAGGCGGACTTCGCCTACGGCCCCGCGAACGAGAAGGGCTTCTACTATGACGTCGACCTCGGCGATACGAAGCTCGGCGACGAGGATCTCGCGAAGATCGAAGCCGAGATGAAGAAGATCGTCAAAGAGAACCTGCCCATCAAGCCCTTTACCCTTCCCCGCGCGGAAGCCATCGCGCTCATGGAAGAGAGAGGCGAAAAATACAAGGTCGAGCACATCGGCGACCTCCCCGAGGATGCCGTCATCAGCTTCTACAAACAGGGCGAATATGTCGACATGTGCGTCGGTCCGCACCTCTGCTACACCAAGGCGCTGAAAGCGTTCAAGATCCTCGGTCAGTCGGGCGCGTACTGGAAAAACGATAAGAACAACAAGATGCTGACCCGTGTGAAGGGCACCGCCTTCCGCACGCAGGAGGAGCTTGACGAATACCTCAAGCAGATGGAAGAGGCAGAGCGCCGCGACCATCGCCGTATCGGTAAGGAAATGAAGCTCTTCATGCTCTGCGACGAGGCGCCCGGCTTCCCCTTCTTCCTTCCGAAGGGCATGGCGATCAAGAACGCGCTCATCGACTACTGGCGCGAGATCCATACGAGAGAGCACTATGTCGAGGTCTCGACCCCGATGATCATGAACCGTCACCTCTGGGAGACCAGTGGTCACTGGGATCACTATAAGGACAACATGTATTCGACCGTCATCGACGACGAGGTCTACTGCATCAAGCCGATGAACTGCCCCGGCGGCGTGATGGTCTACCGCTCCGAGCCGCACAGCTACCGCGATCTGCCGATGCGCGTCGGCGAGCTCGGACTCGTGCACCGTCACGAGCTGAAAGGTGCGCTTCACGGACTCTTCCGCGTGCGTTGCTTCACACAGGACGATGCGCATATCTTCATGCGCCGTGAGCAGATCACCGATGAGATCGTCGGCGTCGTCCACCTCATCAATGAGGTATATCAGAAATTCGGCTTCAAGTATTTTGTCGAGCTCTCCACCCGTCCCGAAAACAGCATGGGCTCGGACGAGGACTGGGAGGCGGCAACGAACGGACTCAAGAGTGCGCTCGAATCGCTCGGTCTTCCCTATACCGTCAATGAGGGAGACGGCGCGTTCTACGGTCCGAAGATCGACTTCCATCTCGAGGACTCCATCGGAAGAACGTGGCAGTGCGGCACGATCCAGCTCGACTTCCAGATGCCCCTCAACTTCGGACTCGAATACACCGACGAAAAGGGCGAAAAACAGCGCCCCATCATGGTACACCGCGTCTGCTTCGGCTCGATCGAGCGCTTCATCGGCGTGCTGACCGAGCACTATGCGGGTAAATTCCCCGTCTGGCTCGCTCCCACGCAGGCGAAGGTGCTTCTCGTCTCCGAGAAGTGCGCGCCCTACGGCGAGAAGGTGTACGAAGCACTCCGCAAGGCGGGCGTGCGCGTCGAGCTCGACAACCGCAACGAAAAGATCGGTTATATGATCCGCGAGGCGCAGGTCGTCGACCGCGTTCCCTATATGCTCGTGATCGGTCAGAAGGAAGCCGAGGAGGGCACGGTCACGGTCCGCTACCGCGACAGCGCCGCAAACGAAACCATGTCGCTCGACGCCTTTGTCGAAAAGATCACAAAAGAGATCAAAGAAAGAGTTTGATAATTCAGAATTATGAATTATGAATTATGAATTAGACTGCATATAACGCCGTCAAGGAAAACGTACAGCGTGCGAAACATGCGGCGCGATAAAAAGCGTAAGACACGCAAAACACGCGGCGCGATGAAATGCGCGTTGCGATAAGCTTCGCAATCCAATCGCTTCCCGCTGATCGTGCGGCGCGATCTCGGAGCCGTGCAATCTCTTTCAATCGAGTAGGAGGCTACCCATTAGGTGAGCAGCCGACCTCTCACACCACCGTGC
>CAVEOF010000001.1:0-78713 GCA_963617165.1 Coriobacteriaceae bacterium | reverse complement strand
GCAAGCAAGCAAGCAAGCAAGCAAGCAAGCAAGCAAGCAAGCAAGCAAGCAAGCCGTAAGTCCGCCCTTTTCGGGTTTTATACAACAAAAATAAGCGCACTACCACATAGGTGAAAATCTATGGGGCGGTGCGTTTTTGCTTTTTATTGCCAAGCGGCGTATAAACAGAAAATTTGATATGCGCCAACGGCTGGATTCCTACGTCGCTACGCTCCTCTGAATGACAAAAAATCCCATACAAACAACGGTTTTAGGTCGCGAATATAAAAGCGATTTGAAATAAATTCTCTAAAAAAGGAGACAAAACTATGAAAAGAAAATCATTTATCACAATCCTTGCGGTTGTACTCACGCTTGTGTTGTCGGTTGCGGTGCTTTCCGCCTGCAATGACAAAAAGCACGAGTATTCGAGCGAGTGGAAGTTTGACCAAACAAGCCACTGGCATGAATGTACAATCAAAAAGCACTCGGACACATCCGAAAAAATCGCCCATGATTTCAATGACGGTGAAGTGACAAAAGCGCCGACCGAAGATGCGGAGGGCGTAAAAACTTTCACTTGCAACACCTGCGGCTATCAAAAGTCGGAAGCGGTGGCAAAACTCACGCACACCCACACTTTTGCAACCGAATGGAGCAAAAACGAAACCGAACATTGGCGCGCCGCAACCTGCGCTCATACGACCGAGAAGAAAGACGTTGCAACGCACAGTTGGAACGCTGGCGAAGTGACTACACCCGCAACAGAGGATGCAGAGGGCGTGAAGACCTACACTTGCACCGTGTGCGGACAGACAAAGACGGAGACGATTGATAAACTTCCTCACACGCACAAATATAATACGGAAGTTTGGGAAAAGGACGCCACGAGCCACTGGCACCCCGCCACCTGCGAGCATACGGGCGAAAAGAAAGACGTTGCAACGCACAGTTGGGACGAAGGGCAAGTAACAAAAGCACCGACCGAAACAGAGGAAGGTGAAAAGACCTACACCTGCCTTGTTTGCGGACAAACAAAAACGGAATCTGTCGGCACCATTGCTCATACGCACACGTTTGACACATCGACATGGGCAAAAGACGAAATCAACCACTGGCACCCCGCCACCTGCGCTCATACGAGTGAAAAGACAGATGTCGCAACGCACAGTTGGAATGAAGGCGAAGTGACCACCCCCGCAACGGAGGAAGCCGACGGCGTGAAGACCTACACTTGCACCGTGTGCGGACAAACCAAAATCGAGGCAATCCCTGCGCTCGGACACGAACACACTTATGCAACCGAATGGAGCAAAAACGACGCCGAACATTGGCACGCCGCAACCTGCAAGCACACGGCTTTGAAGCAAGACGTTGCAGCGCACAGTTGGAACGCAGGCGAGGTGACTACACCCGCGACAGAAGACGCAGAGGGCGTGAAGACTTACACTTGCACCGTGTGCGGACAGACAAAGACGGAGGCGATTGAAAAGCTTCCTCACACGCACAAATATAATACGGAAGTTTGGGAAAAGGACGCCACGAGCCACTGGCACCCCGCCACCTGCGAGCATACGGGCGAAAAGAAAGACGTTGCAGCGCACAGTTGGAATGACGGCGAAGTGACTACACTCGCAACGGAAGAGGCAGAGGGCGTGAAGACTTACACTTGCACCGTGTGCGGACAAACAAAGACGGAAGCGATTGAAAAACTTCCTCACACGCACAAATATAATATGACGGCTTGGGTGAATACCGACGAAAGCGGACACTATCGCCCGACCACCTGCGGACACGAGGACAAAACCAAAGATTTTGCGGAACATAAATACACGGATGACGACGATTTCGATTGCAACGTTTGCGATTATGAAAGAGAAGCAACGATTGACCGTATTTTGGAGTTGAATGTCGCAGACAAAGAGTACACCGGCAAAAATAACCCTATCAAGCCGAGCGAAATCAGTGAGTGGGCTCGGGGTATGATTGACTATGTTGCGTACAAGGCAAAAGATGCTCCCGACACCGACTATGTCAAAGCGGCAGATGGCGGAGTCCCGAAAGCGGTCGGCGAATATACGGTTAAAGTGGTGACAAAGGGCAACGCGGTGTATAGAAGTGTTGAAAAAACCGCAGACTTCGCCATCACTCAAAAAGAAATCAGCCTTCGCTACGGATATATAGTTTACGTTACTGACAAACGTTATGAAGAACTCGAAATTGACACAAGAGACAAAGCCCAGATAGTCGACGGTGATGAAGTGCTTGTTAAGATTGATTCTTCGGGCATTAGTGTAGGAAAAAATGCGGTAATTACATCCGCCGACAAATTTACGCTTACGGGTGACGATGCCGCGAATTACAAAATTTCTTCCGTTTCCTGTACCGTCTATGTCGATATGAAGACAATAAAAACGACGTCAACGGTAAAAGTGAACGGCGTTGAAAACTCGGATATATATGCGGATGCCACAATCGTATACGGAGCAACTTCTTTTAAAGAACAAGGCGAGGAAAACAGCATCGAGAGTTATCTCGCCAAATATGCCGTAGGTAAAAACGTCACCATAAACGTATATGTGAAAGGCAATGATAAGTTTGCCCTTGCGCAACTCGTGAGAGTTGGCAATGAATACAACGTCGGCGGCTACACCGCAGGATACGGCGGTCCGGGAACTTACACGTATGATTTTGCATATAATTACTTCTTTAATCGTCAATATGTCACCAAGTCTGTGTGGGTCTACGATACGGACTCTGTCGAGTTGGTTTTCGACATTGTGATAGAAGATCCGACAAACATCTATTCGCAAGATACTTATGACGCGACGCTCGCCGTAAGAGAAAGTAAACCGACATATGAATGCTACAAAATGGCAATTGACGATGGATCGACAAGCAAGGACATAAAGGTCTCGTTTGAATTGGATGAAACAGATGCCGACTGCGTTGCGGTTATTTACAATGAACAAGGGAATCTAATAAAATCATTGACCAAAACGAAGGGAGAGTATTCTTTCACCATAAATGGGGGCGAAGTATACTACGTCTATGTTGTGGCGCAGAAGTTTTCAGGCACGACCGATACAAAAGTAACTTATAGTCTCAATTGCAGCAACGCATAAGTAGCAAATGCAAAAAGCGGAAAGGACGCTACACGGTGTTGCCTTAATAGAAAGAAAAAGGGAAGTCCGAATACACTCGGACTTCCTTTTATATTCGGTTGTCGGGAAGCATCTCGGCAATTTTTTTGTAAATTTTTCGTGAAATACCCCTACGAAACGGCTTGCAAATGTCCATTTATAGTAGAGGGATAATTTCTCTTTCTGTGGACTCTGAAAAGGAAAAATTGCAACAAAGAAAATGAAAAAAGAGTACAAAACGATGAAACAAAACACAAGTTAGAATACGTTTCCGAAGCGGAACAAAGCGGAATCGACAGGAAAATACTTTTGAAAACGGTATCGAAAAACAAGCAGGATAAGGATTTTCCAAACTATCGGAAAATCGCAAGGATGAACAAGTCGGAAACCGACTTTTCAAAATGTCAAGAAAAAGAAAACCGAAAGCAGGAGTCCACAGGGAAAAATTATCTGCCTGATTGAAAAAAGAGACGGCTTTTACTCTCTGTTCACAAAAAAAGAGCTGGACTCTGAACGCAGAAATCGGTAAAATATAATCGTCGTATTGATACGATGATATATTTTCGGAGGGTTTAGAAATGAAACCGAGAAGCGAAAGAGATAAAAGATATGAAGAAAAGCATAAGAACGAGAGAAAAGCCAAGAACGTGGTATGGGGAACGAGTATACCGAGAGAAACGGCGGAAGAAATAGACGCATTTTTGAAGAAACACGGGTATACGAAAGTGAAACTCATTGAAGAAGGATATAAGTCGCTGTTGGAGCAGGCGGGCGAAATAAATACCGACTTTGCGAAGATAATGGACGGCTACGAGGCGGCATTTTCCTTTTTTTCTCTTGCAAAAGCGAAAGAAGTATGGTACAATAAGGGAAGAAAAATCAAACGTAAAGAAGGAAAAGAAAATCATGATACGACGCGCGACGGAAGAAGACATTCCCGCACTGGACAGGCTACTGATCGAGGTCAACCGCATCCATGCAAAGCTGCGCCCCGATCTGTTTCGGGACGGGAGAAAAAAGTATACCGACGAGGAGCTTCTCGCTCTTGTGAAGGACGAGGATCGCCCGATCTTCGTTTTTGAAGAAGAAGGGAAAATTCTCGGCTACGCTTTCTGCATCGTTCTCGACCATACGAAGGATACCGCGACGACGGGCTACCGCACGGTGTATATCGACGACCTTTGCGTCGACGCGCAGACGCGCGGCAGCGGTATCGGGCACGCGCTGTATGAGCACGTCCTGACCTTTGCACGCGGCATCGGAGCGTATAACGTGACGCTGAACGTGTGGGCAGGGAATGAGAGCGCGCGCCGCTTTTACGACTCGCTCGGCATGAAGGTGCAGAAGATCGGCATGGAGACCGTGCTCTGATACACTTTCCGAAAAACAAAAGAAGGGGGAAACGCCATGATAGCAAAAGCCATATGGGGAGAAAGACGCAACACCCGCGACGAATACATGGATTTTACGGCAGACTTTAAGGTGCCGAAGGGGGAGAAGGTCCTTCTCAAGATCTCGACGGACGATAAATTCGCCGCCTATTGCAACGGGACGCTCTGCGCCTTCGGTGCGTGTCAGAATTTCCCCGAGGACAAGGAAGCTCTCGTCTTCGACATCACCTCCTTTTGCGAAAAGGAGAATTCCCTGAAGATCACCGCGTGGCACGGCGGCGCCGATACCCAGACCTATATCGCCGCGGATGCCTATCTTGCCTTCACCGTCGAATGCGGGAAAAAGGTGCTCCTCACGAGCGACGCGACGGTGCGTTGCACCCGCAATCTCAACTATCGGAGCGGGTACTGTAAGCGCATCACCCCGCAGCTCGGCGATTCCTTCTATTATGACAATACCGTGTTCTGCGATGCGGGACGCGCGGCGCCCGCGACCGTATACGAGACGCTCACCTGCCGCGAGCGCGAGCTTCCGAATCTGAAGCTCGGTGCAAGACGCCCGATCACCCTGACGGAGAGGGAGGACGGGTATCTCGTCGACCTCGGATGCGAGACGGTCGGCTTCCTCGATATGGACATCGTTGCGGAGGAGGAATGCGAGCTCACGATCTCCTACGCCGAGCACCTGACGGACGGCATAGTGCAAAGGT
The DNA here is from genome assembly GCA_963617165.1 of Coriobacteriaceae bacterium. Lineage (GTDB taxonomy): Bacteria > Bacillota > Clostridia > Oscillospirales > CAG-272 > UBA1740. Next base: position 73,490 of record CAVEOF010000001.1, on the reverse strand, counting down.
TCGTGTCGGGACGCGATTTCAGCGTGGAATTCCGCGCGGGGGCCGGACGCAATCTCTATCTGAATCCCTATCGCCGCCTCGCGGGAAGATACCTCTTTGTCAACTCCAAAAAGATCCATATCGAATACCTCGGAATTCGCCTCGTAGAATTCCCCGTGTTGGCAAATAAGATCAAATTTGAAAACAAAACGTTACAAAATATCTATGATACCTCGGTCTACACCCTGAAATGTTGTATGCACGAGCATTATGAGGACTGCCCGTGGCGGGAGCAGGCGCTCTACGCGCTGGACAGCCGAAATCAGATGCTCGCGGGCTATTTTGCCTTCCGCGGTCATAAATTCCAGCGGGAGAATCTTCTTCTCCTCGCGAAGTCACAGCTCGATTGCGGACTGCTCAATATCTGCGCGCCCTCGGGCATCGTTCTCCCGATCCCCTTTTTCTCTCTGATCTATCCGATACAGCTTGCCGAGTACGTGAAGTTTACCGAAGACACGTCGATCCTTCCCGAGACGGAGGAGACCGTAAAGAGGATCCTCGCCTTCTTTCGCGAGTCCGTCGACGAGACGGGACTCATCCCTCTTCTCCCGCCGCCCGCGTGGAATTTTTACGAGTGGAGCGAGGGAAGTAGCGGGGAGGCGGACAAAGACAGGCTTCACGCACCGAGCTCCTATGATCTGATCCTGAACCTCGCATACCTGCGCGCCGTGTCGTATGCCGACGCTCTCTTCGGAGAGAAGACGGATACCGAAGCCATGCGCGAGGCGATCCGCCACACCTTCTATCAAGAGGAGCGCGGGCTCTATCGCCTCTCGACGCGAGACGAGACGTACAGCGTCCTCGGCAATTCCATGGCGATCCTCGCGGGGCTCGGCGATGCCGCTCTTGCCAAACGGATGCTCGCCGACGATACGCTCGTACCGATCACGCTCTCCATGAACACCTTCTTCTATGACGCTCTGCTTTCGGTCGGCGGGTACGAAGATCTGATCCTGTCGGACATTCTGAAAAAATACGTGCCGATGCTCGATGCGGGTGCTACCACCTTCTGGGAGACCGAGAAGGGCGCCGAGGACTTTGGCGGCGCGGGCAGTCTCTGCCACGGCTGGTCTGCCATGCCCGTATACTACCTCCGACTGTTGAAGGAGGAAAAGAAAAAGAAGGGAGAGCTCCTTTGACCAAGATCTATCTTGTCCGTCATGCACAGAGCGAGAGCAATCGTGACCGCACCTTTACGGGACGGCTCGACATCGGGCTGACCGATACGGGCAGGGAACAGGCGCGCCGCCTTGCCGAACATCTGCGCGATCTTCCGATCGACGCCATCGTCTCGAGCGACCTTTCCCGCGTTGTCGCGACGGTCACGCCGACCGCAGAGGAGAAGGGCCTCCCGATCCGACGCGAGCCCGCTTTCCGCGAGATCTACGGCGGGCGCTTTGAAGGGCATACCTACGAGGACATCGGGAAGGAATATCCCGAGGCGCTCGCTACGTGGCTCGGCGACATCGACCACGGCGCCTGCCCCGAGGGAGAGTCCGTCGAGGACGTAAGAGCAAGGGTTCTCCCCGCGTTCGCTCGTCTTGTCAAGGAATACGACGGAAAGACCGTCCTCCTCGCCACCCACGCGACCCCCGTGCGCGTTTTGCTGTCCCTTGCGACGGGACGCACGATGCAGGAGCTCCGCTGGGTGCCGAACGCCTCGACCTCCGTTCTTTTCGCCGAAGGTGATACCCTCCGTGCCGAGTCGATCGGAGATACCTCCTATCTCGGCGATCTGACCACGACCTTTGCGAAGGGAATCTGACTACGACCTTTGCAAAGGCGATCTGAGAGAAGAGCGAATTCACGCGAACGCCCGGTTTTGTTTCATAGAAAAAGGGGCTGTCGCACGAAGCGCATAAACCGAAAAATTCTAAATCAATATGCAAAAATGACCGAAAAATCAAGATGATTCTCGGTCATTTTTCGTTTTCGTGTGGAAGATGCTAAATGCGACAGCCCCTTCTCGCTTGCGAAATTGCGTCGTATTTGTAAAGAATTATTGGCAGATCTCTACCATCCAAAGACCGTGGAGGTTGCAGTAAGCGTAGACCGCCTCTACCGACTCTCCTTCCGAAAGGAGGAATTCCGCCTCGGGCGCGTCCCCCGCGGCAAGGTCGCGACGCTGATTCCCGCGCGTTGTTCGGACGGAGATCCACTCGATGAGATGCTCGGGCGACATCGGATGCAGGGCGGCGCCTACCTGTACGTGCACACGGTTTCCGTCCACATGCACGACGGGGACATGCTTTTCCTTCGATGCGTCTTTCGCACCAGGGATCAGCTCGACCATCTCCTCACCGCAGCAAAGCGTGGGGCATTCGCTCTCTTTGACCATGGCTATCATTTTACCGCAGGTACGGCATACAAAAAATTTCTGTTTCATAAATCTCTCCTTGAAATTAGAATTATTCTAATAATATTATAATAATTCTAAATTTATTTGTCAAGAAGAAAATGAAAAAAAGAACGAGAAAAAAGAACGAGAATTTTGATCGTCGGGAAACAGACGCCAAGAAATCGGAAAAAATACAAATACCCCCTTGACAAACTTCGCGCCCTATGGTAAAATAGCATGTGTTCGGGGCATTAGCGCAGTTGGGAGCGCGCAACACTGGCAGTGTTGAGGTCAGGGGTTCGAATCCCCTATGCTCCACCAAAATTCTTTGGAGCCATGCGACAAAGAATTTTACTTCATCCTTCTCACTTTTTACTCTTCACGAAAACGTCGGATGCGCTTTAAGGTAAGAAGAAAAAGGAGAAAGAAGGAATGATAGAAATAAAATAGAAGAAATATATTGAAGAAAACGGAAAAGGCAAGAAGCACCCCTTCTCGCATCGATCTCGCAAACCCCACGCAAAGAACCGGGAAGCGAGAATGCCTTCCGTCTCTTCATCCGCTTCGCCGCGAAGGCAAGCGAAGCGAGCATTTTTTCTTCCGAAAAACGGTACGGGCTTGTAGCTCAGTTGGGAGAGCGCTGCGTTCGCAACGCAGAGGTCATGGGTTCGAATCCCACCAGGTCCACCAAAACATCCGCGCGACTTCGGTCGCGTGCAGGGCACCCCATAGAGGTGGGGCACTCGGACTTCTCCGACACGTCGGAGAAATTCGGAGGCGTAGCTCAGTTGGTCAGAGCGTACGGTTCACATCCGTGAGGTCAAGGGTTCGAGCCCCCTCGTCTCCACCAAAACCTCTCCGTCGCAACGCGGCGGAGAGGTTTTCCTTTTTCACTCTTCACTAAAAAAACGCCTCGGCGCGCTCCGAAACAAGGAAAGAACCGTGACACGTTCAGACAAGAAAGAAGCGTGACGCTTCAAGACAAAAAAGATCCGTGACACATTCAGACAAAAGATCCGCGACACTTTCAGACAAGAAAAAATCATGACGCTTCAAGTCAAGAAAAATCACGACAAAGCGGAAGCCACCATCCCTTCAAAAACACACCAAAGCACCCCTCCTCGGGGTGCTTTTTGCATCGCATTCAGATTCATCGCGATCCCGCCTTATCTCTCACCGCATCCGTCAAAAACTTTGAACAAAACGTTTCCGAAATGAATAAAAAGCCGATATTCATATCAATATCCGCTTGATAAATGCCGAAACTCTTCCGAATTTGAATAAAAAATCAAAAAAACTTGCATTTTTATGAAAAAAGCACTTGACAAGCCGTCGCAAAAGGATTACAATAGATACCATATTATTTTTAGGAAGGAACATCGTATGGAATTCTCTGTGAATCACCCGATTTTGTTCGTCTTGGTCGGGATCATCATCCTTGCGGTCCTCTTGCAGTCGGTCTTCTTCCTCGTGCGGGCACTGAAACGCGCGAAGGAACTCGGCATGAAGAGGGAAGTGCTGAAAAAGACGATCACCTCCGCCGCCATTTTCACGATCGCCCCTGCGGTCGCGATCCTCGTCGGCGTCATCTCCCTTTCGAAGAGCCTCGGCATTGCGCTTCCGTGGCTTCGCCTTTCGGTCATCGGCTCCCTCAGCTATGAGACGGTCGCCGCGGGCGCCGCTCTCGAGGCACTCGGACTCGGTACCGACATTACGCTGACGAATGCGTCGGATTACGTGACCGTTGCCTTTGTCATGACCTTCGGCATTCTCATCGGCTTGATCCTCGTCCCGCTTCTGACAAAGAAGATCCAGTCGGGCATGATCCGCATGGAGACGAAGGATAAGCGCTGGGGAGAGATCTTTGGCAACGCGATGTTCCTCGGCATGATCTCCGCCTTTCTCGGCTATATCTTCTGCGACGTGACGAACCTCTTTTCGGGCGACGTCTCCTGCCTCGTTCCCGTGCTCGTTATGGTGACCTCCGCCCTTGCCATGACCGCGTGCGGTCTGGTCGCGAAGAAGTGCAAACAGCGTTGGATGCAGGATTATGCCCTGCCGATCAGCCTAATCGTCGGCATGGCGTCCGCGATCCCGTATACCGCATGGCTCGCTTGAGCGGAAAGGAGAACCGATGAACGAAGAAAAGAAAACTCTTACAGATTCCCCCTATATGCAGGGTGTCCACCGCTACGGTCGGATATGGGGCTTTATCCTCTGCGCTATGATCCTCGCGTTTCCCTTTGCCGTCGCCTTGATCTTCGGCGCTCTGCCCGAGTGGGGCGCACTCGCGAAGGGCGCGATCGCCATCGTCCCGATGTATTGGGCGGTCGGCATTATTGAGATCTTCACCTACGTGCCGATGCTTGGCGCGGGCGGTGCCTACCTCTCCTTTGTTACGGGCAATATCTCCAACCTCAAGCTCCCTTGTGCCCTCGACGCCATGGAGCGCGCGGAGGTAAAGCCGAGCAGCGAGGAAGGAGAGATCATCTCCACGATCTCTATCGCCGTATCCAGCATTGTGACAACTTTTGTTATCATTTTAGGCGTTCTTTTGATCATTCCGCTTGCTCCGATCTTGGAATCCGAGGTGCTTTCCGCCTCCTTTGCGCAGCTTCTTCCCGCGCTCTTCGGCGGTCTTGCGGTCGTCTTCATTTCCAAGAATCCGAAACTTTCGATCGGACCCGTCCTTCTCATGCTCATCCTCTTTATCGCCGTTCCCGCACTGAATGCGAGCACGGTCGGTTTGATGGTCCCCGTCGGCGTGATTTTCACCCTCATTTACGCACGCATCCTTTATAAGAAAGGTTGGCTTTGATATGATCGTTCTCTGGATCGTTCTTGCCCTTCTTATCTTATTCCTTGCCGTGATCCTCGTCCGCACGGCACTCTTCCGCCCGACGGAGGAACCTGCCGCGGCGCCCGAGCCCGTGGAGCTCGACCGTGAGGGCGTGGTTTCCGCCTTGCAGGCGCTCGTCAGATGCAAGACCGTCTCGCGTTACGATCACGCGGACGAGGACGACGCCGAGTTTGAGAAGCTCATCGCCCTTCTTCCGACGCTCTATCCCCATGTGACCGAGGCGCTTCCCCTCACCCGCATGGAGGATCGCGCATTGCTCTTCCACTGGAAGGGAAAAGAAGCGGGCGATCCCGCCGTCCTCATGGCGCACTACGACGTCGTTCCCGTCGACGAGTCGGGATGGAAAAAACCGCCCTTCGACGGTATCATCGAGGACGGCGTTCTCTGGGGACGCGGTACCCTCGATACGAAGGTCACTTTCAACGGCATCCTCTATGCCGCGGAACAACTGCTCAAGGCGGGCTTCACCCCAGAGCATGACGTTTACTTCGCCTTCTCGGGCGGAGAAGAGGTCAACGGAAACGGCGCCTGTCATATCGTCGAATACTTTAAGGAGCATCACCTCACCCCCTCTCTCGTCGTGGACGAGGGCGGCGCCGTGGTCGAGGGCGTCTTCCCGGGAGTCAAAGCGCCCTGTGCTCTGATCGGCATTGCGGAGAAGGGAATGATGGACGTCCGCTATTCGGTGAACAGCGCGGGCGGTCACGCCTCCGCACCGAAGCCGCATACTCCCGTCGGCGTGCTTGCCCGCGCCTGCACACGCGTCGAAGGGCATCCCTTCCGCTTCCATATCACAAAACCGGTCGCCGAAATGTTCGATACCCTCGGCAGACGCTCGAGCTTTGTCTACCGTATGATCTTCGCGAACCTTTGGTGCTTTGCACCTGTGCTTGACCGCCTCTGCAAGAAGAGCGGCGGGGAGCTGAACGCCCTCATGCGCACGACGGTCGCCTTCACCCGCATGAAGGGGAGCGACGCCTCGAATGTCATTCCTCCCACCGCGAGCATGGTCTCGAACATCCGTCTGAATCCCGCAGACACCATGGAGTCGGGCATCGCATATCTCGAGAAGACCATCGCCGACCCCGACGTGAAGCTTGAGATCATTCAGGGCATGGATCCGAGCCGTATCTCCGAGACCGATTGCGACGCCTATCGCAAGGTCGCCCGCGCCGTCGGCGACACGTGGCAGGGCACGGTCGTCTCTCCCTATCTGATGGTGCAGTGCTCCGACAGCCGTCATTGGGGCGTCCTCTCGGATAAGGTGTACCGCTTCTCCGCCATGGATCTGACCGCGGAGGAACGCGGCACCATCCACGGCAACAACGAGCGCATCCGCACGGAGGTCGTCGGACGCGCGGCGGAATTCTTTCTTCGTCTGATGAAACAACTGTAATATAAAGTAATCTATACAAAAATACCATAAAGCGCGAATCGATTTGCACGCGACGGCTTGGACTGCGTGCGAAGCGATTCGCGTTTTTTGCAAATTTCGACCCGATCCGCGGAGAACCCCGAGCGGCACGCTTGCTTCTTCTCTGAAAATTTTCGCCACACTCTGCGAAGAATTCCGCACGGCGCACCTCGCACGTCTTACCAAGCTCGCCGCGTTCTGTGAGAAATCTTGCGGCGAATCCGCATGTTCTTACCAACTCCCGCCGTGTCCCGCAGAGTCCCCGCAAGCTACGCTCGCGTCTTCCTTCGGTCTCTTCCCACCGCGCGGGAGAGTGCCGCGCGGAAAGCGCCTTTTCGAACGAAACGCGGGATTTTGTAAAAAATCTTCGCGTGTGCACAAAAATCCTTGACACGAACGGGAAAACATGGTATGATATTATGGAAAAAATTAAAAGTGTTTTCTGAAAAGGAGGTTCTTCCATGCCGCGAATACTAATCGACAAACTCAAAGAATCCGCGACTTCCATCCTTCCGATCGGCGCGATCGTCCTGCTTCTCGCGCTCACTATCGCCCCGATGCCGTCGGGAACGTTTCTGCTGTTCGCCTTCGGTGTTGTCTTCCTCATTCTCGGAATGGCGATTTTCACGATGGGTGCGGAGATGTCGATGCAGCCCCTCGGGACGAAGATCGGTGCGACCGTAGCTTCGACGGGAAAAATCTGGCTGATCGCTCTCGTCAGTTTCATCATCGGCGTCGCCGTCACGGTGTCCGAACCCGATCTGCAGATCCTTGCGACTCAGATTTCGGATGTCCCGAACTGGCTTCTGATCCTCACCGTATCGGTCGGCGTCGGCATCTTCCTTGTGATTGCTCTGTTACATATTGTCTTCAGCGTCTCCCTGACACTGCTTCTGACGATCTTCTATTCGCTCGCCTTTCTTCTTTGTTTCTTTGTGCCCGATACGCTGTACGCGGTCGCTTTTGATTCGGGCGGAGTGACGACGGGTCCCATGACCGTGCCCTTTCTGATGGCACTCGGCGCGGGTGTTTCCTCCGCGAGATCGAAGCAGGGGAGGGACGATTCCTTCAGTATTATCTCTCTTTGCAGCATCGGACCGATCCTCTCGGTGCTCATTCTCGGACTTGTGATCGAGATCGGGGGAGGGGAGTATAACTACCCGGTCGACGCACCCGTTGTCGACACCCGCGAGGGGGTTCTCCGCTACCTCGGTGCTCTCGGCGACTATGCGAAGGAGGTGCTGATCGCCCTTCTGCCCATCCTCGTCTTTACTGTCTTCTTCCAACTTGTCACTCACGCCTTCGGCAGAAAGCAGCTGATTCGTATCGGCGTCGGTATTCTCTATACCTTCCTCGGTCTGACCGTCTTCCTCGCGGGAGCGAACATCGGCTTCATTCCCATCGGCTACACCCTCGGCTCCGATCTTGCGGGTGTCGGCTCGGGACTTCTTCTGATCCCCGTCAGTATGCTCCTCGGCTTCTTTATCGTCAAGGCGGAGCCGTCGGTCTACGTCCTGAATAAGCAGGTCGAGCATATGACGGCGGGTGCCATTTCGGGGCGTACCCTCGGACTCGGACTCTCTTTCGGTGTCGCGTCCGCTCTCGGACTTTCGGTGTTTCGAATTCTGACGGGAATTTCCATTATGTATATTCTGATCCCCGGCTACGCGATCGCGATCCTGCTCTCCTTCTTCGTGCCGAAGATCTTTGTCGGTATCGCCTTCGATTCGGGCGGAGTCGCGAGCGGTACGATGATGAGCGCCTTCGTACTTCCTCTCGCCATCGGCGCCTGTCAGACGCTCGGGGAGAATGTCATGACGCAGGCGTTCGGCTGTGTCGCCTTCGTGGCATTGACCCCCATCATCTCGCTCGAGATCTGCGGCTGGGTCTATGTCAGAAAGCAGAAGAACAGCGCAAAGCGCTTTATCTCCGAGCAGGAGACCTTCATCGACTACGACAGCCCCGTGTATTCGGAGGTCTGACCCTATGAAGAAGAAAGGAGATGCCCCCGTGCTCACCGAAGTGATGAAACGGGCGGCAGAGGTGATATAATGGCTAAAAGAAACGGAATCGACGAGCGTCGGGTCAAGCTTCTCGTCGGCATTATCGCCAAAGAGGACGAGATCGCATACACCGATGCCTGCAACGAATGCTGTACGGCACTTCACGTGTCGGGACTCTGCAACGGAACGGCACGCACGAGCTACCTCAGCTATTTCGGTCTTGACGAGATCGAGAAGCGGATCGTTTTCACCCTGATCCCCGACAATGCCGAGAAGGCGGTGCTTGCCGCCATCGGAAAGAAGCTTCGCCTCGCGCTCCCCGGGCGCGGTGTGGCGTTTACCGCTCCCCTCTCGGGAATTTCCAGTCTGATCTCGGGCGCCGTCCTAAGCGGCGCGGAGAGAATCGAAAAGAATCCACAGAAGCCAAAGAAGGAGAAGAAGACCATGCACGAACTCGTTATCGCCGTCGTAGAACAGAAATTTTCCGACCTCGCGGTGGAAGCCGCACGGGAGGCGGGCGCCACGGGAGGTACCATTCTGCACACCCGTACCGTCAACAACCGTGCCGTGGAAGGAAAGCTCGGCACGACCTTAAAGCAGGAGACCGAGACGCTGACCTTCCTCACCACGAAGGAATATAAGGGCAAGATCATGGAAGCCGTGCGTGATGTCGCAGGACTGAAAACCGAGGGCGGCGCCATTATCTTCTCTCTCCCCGTCGACGAGGTCGTCGGCATTGGTTCTCCCGACGAAGAGGAAGAATGACAAGAAGACGTTACATAACCACAGCTTGAAAAGAGAAAAACAATGAGAAGAACCAAAATCGTATGCACACTCGGACCCGCGTGCTCGGACGAAAAAACCATGGAGGAGATGCTCCGCGCGGGCATGGACGTCGCACGCTTCAACTTTTCGCACGGAGATCATGCCTATCATAAGAAGATGATCGATACCTTCCGCCGCGTCCGCGACCGGCTGAAGCTTCCCGCCGCCGTCATGCTCGATACCAAGGGCCCCGAGATCCGTCTCGGCACCTTTGAGGGCGGGCGAGTCACCTTGCAGGAGGGAGATACCTTCACCCTCACGACGAAGGAGACGGTCGGCACTGCCGAGCGCGCCTATATCAATTTCGCGGGACTTCCCGCACAGGTCGGAGAAGGGGTGAGGCTCCTCATCGACGACGGACGCGTCGCGCTTCGCGTGACGGGGACGACGGAGACCGAGGTCGTCACTCTGGTCGAGATCGGCGGCGTCGTTTCGGACAGAAAAAGCATCAACCTGCCGAACCACCCGATCGAGATGCCCTATATCGGTGAAAAGGACGAGGCGGATCTTCTCTTTGCCGTCAAAGAGAACGTAGACTTTGTCGCCGCTTCCTTCGTCAGACGGAAGGAGGATGTGATCGCCCTGCGCAACTTCCTCAACTATCACGGCGGACATTCCGTGCGCATCATCTCGAAGATCGAGAATATCGAGGGTGTACAGAACTTTGAGGAGATCCTGAAACATTCCGACGGCATCATGGTCGCCCGCGGCGATATGGGCGTCGAGATCGAATTCGAGAAGCTCCCCGGAATTCAGAAGCGCTTCATCCGTCAGTGCTATCGCTCGGGCAAGGTCGTGATCACCGCGACGCAGATGCTTGAGTCCATGATCCATTCGGCGACGCCGACGCGTGCCGAGATCACCGACGTCGCCAACGCCGTCTTTGACGGGACGAGTGCGGTCATGCTCTCGGGCGAGACCGCCGCGGGGGATCATCCTGCGCTCGTCGTCCGTACGATGGCGAAGATCGCAGAGCAGGCGGAGTATGATGCCTTTGAGATGGACGCCTACCGTAACCTCAGCTGTGACATCGACGAGACCGATCTCACCAACGCCATCTGCGACGCCGCCGTTACTACCGCCCGCGACCTTCACGCCGAGATCATCATCGCCGTGACGAAATCGGGAGCCACCGCCCGTCGCGTTTCGAAATTCCGCCCGCACGAAGTCATTCTCGCCGCCACACCCGAGGAGAAGACCTATCATCAGCTTTCGCTTTCGTGGGGTGTCTTTCCCGTTCTCTCTCTTTACCAGAGCGACACGGAAACCCTCTTCCTTCATTCCATCGATTGCGCAAAGCAGGTCGGACTTGCCAAGGCGGGGGATCGCGCCGTCATTACCGCGGGTGTCCCGCTGAATCTATCGGGTACCACCAACCTTTTGAAGGTGCAGACGGTCGACTGACCGAAAAAGCGAAAAAAGGAGGTCTCCCGTGAGAAAGCTTTGCCGTATTTTCTTTTCCCGTTATACGGTGTCGGCGATTGCCATTCTTTTGGAGCTTGCTTTCTATTCCGTCCTTTTGTCGAATCTCGCGACGCTCTCGCCGATCTGGCTGATCCTCATTCTTTTGTTACACATCGGTGCGCTCGTCGCCATCATCAACCGCGAGGTAAACCCCGAGTATAAGGTCTCGTGGATCGTCGTGGTGACGGTGCTCCCCATCTTCGGTCTTGTCCTCTACATCGTCTTTTACAGGCGGCGCCTCTCCCGCAAGGAGACGCGCCACATGAGAAAGGTCGTCGGGGTACATAGACTCGGCCCGCAGGCGAGCCGCGATCCTTTCAACGAGCTGGCGAAGGAGTCTCCCGCCGCGGCGGGAAAGGCGATGGCGATCCTCTCCGACGATCCCCTTGCCGACGTCTATGCCGATACGCAGTCGCATATCTATCCCGAGGGGGCGGACATGTACCATGCCATGCTGACCGATCTGCGCCGCGCCGAGCGCTATATCTTCCTTGAATTTTTCATTGTCGAAGACGGGGAAATGTGGCGCGGGATCCATGAGATCCTGCTGCAAAAGATCGCCGCGGGCGTCGAGGTCCGCATGATCTACGACGACATCGGCTGTATGAGTACGTTGCCGAGCCACTATGACAGGACTCTGCGCGAGGAGGGCATCGACTGCCATCGCTTCGGAAGGATCACGCCGAAGGCGACCGCCGCGCACAACAACCGCGACCACAGAAAGATCCTCGTGATCGACGGAAGGGTCGCCTATACGGGCGGCATCAACATCGCCGACGAATATATCAATAAAAAGGAACGCTTCGGGCATTGGAAGGACGGCGGTATCCGCGTCACGGGCTCCGCGGTCGCGGCACTGCTCCGCCTCTTCCTCGCGAACTTCGACCTTGCCGCAAGGAGCGTGACGAAGACCGACGATTATCTTGCCTCGGTGCGTCCCGCAGAGTCGGACGGCGGCTACTATATCCCCTTCGGGAGCGGTCCCTATCCGATGTACAAGCGCTCGACCGGCAAGGACGCATTCATCGATATTATCAACCAATCGCAATCTTATGTTTACATTACGACTCCGTATCTGATCATCGACTTCGATCTGACCGAGGCGCTCTGCCACGCTGCAAAGCGCGGCGTCGACGTCAGGATCGTCACACCGCATATCCCCGACAAGAAGCTCGTCTACCTCATGACAAAGAGTGCGTACCCCCACCTCATGGAGTCGGACGTCGCGATCTACGAGTACACCCCGGGCTTCATTCACGAGAAGCTGCTCGTCTCGGACGACCGCTATGCCGTCATCGGCACCGTCAACTTCGATTATCGGAGCTTTGCACACCACTTTGAGGACGCCGTATGGATGTACGGCTCTCCGACCGTCATTTTTGCGCGGGATTCCTACCTTTCGACCGTCGCCGACTCGCATAAGGTCACGATGGAGGAGGCGGGGCTCTCCTTCTTCGAGAAGGTGCTCCGCGACGGTATCCGCATTTTCGCGCCCCTTCTGTGATCCTAACTTCTGTCACACTCGACAGCACCTACCGCGTCAAGACGGGGTATGACAAAGACACCTCGGACGGCATCGCCGGTACGGGAGCACGGACGGACATAAAATACCGAAAACCGCATTTCATTTGCAACGAAGGAGACAAGCCATGGCACAGGACCTTACAAAATTAAGACAGAAGACCGCCTATATCTGCGATATGGACGGCGTGATCTATCACGGGAACCGCATCATCCCGCACGTGAAGGAATTCGTCGATTTCATGAATCGGGAGAAGAAGGATTTCCTCTTTCTGACCAACAGCTCGGAGCGCTCTCCGCGTGAGCTCGCGCAGAAGCTCGGGCGCATGGGGCTCGAGGTCGGGGAAGATCACTTTTACACGAGCGCCCTTGCCACCGCTTCCTTCCTTGCGGGACAGTGTCCGAACGGCTCGGTGTACGTCGTCGGCGAGCCGGGATTGACTTACGCCCTCTACGAGGCGGGCTTCAGCATGAACGATGTCAATCCCGATTACGTCGTGTTCGGTGAGACCCGCTCGCTGAATTACGAGAAGATCGAGAAGGCGGTGCGCCTCGTTTTCCGTGGCGCGAAGCTCATCGGGACGAACAGCGACATCACGGGTCCCTCCGAGGAGGGGATCGTCCCCGCCTGCCGCGCCCTCATCTCTCCGATCGAGATGACCACGGGCAAGCGCGCGTACTTCGTCGGAAAGCCGAACCCTCTGATCATGCGCCACGCATTGAAGAAGCTCGGCTGTCACCGTGAGGACGCCGCGATCATCGGCGACCGCATGGATACCGACATCATCGCGGGCATCGAGAGCGAGATGGATACCGTCCTCGTCCTCTCGGGCGTCACCGACGCCGAGGGCGTTTCGAAATTCCCCTACCGCCCGACCTACATTCTCCGCGACGTCGGCGAGATCGCAGGGATCTGCTCGGAGGAATAAGTTTTTCGATCTTCGGAATGTTTGCAGGGAATCTGCCCGGAGGAATCGGTTTTCCGATCTTCGGCGAGATCGAAGGGGACTGCTCGGAGAAATCGCTTTTTCGATCTTCGGAGAGAATGAATCTCTCGGAGAAATAAATTTTCCGTTCTCCCGCGAGATGCTTTTCTTCGTAAAATCTTGGCGGCGATATAAATGTAAATCATTCTTCACAAAATCAGCGAAGCGCACGGCATGTATTGCGGTACAGAGCCGCGCGCTTCGCTTTTTTCTTTTCCCGAAATATGTGAGGCGGAACGCGTTTTTCTTTCGCGGCATACACTGACTATCGGAGCCGTAGCACGGCACCGGAAGAAAAAGAGAAGGGATGCCGACCCTGTCGGAAAATGCCCGTACCCGAGGAGGAAACAGACCCAAGATGAAAGGATTCCGAAAGTTATCCGAGCTTTGCCCCGGCGAATGTGCGTGTGTGCGGGGGCTCTTTACCGCGGGCGCGATGCGCCGCCGATTTCTCGATATCGGACTGGTGGAGGGGACGTCGGTAGAGTGTGTGGGAAGGAGCCCGTGTGGAGATCCTGCCGCCTATCGGATCCGCGGCGCGGTGATCGCCATTCGCTCGGAGGATGCGGCGACAGTTTGTATTCTGTGAGGAGAAAACACGATGGGGCTGACAAGAAAATCGGTGGGACGGGGCGCGGTGGACGACGCACCGCGGAAGGGAAGGGACGGCGTGCCGACCGTCGCACTGGCGGGCAACCCGAATGTGGGGAAGAGCACGGTGTTCAACGCCCTGACGGGGATGCATCAGCACACGGGGAACTGGCCGGGGAAGACCGTCGCCTCCGCGATGGGATATACGACCTCCCCGAAGGGAAACACGTATGCGCTCGTGGATGTTCCCGGGACCTATTCGCTTCTTGCCCATTCGGCGGAGGAAGAGGTCGCGCGGAATTTCCTATGCTTCGGCGGCGCCGATATGACGGTGGTCGTCTGCGATGCCACCTGCCTTGAGCGTAACTTGAACCTCGTCCTCCAGACCCTTGAGGTGACCGAGCGCACCGTCGTGTGCGTCAATCTCCTTGACGAGGCGGGGAGGCGCGGCGTGCATGTCGACCTTCCCGCCCTGTCGCGTATTCTCGGCGTCCCCGTGGTCGGGACGACGGCGAGGAAAAAATCGACGCTCCGCACCCTTTGCGAAACGCTCGATGCCGTGGACAGAGCCCCCGCGCTTTGCCACCCGACGGCGACGCAATACCATGAGGAGATCGAGGACGCCGTTGCACACGTTGTTTCCGTTCTATCCGAAAAACATATCGAAAATGTAAATATACATTGGCTTTCCATGCGACTTTTGGAAGGCGACGAACCCCTGATCCGCGAGGCGGAGAGCTTCCTCGGGCGAGAGCTTTTGTCCGATGAGGACATCTCATCCGCCGTCGCGAAGGCGCAGGAACTGCTACTTATGGCGGGCATCGATACCGACATGTACCGCGACATGATCGTTGGTACGCTCGTCGAGCGCGCGGGTGAGATCGCCTCCGCCTGCGTCGGGACGGCAAGGCGGCGCGCCGCGGGACGGGACGAGAGACTTGACCGCCTTCTGACGGGGAAATGGACCGCCTATCCCTTGATGCTTCTGTTCCTCGGCTTTGTGTTTTTCCTCACCGTCTATGCCGCAAATCTCCCGTCTGCCCTCCTGTCCTCGGGGCTCTTTTATATGGAAGATCGCCTGACCGATCTTTTCGTACTTCTCGGCGCGCCCGCGTGGCTTCACGGGCTTCTCGTGCTCGGGGTGTATCGCACGCTCGCGTGGGTCGTCTCGGTCATGCTCCCTCCGATGGCGATCTTTTTTCCTCTGTTTACCCTTCTTGAGGACGCGGGGTACCTCCCGCGCATTGCCTACAACCTCGACCGCCCCTTTCGCGCCTGCCGCGCCTGCGGGAAGCAGGCGCTGACCATGTGCATGGGCTTCGGCTGTAACGCCGCGGGCGTTGTCGGCTGTCGCATCATGGACTCGGGCAGAGAGCGCACGCTCGCCATTCTGACGAACAGTCTCGTGCCCTGCAACGGACGCTTTCCCATGATGATCACCCTCCTGTCCCTCTTTTTCGTCGGGACACTCGGCGGGGTGGGGACGACGCTCTCCGTGGCGCTGCTTCTGACCGCGCTGATCCTTCTGTCCGTGCTCGCCACCTTCGGGCTGACGTGGCTTCTTTCCCGCACGCTTCTGCGTGGGGAGCCCTCCTCCTTCACCTTGGAGCTTCCCCCGTATCGGAAGCCCGAGATCGGGCGCGTTCTGGTGCGCTCCCTCTTTGACCGCACGCTTTTCGTGCTCGGACGCGCGGCGGCGGTCGCCGCTCCCGCGGGCGCCGTGATCTGGCTCCTTTCCAACCTCACGGTAGGGGAGCAGAGCCTTCTCTCGTATGCCGCGGCATTCCTCGATCCCGTCGGCAGATTCTTCGGCATGGACGGCGTGATCCTGATCGCCTTTTTCCTCGGCTTTCCCGCGAACGAGATCGTCATACCCGTAATGCTCATGGCGTATACCGCGACGGGGAACCTCGCCGAGGTCGGCACCGTCGCCGAGATCCGCGAGATCTTTGTGAATGCGGGCTGGACGCCCCTCACCGTGATCACGACCACACTCTTCGCCCTCTTCCACTTTCCGTGCTCCACGACCCTCTTGACCGTAAAGCGCGAGACGGGAAGCCTGCGCTATACCCTCCTTGCCTTCGCCCTCCCCCTCCTCTTGGGGCTCGCCCTGTGCTTTTTCGTTACGACGATATACAGGATGTTTTAATTAAGAATTAAGAATTATGAATTAAGAATTATGAATTAAGAATTGGTGCGAAGCTTATATGTTGGCGGACAGACGAGGGATAATGATGAATTAAGAATTATGAATGAAATGAGAGCCTTGCTTGTTTTTGAAAAAGCTTGCGTTTGCAATCCTCGTTCCGCCCCTCCGAAAGGAGTGAAAGGGCAATCAAAACGCAAGCTCTATTCAAAACGACGCAAGGCTTACTTCTAATTCTTAATTCTTAATTCATAATTCATAATTTTCAAACCTCTTGCTTCTTATAGGAAAATGTGATATCATATAAGAAACCATCAATTTTTCCTATGAGGTGTCTATGACTCTGCAACAACTCAAATACGCGATCACCATTGCCGAGGCAGGCTCCTTCAGCCGTGCGGCAACAAAGCTCTATGTCTCTCAGCCCTCCTTGACGGGCGCCGTCCGCGACCTCGAGAGGGAGATCGGCATCACGGTCTTTCACCGCACGGGACGGGGCGTCACCCTAACGGCGGAGGGGGCGGACTTCCTCGCCTATGCGAGGGGCGTATATCAACCCTACCGCGAGCTGCTCGAGCATTACGGAAAGACCGCGAGCCATAAGAAAAAATTCAGCGTCTCCACGCAGCACTTTTCCTTCGCCGTCAAAGCCTTCGTCGAGACGGTCAAAAATGCCGATACCGATGAGTACGAGTTTGCCATCCGCGAGACCCGCACCCGCTCGGTCATTGACGACGTCGCGAAATTATATAGCGAGATCGGCATTTTGCAACTTTCGGACCTCAACCGTCAGGTGATCGGAAAGCTTTTACGCTCGGCAAGTCTCGAGTTTCACCCCCTCCTTCGGTGTGAGGCGTGCGTCTATCTTTGGCGCGGACACCCACTCGCGAAGGAGAAGGAGATCACCTTCGATATGCTCACCGAGTATACCTGTATCTCCTACGATCAAGGAGAGGACAGCTCCTTTTATTTTGCGGAAGAGATCCTCTCCACCAACGAGTATTCCCGCACCATCAAGGTCTGCGACCGTGCCACCGTTCTGAATCTGATGGTCGGTCTCGGCGGATATACCCTTTGTCCCGGGATCATCTGCGAGGAGCTGAACGGCTCGGACTATATTGCCGTCCCCTTTCGCTCGGATGACGAGAACCCCACGGGCAGCATGGAGGTCGGATACATTCAGAGGAAGAACAGTATTCCCTCCGGCATGGCGTCCCTCTACATCGAAGAGATCGGGAAGTATCTCTCCCGCTATGATAGCTACGGCCGCAAGATATAAGAAAAAACTATATCCCGATATATGAAAACGGTATTTGACAAATATCCGAAGTGGGTGTATAATAGCCACATCTTTGAAATTCGAGGTAAAAAACAATGAAAAAACTGCTTTCCGTTCTCTTTGCTACCCTGCTTCTTGTAGGCACCGTCCTGACACTCGGCTCCTGCGGGGAGAAAAAGATCCGTATCGCCGTCCCGAACGACGCGACCAACGAGGCGCGCGCCCTCCTGCTTCTGGAGGCGCAGGGGCTGATCCGCCTGGATCCCGACGCGGGACTCCTTGCGACCACCCGCGATATTATCGAGAACCCTTATAACATCGAATTCGTGGAGATGGAGGCGGCACAGCTGCCCCGCACCCTTGTCGATGTCGATTATGCCGTGATCAATTCGAATTACGCGATCCCCGCGGGTCTGGATCCCACGAAGGACGCGCTCGGCATCGAGAATTCCTACTCCGCCTATTCCAATATTCTTGCCGTCAAGGCAGGGAATGAAAACAGCGCGAAAACGCGCGCCCTCGTCGCCGCCCTCTCCTCCGAGCGGGTGAAGACCTATATCGGGGAGCACTATGCGGGCGCCGTGATCGGCGTCGTCGAGAAGACGGGGGACGGCTATGACGCGACCCTCGATTACGCGGCACTTTCGGGCACGACGATCACCGTCGCCGCTTCTCCCACACCGCACGCCGAGATCCTCGCCGTCGCCGCCGAGATCTTGGGAGAAAAGAACATCACGCTCGACATACGCGAGTTTACCGACTATGTTCAGCCGAATAACGTCGTCGAGAGCGGAGAGATCGACGCGAACTATTTCCAACATCTTCCCTATCTCGAAAACTTCAACAGCGAGAACGGAACACACATCGTCTCGGTGCTCGCCGTCCATGTGGAACCCATGGGGATTTATTCGGAAAAGTACACAAAACTTGACGATATTAAGGGGTTGAAGTAAAATTTTGACCCAATCGAAGGATCGGAGAACATCCGCGTGATAGAATTACAACACGTATCAAAGACCTTTCCGACGGCGGACGGACACGTCGATGCCCTGCGGGACATCAACCTTACGATCCGCGACGGAGACATTTACGGCATCATCGGCATGAGCGGCGCGGGGAAGAGCACGCTCGTCCGCACGATCAATATGCTCGAACGTCCCACCGAGGGCTCCGTCCGGATCGACGGCGTGGACATGGGGAGCCTTTCTCCTGCCGACCTTCGTGCGGCGAGACGGGGCATCACCATGATCTTTCAGCATTTCAATCTTCTCATGCAGAGAAATTGTCTTGCGAATGTCGCTTTCCCTCTCGAGCTTGCCCGCGTGCCGAAGGCGGAAGCCGCGGCGAAGGCGAGAGAGCTTCTCTCCCTTGTCGGACTTCCCGATAAGGAAAACGCCTATCCCGCCGAGCTTTCGGGCGGGCAGAAGCAAAGGGTCGCCATCGCCCGCGCCCTTGCCACCAATCCGAAAATTCTGCTCTGCGACGAGGCGACGAGCGCCCTCGACCCGAACACGACGCGCTCTATCCTTTCCCTCGTGCGGGACATCAACCGCAAGCTCGGGATCACCGTGATCGTCATCACCCATCAGATGAGCGTCGTGCAGGAGATCTGCAATCACGTGGCGATCCTCGACGGCGGCGTTGTCGCGGAGGAGGGAACGGTCGGGGACGTCTTCACGTCGCCGCGATCGGAGGCAGCGCGCCGCCTCGTTTTCCCGAACGGCGCGGACGAGCTCGTCTCGGGAACCGAAAAGGAAAAGCGCATCCGCGTCCGCTTCTGCGGGGCGGAGGCGACGGGCTCTCCCCTAATTGCCACGATGGCGATCGAGCGGGGCGTCAGAGCCAATATTCTTGCCGCCTCGACGAGACTTCTCGACGGGAAGATCTACGGTACCATGCTGCTCGGCATTTCGCGGGAAGGGCAGGAATTTGCCGACGCGGTGGATTATCTTTCGCATACCGACGGCGTTGTGTATGAAGTGCTTTCGGAGGAGGACGCAAAACATGAATGAAAAGCTATTTTCCCCCGAAGCGTGGGAGATCGCGTGGCGCGTGATCCGCACGGAATTTCCGACCGCCATCCTCGAGACGCTTCTCATGACCCTTCTCTCGACCGCGATCGCGGTGCTGATCGGCTTACCCCTCGGCATTTTGCTTGTCGCGGGGGATAAAAACGGCGTGCTCCCCCTGCCCGCGTGGCTCTACCGTCTTCTGAACGGCATCATCGACCTTTTGCGCTCGGTTCCGTTTCTGATTCTCATGATTATGGTCTTCCCGCTCTCCCGTCTGCTCGTCGGTACGACGGTCGGCACGACGGCGACTATCGTCCCCCTCGCGGTCGCGGCGTTTCCCTTTGTCGCGCGCCTCGTGGAGGGGAGCCTCCGCGAGCTCGACCCCAACCTCATTGAGGCGGCGGAAAGCATGGGCGCGACCCCGATGCAGATCATCGGAAAGGTCATGATCCCCGAATCCCTGCCGTCTCTTGTTTCGAATTTCACCATCGCCGTCACCACCGTTCTCGGCTATTCCGCGATGAGCGGCATCATCGGCGGCGGCGGACTCGGCAACATCGCCATCAATTACGGCTATTATCGCTATAAGTATCTTACCATGCTCCTTGCCGTCATCGTCCTCGTCGTCATTGTCGGCGTGCTCCAATTCTGCGGCACCCGCCTCGCAAAGCACCTTGACCGCCGCCTGAAAAGCAAGAAGTCGTAGAACGACATCGCCATGCGGCGCGTTGAACGAGACCCAAACTGTCGAATTTCCCCGATTGTAAAAAAAATTGTAAGCCCTTGCATTTTTTTCCTTCGGGTGGTATACTATGGATAGAAAACAAACTGCCGACACCGCCACGCGGAAACGGCAAAAAGAAAAAGGAGGAATTCCCATGAAAAAGATGATCTGCAAAAAGCTCTATGACACCGAAACGTCGGAGGTCGTCAAGAAGGTGACAAGCGGCGCGTTCGGAGATGCCGAAGGCTACGAAGAGACGCTGTACCGCACCGAGGACGGCGCGTACTTCCTCTATACCAACGGCGGCGAGAGCTCGAAATATCCGAAAGAGGATATCAAGAGAATGTCGAAAGCCACCGCAGAAAAGTGGGCTTCGGAAAACTGAATCCGAAAGAAAAGGGATGCCGCACGCATGGCATCCCGTTTCTTTTTCGTTCTTTGTCGATCGCAAGGGTGGAAAAAAGCCGTTTTCGGTGCAACAGACGAGGTTTCGCCCGCTTTCGGTAAGCGAAAAATTGCTCGCTTTCGCGACGGGGAGCCGTGCCGTTTTCACCAAAAAGGAGCCGCACCCGATCTTGAAGCGCTGTGCTTTCCGTGCGACATACAAAGCCTTGTCGTTCTCGCGCAAGTGAGGTCGTGTGCCTTCGCTAAGAGGAGCCGCACTCACTTTCGAAAGACGCGGGACTTCCATGTGGCAAGCAGAGCCCTGCCGATTTCGATGCAAGAGACAGGTTCCCGTGCTTTATAAACGGTGCCCGATCGCTTTGCAGCCCTTCATACACTCCACGAAAAAACGCCCACCCGAGCTCGGGTGAGCGTTTTTTATGAGAGCTTCGGAAGTTATCCGAGAAGGTAAACGACCTTCGCCGTCTTGCCTTCGGCAACGGTGGCAAAATACTGACCGAAGATCGCTTCTGCCGTCGCTTTGTCGCGATGGAAGGTCAGCGTCAGCTCCTCGGAGCAGCCGTAGAAGGGAGAATTCGACGGCTCGGTATTTGCGGGGATGGAGACGACCGTCGCCGCGATCTCTACCGCCTTCAAGGCGGTACAGCCGCGGAACGCCTCGTTCGAGATCGTGCGCACGCCGAGCGAACCTTCGGATTCCATCACCACACGCTCGAGGGAGGTAAGCCCTGCGAACGCGTCCGCCTCGATGCGGGTGCAATACTTCGAGATCGTGACCGTCTTCAACGACTCGGGAACGTACAGGTTATTCTGTACGGGGTTCAGAGCGCCGAAGAGGTAGCCGAAGTATGCGTTCGAGATGATGCCGTTTGCACCGCTGCCGATGAACGGAACCTTGATCGAAACGAGGTTTGTTCCCTCGAGGATCCCGCGCCCGATGGTCTTAAGAGAATCGGGAAGGGTGAGCTCCGTCAGTGCGGTGCAACCGCTGAACGCGCCGTTTCCGATGTTGGAAAGCTCGCTCGGCAGGTCGATCGCGTCAAGCTCCGTGCAACCGCGGAACGCGTTGTTGCCGATGTTCCGGATCGTCTTCGAAAGGCGGATATAACGGATCGGGAGTCCTTCGAACGCACCGCTCGCGATGGAGATGATCGGCTTTTCGTCGTAGGTCTCGGGCAGGAAGAGGTAGGAGGAGGTACCCTCATATCCCTTAATGATCACGCCGTCGTCGGTCACTTCGTAGAGAAAACCCGTGGTCGCGGAGGAGGCGACAGCGATCAGGGTGAGGTCACCGTAGGTCCCCTCGGGGATCGACGAGATCGGAAGCATTTCGGAGCCTTGAATCTGCCATGCATAAGGCGTGGAAGCGCTCTCCACGGTCAGAAGACGCAGGGGAAGGTCCTCTACGGTGTATTCCGTAGGAAGCCCCTCGGGAAGCGTCAGACCCGTGTCGGCACGGAAGGTCAGACGATAACGGATCGGCGTTTTCACTACGCGGACGGTGATGTCCTCGGTGATCGCCGACATGTCGAAGCTTTCCCATGTGAAGGCGTAGCCACACTGCTCGGAGCGGGGCGAGGGGAGCTTGCTTGCGGGGAAGGGCGAGCCCTTCGAGATGCGGACCGCAACATCCTCGAAGCCGTCCTCGACGAAGGTCACCTGCGCCGCCTCGGGCACAATCTCGAGGATCGCACTGCGCGGAGCGGGAGCGCCGTAGTTGGGATCGTCGCTCTCAAAGGTCACGGTGAAGGTATACGTGCCGAGCTCGGTCGGACCGAAGTTTTCGATCGGGTTTCCGTCGTCGTCGTGGTCGAAATGAACGATGCCGTCCTCGCCGACGTAGGAGTAGAAGATCTTCAGACTGTCGGAAAGCTCGCCTTTCAGTCGGATCACCTTGCAAAGACCGTCGTATTCCTCGGTCGTGTCCTCAAAGGTAACGGCGGACAGGTCGTAGGAGGCGGGCAGGATCGTCAATTTTGCCGTCATGGCGGGAAGCTCTTGGTAAATCTTTTCGTAGCCCTCGTCATAGGTAAAGGTCACGGACACGCTGTATTCGCCCGCATCGATCTTGCTGTTGCCCGCATAGTTTGCGTGGACACCATCGGGAAGAATACCGTCGATTTCTATGAACTTTTCTTCGCCGTCGTAATAGTAGCTTTGATCGGGGAAGGCGATGTTCTTGATGACCTCACGCAGATCGACGTAGCGGATGGTCAGCGTTGCCGACATCGGCTCGGGAAGCTCGTATTTGTCTTCATAGCCTTCGGCGGCATGAAATACCGCCCACACCGTGTGGATTCCGTATTCCATCACGTCGTTGCCCGAGTAGGTGACGCTCACACCCTCGGGGAGCTCACCGACAATGGCGAGGGAGCGATAGGTCTTGCCGTCGTAGTTGTAGGTGGCATCGGGGAAGGTAATCCCTTCGATCTTGGTCTTCTCCGTCGGCGTGTTGCCACCGTCTCCCGTGGGAGAGCAGGCGGCGAACAGCGCGACGCAAAGCGTGAGCAGAAGAAGGGGAAGAAGAATGTGAAGAATCTTTTTCATGTTGTTTTGTCTCCTTTCATCATTCGGCGCTCACGGTGAGAGAGAACGCGGGAAGGGCATAGCCCGATTCGTTGGTCAGATTGCCGCCGTAGGTGGAGCGGATCACATCATAAGAGCCGGCGCGGACTTTTACGTTCACTTTTTCACCGGTTGTATCGATCGCGTCGAAGGTGGTGTAGGAGCGGTCGTTATACGTCTTGCTCGAGTCCGCGTCGTTTCCGACATGGACGTTCGTCACATTGTGATACACCGTGCCGTCCTTCATCACGACCGTAAGGGTGTCCTGCGCGTAGGCGACCGTCTTCGGCTCGGTGACGCCCGCCGCCGTAAGGGTCAGCGTCTTGCCGTCGATCGTGCCGACTGCCGCCACGCCGTCAAGCGTGAAACCCGTGACAATGTCGCCGTAAAGGAGAGTCAGCTCGGTATCGAAGGTGAGGATCACTTTCTCACCGTCCCGTTTGACGGAAACTACCTCGGGTGCCTTGTACGCTCTGCCGAGATCGATGCCGTAGATCGCGCCGAGGATCATGTCCGCGGTGCGGAGACCGATGCCCGACTTCTTCGCGGGATGAACGTGCGAGTAACCGTAGCCGTTGCGGTTATCCGCCGCGTTGAAGACGGGACCGTCGTCCATCGTGGAGATGAGGTAGGAGTACGGGTCGCTCTGTACCATATTATATTGAAGGTTACGGAATGCGGGATAGCTTGTGCTCTCGTAGGGCGCGAGCTGCATCACCACGAACGGGAGCTCGTCGTTGTGCAGCCATTCTCTCCAAAGAGAGGTCAGCGTCTTGTAGTAGTCACCGTAGAGGTCGGGACGTCCGCAGTCGGACTCACCCTGATACCAGAGGAGACCGCTTGCCGTATAGCCCTTGATCGGATGGACAAGCTGATTGTAGCATACGGAGGGGATCGTGTTCCAGCTCGAGGGCGTTCCCGCCGCCTTTGCGGTGAGGTAGGACTGATAGAGGCTCTCGTACTTTGTCTGAATGGTGTCGAGGTCGAACCATGCGACAATGGAGGAGCCCGCGTAGTAGGCATTGACGATCGCGACGGGGACGTCGTCGCCGAACTGCTCGGCAAGGCGGGTCGCCATCACGTAGCCGATACCCGAGATCGCGTGTGTCTTGAGGTTCTCTGCCGAAGCCACGTACCAGCCGCCGCCCTGCGTGTCGGTCGCGGGCGTGAAGGAACCGATCCTCGACTGCGTGTAGTAGCGGATGTTGTCGCCGTAGTTGTCGGCGTTTGCGAGATACTGTGCGGCATCCTCCATGTCCTTTGCCTCGAACGCCATGTTCGACTGACCCGAGAGGATCCACACCTCACCGATCGCAACGTCGGTAAAGGTCTTGTCGTAGAAGACTTCCCTGCCGCTCGCGATGCGGATGTTGAGCGAAAGTCCTTTCGCCGCCGCCATCGGGGGAAGCGTGATCTCGAACTGACCCGCCACGGTCTCTGTCTGATTGATGGCAAGGAGCACGCCGTCCTTGTCGGTCAGGGTCGCCGTTGCCTCGATGCCCGACGCATCCGCGAAGCCGCAGAGAGTGATGGTCTTGTTTCTCTGAAGCACCATGCCGTCGGCATAGATCGAAGAGAAGGAGAAGGAGGGATTGCCGAGCGTGTAGATTTTCACCGTTCCGTTGTTCTTCGGATAATAGACGAGATAGCCCGTCTCGCGGTCGAAGTTGCCCTTCGTCAGCTCGTTTCCGTCCTTATCGTAAAGGGCGACATCGTCCTGCTCAAAGGTTCCGATGAGATACTTCACGTCGAAATTGGCACCCTGTATGTAGAAGGTGCGGGATGCTTCCGTCACACTTATCACGTCGGAGCGCGGATAGGAGGTGTCTGCCGTCGGCGCGGCTTCGGATGCTTGAATGTAAGAATAAAGGTTGTCGACGGCAAATTCCGCATTCACTGCCGTGTCCTTCGTCATAGTGAAGGAGATTCCGCTCCCGCTCGCGCTTGCCGAGCCGCTCTTCGAGGCGAGGAGCACGCCGTCAACGTACACGTTCTGCACACCGCCCGCAGTGATCTCCCACGTGATGCGGTAGTAACGGTTGATCGAGATCGTCGCCGTCTTGCCGCCGAAAGTGATGCCGTCGGGGGCGATCGCTATCGTGTCGGAGGTCGCGGTACGGGCGACGGTGAGCACACCGCCCTCGCCCGTCGCGATCACGTCAAACTCGAGAATGTGACCGTAGCCCGCCGTGTAGGGAAGAGATGCGGAACGAAGCGCCGTCATGTTCGCGCTCGCGCCGGTCTTGTCGGAGCGGAAGATCAGTCCGTTGTCGCCCGACCGCTTGAAGGGGGCGCGCGCGACGGAAAGGGAATCCCCGTCGCCGAGGACGCTCGATGCGGAAACGCCGTCGAGAAGGTTCGTCGCGGAGCCCTTGTAAATGCTGCCGTCTACCGCGGAATCCTTTCCGATGCGGAAGGAGCTGTTATTGAAGGTGTCGGACGCGTCCTTATCCGCGGGATGATCTTCAATTGCGGTGATCGGTACCGACACGGTATAACCGCCGTCCGCCGTTGTGAAGACGAGCTTGTTTCCGCTCGCGACCTGCGCGCCGTCGGAGAGTTCGTTTTCGCCGTCCTTGATCTTCATCGTAACGTCGTAAGCCATCGAGATGCTCTCTCGGATCTCGCTCACTGTCGTCCCGCGAATGACGGTCAGAGCGCTTTCGGTGAGCGGATAGTCGGAGGAGGCGACCTCCATACGGTCGTTCAGGATCGAGTAGCTTCCCGCCTTCTCGAAAAGCGAAAGATCATCGAGATAAAGGATGCTGTCGCAATCCTTCAGCTGAGAGGGATATACTTGGAAAATCGGATATTCGACGGTAGTGTAGGCAATCTGAGAGTTGGTCATCGTAAAGCTCTCGCCGTCGATTTGTACGGTCGCTTGCTTCGCTCCGTATTCCGCACTGAATACGACATCGTACCAGTGCCCCGGAACCAGCGTTCGCGTCGTCGTCTTGGCTATTGTCATCGTGGTGCCTCGGATGGAAACATGTGCACCCGGAAAACCGTTCCCCATTTTTTCATACAAATCAATGTAAGACGTTTCGTTCGGCACCATGAAGCGGTAATGAAGATGAACCGTCATCCCCTCGGTGATCTTCGAATTAACGGTCATTTCGAAGCGACACGAGTTTTCGGCTCTCGATTCGATGCCGGGTGACAGATAAGAGGTAACCATCTTCAATGCCTTCCCGCCGACATTGCCCTCTACGGTCTCTACGCTGAAGGACTTCGGAACTTTTTTCCCCTTAGCGGCGTCGTTATTACCGTTATAGAGCACTGCTTTCCACAACTGGTTTTTATTGTCGGGTGACGGAAAATCCTTCCAGAGACCCAGCTCGGACGTAGAAGCGTAATCCTCGGCTGTCCTTCGGTAAAGATACCCCTCGGTAAATCCCGAGAAATCCTCACGGATCCCTTTTCCCGAGAGATCGGCGGCGGTCACCGGATTCCGGAACAGGAACACGGAGAGCGCACCGACGAGCAGTGCGACAAGGCAAAGAATTGCCACCCACTGCACTCTGAATTTTCTCTTAGTCATAAAGCCTCCTGAAAATTATAATTTACTTATTTATATTTATACATATAAATCGGTAGTTATATTATACCACCCCGCCCCCCGAAAAGTCAAGAATTGTCTCCCGCGCGGCATGTAGAAAAAACGGGCAAAACTTTGTGCAATTCGCACAAGCGGGCGCGCATTCCGCCCCCGCAGGGGGAAGATCTTTCGTTTTTATGGGAAAAATCTCGGAAAAATGTGAAAAAACGGTTGAAAAAATCTAAAAAATATGCTATACTGACTCTCATATGCGAGAATTTACGGATCGGAGAATACAGGGGAAAAGCCATGCAGGATTTGAGAACAGAGATCGAAAGACGGCGTACCTTCGCCATCATTTCACACCCCGACGCGGGTAAGACCACACTGACGGAGAAGTTTCTTCTTTACGGCGGCGCCATCCAGACCGCGGGCTCGGTCAAGGGGAAGCAGTCGGACAAGCACGCCGTCTCCGACTGGATGGACCTCGAAAAGCAGAGAGGGATCTCCATCACCTCCTCGGTGCTGCAATTCGGATACGAGGGCTATTGCATCAACATCCTCGACACCCCGGGACACCAGGACTTTTCGGAGGATACCTATCGCACGCTGATGGCGGCGGACAGCGCCGTCATGGTCATCGACGCCGCGAAGGGCATCGAGCCGCAGACGCGTAAGCTTTTCAAGGTCTGCGCCATGCGGGATATTCCGATCTTTACTTTTATCAATAAAATGGACAGAGAAGCGCGCGACCCCTTCGACCTCCTCGACGAGCTCGAGCACGAATTCGGCATCGGCACCTATCCGATGAACTGGCCCATTGGTTGCGGACAGGGCTTCAAGGGCGTTTACGACCGCGAGGCGCGCTCCATCCTCTTCTTCTCGGACTCGCACAGAGGACGCGAGAAGATCCACGGCGTCGACTGTGACATTTCCGATACGGCGACGCTCGATTCTCTGATCGGGGAGAAGAGCCGCACCGAGCTTTGCGAGCAGGTCGAGCTCCTCGACGGCGCCTCCTTCGACTTCGACATCGAGAAGGTGCGGCACGGGAAGCTCTCGCCCGTCTTCTTCGGCTCCGCGCTCAACAACTTCGGCGTAGAGCCCTTCCTCGAGCACTTTCTGAAAATGACGACCGCGCCCCTCGCCCGCCGTGCGGGGGACGTCGTGATCGATCCCTTCGACGACGCCTTCTCCGCCTTCGTCTTCAAGATCCAGGCGAACATGAACAAGGCGCACCGCGACCGCATCGCTTTTATGCGCATCTGCTCGGGCAGATTCGATCGGTCGAAGGAATATTATCACGTACAGGGGAACAAGAGCTTCCGCCTGTCTCAGCCCCAGCAGATGATGGCGGCGGAGCGCGAGGTCATCGACGAGGCGTACGCCGGCGACATCATCGGCGTGTTCGACCCCGGTGTGTTTTCCATCGGTGACACCGTGTGCGAGAAGGGGAAGAAATTCTGCTTTGAGGGCATCCCCGTCTTCGCGCCCGAGCACTTCGCCATGGTCGAGCAGGTCGATTCCATGAAGCGTAAGCAGTTTGCCAAGGGCATGATGCAGATCGCCCAGGAGGGCGCCATTCAGATCTTCACCGAGCCGAACGCGGGACTCGAGCGCGTCATTGTCGGCGTGGTCGGCGTCCTGCAATTCGAGGTGCTCGAATACCGACTCAAAAACGAGTACGGCTGTGACCTCCGTCGCTCCGACCTCCCCTATCGGGAGATCCGCTATATCGCGAATCCCGATCTCGACCCCAAGACGCTGAAGCTTTCCCACGACACCAAGTGGGTGCAGGACTTCCGCGGCAACAACCTTCTGATCTTCCCGACCGAGTGGACGATCCGCTGGGTGCTGGAGGACAACCCGGGGCTCGAGCTGACCGAATTCGCCCGCGGGGAAGCCGAGAGGTACCGCCGATGAGAATGAGAAGAAAAAAGAACGGCGCCGCCCGTCTCGAGGCGTGCGCGGAGCTTCTGCTTTCGCGCCCCGAACAGCCGATCGCTTCCGCGCGTGAGGTCTTCGGGAGAGAGGGAGAGATCTTTCTCGAGGTCGGCGCGGGGAAGGGCGGCTTCGCCTGCGAGACGGCGAGACGGAACCCCGACGCGCTGTTTTTCGCGATGGAGCGCATCTCCGACTGCGTTGTCCTCGCCGCCGAGCAGGCGAAGGCAAGGGCGGCGGAGCGCCCCGACAATCTCCGCTTTCTGATCGACGGGGCGGACAGCCTCCCGCTGTGGTTTGCACCCGGTGCCGTCTCCCGCATGTATCTGAATTTTTCCGACCCGTGGCACAAAAAGGGGTATCGCAAGCGCCGTCTGACCTATCGGCGCTATCTCGCGATGTATTTCACCCTGCTTCGCGACGGGGGGATCCTGCGCTTCAAGACCGACAACGTTCCTCTCTTCGAGTTTTCTCTCGGGGAGATCGCGGCGCTCGGGCTCACGCCTGCCGTCGTCACCCGTGACCTTCACGCGTCGGCGTATGCGGAGGGCAACGTCATGACCGAATATGAGCGCGCCTTTACCGAAAAGGGGGTGCCCATCTGTATGCTCGAGGTGAAAAAGCCCGAGGGCTACGTCCCCCACTATGAAGAAGAAAGGAAAGCATCCGACGCCTCCGAAGAAGACACGTCGGAAAAAGACACCGCAGACGCGGAGCAAAAATCGTAAAAACAAACCGAAAACGAAGAAAAGAGGGGAGGGGGTCTTTGCATGACAAGCGTGCATATCGGTCACAGAAAACGCATGAAAGCAAAGTTTGCTTTACACGGCGCCGACATTTTCGATACGCATGAGCTTCTTGAAATGCTTTTGTACACCGTCATTCCCTATCGTGATACCAACCCGATCGCGCACGAGCTTCTCGCGCGCTTCGGCACCCTTGACGGGATCGCGGGCGCAGAGGAGACGGCGCTTGCCACCGCGCCCGGCATCGGGGAGCGGGCGGCGCATTTTCTCTCCGAGATCTTCGCCGCGGGGGAGGAGATCTTCTTTCCCGCCGAGGAAGCGGGGCGGGAGGAGCTTACCTACCGTCGTGCGGAGGACTATCTTCGCTCCCTGCTCGGGAACGCCCATACTTACCGCACCGTGATGATCTCCCTCGACAACCGCCTTTGCAGGATCGCGACCGACGTGATCGCCGACGAGGATTTCGGCAGAGGGTACGCGGACGTCCGACACTTTGCCTCTCTCGCCATCGAGCGGCACGCATCCGCCGTGATCCTGGCGCATACCCATCCGTACGGACCGCTCTATCCTTCCGAAAACGATTACGTACGCGGGCATCTCGTCGGTGAGGCGCTCGCCGTCTCCTCGATCCCTTTGCTCGAGCACTATATTCTCTCGGGTGATAAGTGCATCGCTTTTTCCTCGAAGGATGCCGCGGGCAGCGGGCGGGAGCTCCTGATCGGCGAGTCCGCGCCCACACCGGGAGGGACGCGGGACGAGGAGACGCTCACGCGCCTTTTGTCCGTTCTTCCCGACGTTGCCGACGCCGCGGGGTGTGCCTCTCGGATGCTTTGCGACGGCGGGAGCCTTCGCGCCCTCCTCACCCTTCCCGTCGAAGAGCTGACGGCGACCTACGGGATGTCCGAAAAGGACGCCGTCGCCTTAAAGCTCGTCGCCGCACTCACCTCGCGCCGCCATACCGACCGCTTCCCGATGGGGAGCGTCGTCACCGAGCGGCAGATCACCGACTACCTTTCGGCACTCTTCGCACCCCTCTCCGAGGAGAACGTGTACCTTCTTCTCTTTGACGGTGCGGGACGTGTCCTTTCGGCAGAGTGTGTCTCGCGCGGCTCGGTCAATTCGTCGAGCATCACGCCGCGGCGCCTTGTCGACCTTGCCGTCAGGCGGAACGCCGCCTCGGTCCTCCTCGCGCACAACCATCCGAACGGGTACCCGAAGCCCTCGCCCGAGGATATCGCTCTGACGACCGTGATGCAGAGCGCCTTCGCCTCCGTCGGCATTCGCCTGCGCGAGCACTACGTCGTCGCGGGCGACAGATTCGGACGCGTCGGCGAGGAGGCACTGACGACAGGGAAGAGCGAGTATCGCTTCGCCGCCTCGACCGAGATCAATGAAAATAACGCAAATTTGTAAATGATTCTTTGCAAAAATCATAAAAAACGAGAAAAGCGGAAGCAGAATTCGCCGGTGATGGCGAAGACGCTCCCGCTTCTTTTTTGTCGGAGATCGCTCCGATCTCTGCCCGAAAGGCGGCGATCCTTCGGAAAAACAGCCCGTTTCTTTCTCTCGGATGCGCGGCGGGGAAAGAAATTTTTCATTTTTTCGGAAAAAATTTACAAATCCTCTTGACAAATAGAAAAATTGTGATATAATACTATAATGCATTATAATCGCTTATACTATGGGGATATTTTGCCCTTTTTTAGGGTCTTCTCCCCGAAAAACGTCAGATTCCGCACAGAACCGACCGATATTTGACGGCAGTGCCCGCGCACGGGCAGTGCGGCGATCTATGGTAGTTTGTAAATTTTAGAATGGAGTGATTCTATCTATGATGCTTAAACCCAGGCAGCTTGGCACGAATGTGAGAATGAGCTTTTCCAAGATTGAAGTAGCGACGGAAATGCCAAATCTGATCGAGGTGCAGAAGAAGTCCTACGAGTGGTTCTTGAAGGAAGGACTCGAGGAGGTCTTGCACGACGTGTCCCCCATCGTGGACTACACGGGCAACCTCGCCATCGAGTTCACCGACTATACCCTCGACCCGAATCCTCGTTACTCCGTCGAGGAGTGCAAGGATCGTTCGGTGACTTATGACTCCCACATGAAGGTGGGCGTCAGACTCATCAACCGTTCGACGGGCGAGCTCAAGACCGCGCAGATCTACATGGGCGACTTCCCCCTCATGACCGAGAACGGTACGTTCGTCATCAACGGCGCGGAGCGCGTCATCGTTTCGCAGCTCGTTCGTTCTCCCGGCGTCTACTACGGCACCGAGGTTGACAAGCAGGGTAAGCACATCTATACGGCTACCGTCATTCCTTACCGCGGCGCGTGGCTCGAATACGAGACGGACACCTCGGGCGTCTTCTTCGTCAAGATCGATAAGACGAGAAAGATCCCCGTCACCGTCCTGATCCGCGCCCTCTGCCCCGTCGGCGAGGATTCGGACGAGGCGATCCTCCGCATGTTCGGGGAAGAGGATATGCTCGTCACCACCTTCGCGAAGGATGAGTGCGCCACCCTCGCGATGGAGAACGATACCTCCTTCCGCGACGAAGCGCTGAAGGAGATCTACAAGAAGCTCCGTCCCGGCGAGCCCCCGCTCGTCGAGAGTGCGGAAATGCTGGTCAATAACCTCTTCTTCGATCCGAAGCGGTATGACCTCGCCGCCGTCGGACGCTATAAATACAATAAGAAGCTCGCCATCGGCGCCCGCGTCGTCGGCTTTGCCCTTGCCACCCCCGTCGTGAACCCCGTCACGGGTGAGATCGTCGCGGAGGAGGGCGCCGTCGTCACGCAGGAGCTTGCCGCGAAGATCGACGACAGCCTTGCCGAAGAGATCTTTGTGAAGGACGAGCTCGGCAACACCGTGAAGGTGTTCGGCAACGGCACGGGTCGTCCCGAGCTGCTTCTCGGCTTCGACCTCGAGGATGCCGGTGTAAAGCCGGGTGAGAAGGTCCGCCTTTCCGTTCTGCGCGACATCATCGCGAAGGCGGATGAAGAAGGACAGACCGGCGATGCCCGTACCTATTTCATCAAGAAGTGTGCGAAGGAGCAGATCGCTCTCCTTCAGCCGAAACATATCACGAAGGAAGACATCTTTGCCTCCGTCAACTACCTGATCGGACTCTCCCACGGCATCGGCACGACCGACGACATCGACCATCTCGGCAACCGTCGTCTCCGCTGCGTCGGTGAGCTGCTCCAGAACCAGTTCCGCATCGGTATGGCGCGCATGGATAAGAATATTAAGGAGAGAATGTCCGTCCACGATACCGACGACATGCGCCCCGAGAACCTCATCAACACCCGCCCCGTCGCCACGGCGATCCGCGAGTTCTTCGGTTCTTCGCCCCTCTCCCAGTTCATGGATCAGAACAACCCCCTTGCGGAGCTGACGCATAAGCGCCGTCTCTCCGCCCTCGGCCCCGGCGGTCTGTCCCGTGACCGCGCCTCCTTCGAGGTGCGTGACGTGCACTATACGCACTACGGACGTATCTGCCCCGTCGAGACCCCCGAAGGACCGAACATCGGTCTGATCTCCTATCTCGCCTCCTATGCGAAGATCAGCGATTACGGCTTTTTGAAGGCACCCTTCCGCATCGTCGACAAGAAGACGGGAAGAGTGACCGACGAGGTCGTCTATCTCACCGCGGACGAAGAGGACAACAACATCGTCGCACAGGCGAACGAGCATATCGACGAGAACGGCTACTTTATCAATAAGAAGGTTATCGCGAGATGCAAGGCGGAGTTCATCGAGGTGGAGCCGACGAGCGTCGACCTCATGGATGCCTGCCCGCAGATGGCGGTCTCGGTCGCCGCGGGTTGCATTCCCTTCCTTGAAAACGACGACAACACCCGTGCGCTGATGGGCTCGAACATGCAGAAGCAGGCAGTGCCGCTGATGATGACCGACTCCGCGATCGTCGCGACGGGTATGGAATACAAGGCGGCGGTCGATTCGGGTGCCGTCGTGGTCGCGAAGGAGGGCGGTATCGTTGAGCGTGCCGCAGGCTCCGAGATCGTGATCCTCACCGATTCGGGAAGAAAAGATACCTATCATCTCATTAAATTCAAGCGTTCGAACCAAGGCACCTGCGTGAACCAGCGTCCCATCGTGAACGAGGGCGCGCGTGTCGAGGCGGGTCAGGTCATTGCCGACGGTCCCGCGACCTCGAACGGCGAGGTCTCTCTCGGCAAAAACGCTTTGATCGGCTTTATGACGTGGGAGGGCTACAACTACGAGGACGCCGTTCTTCTGAACGAACGTCTCGTGCGCGAGGACATGTACACCTCGATCCACATCGAAGAGTATACGATCGAGGCGAGAGATACCAAGCTCGGCTCGCAGGAGATCACCCGCGAGGTGCCGAACGTCGGCGAGGACGCCCTAAAGGATCTGGATTCCGACGGTATCATCCGCATCGGTACCGAGGTTCGTGCGGGCGACATCCTTGTCGGTAAGGTCACGCCGAAGGGCGAGACGGAGCTCACCCCCGAGGAGAGACTGCTTCGCGCCATCTTCGGTGAGAAGGCGCGTGAGGTCAAGGATTCCTCCCTCCGTATGCGTCACGGTGAGTACGGTATCGTCGTCGACGTCAAGATCTACGACAGAAGCAACTCGGACGACCTCGCTCCCGGTGTCAATAAAGTGGTGCACGTCTATATCGCGCAGAAGAGAAAGATCTCCGTCGGCGATAAGATGGCGGGCCGCCACGGTAACAAGGGCGTTGTTTCGAGAATCCTTCCACCCGAGGATATGCCCTTCCTTGCGGACGGCACCCCCCTCGATATCGTTCTGAACCCGCTGGGCGTTCCTTCCCGTATGAACATCGGTCAGGTGCTTGAGGTCCACCTCGGCATCGCGTGCAAGAAGCTCGGCATCAAGATCATGACGCCCGTCTTCGACGGTGCGAAGGAGACCGACATCCTCGAGCTTCTCCGCCGTGCGAAGTATACGCGTGACATCCGTCCCGACGAGAGCGTGCGCGGTAAGGCAGTCTTTATGGAGGTCCTTCGCGAGGACGGCACTCCCGATCTTCAGCGTGTCGATCAGACGATCGTCGACGACGACGAGAAGCTTCACAACCTCATGAAGACCGAGACCTTGAAGGTCATCGACGGCAAGGTCACCCTTTACGACGGCAGAACGGGAGATGCCTTCGACAACCCCGTCACCGTGGGTATCATGTATTACCTCAAGCTGCACCACCTTGTCGACGATAAGATCCACGCCCGTTCGATCGGTCCGTACTCCCTCGTCACACAGCAGCCTCTCGGCGGTAAAGCCCAGTTCGGAGGTCAGCGCTTCGGCGAGATGGAGGTCTGGGCACTCGAGGCATACGGCGCCGCCTACACCCTTCAGGAGATCCTGACGGTGAAGTCGGACGACGTTACCGGACGTACGAGAACCTACGAGGCGATCGTCAAGGGTCAGAACATTCCGAAGCCCGGAATTCCCGAGTCCTTCAAGGTGCTCGTCAAGGAGCTTCAG
Organism: Coriobacteriaceae bacterium; assembly: GCA_963617165.1. Lineage (GTDB taxonomy): Bacteria > Bacillota > Clostridia > Oscillospirales > CAG-272 > UBA1740. The sequence continues at coordinate 38,593 of CAVEOF010000001.1, read as the reverse complement.
GCACTCTGCCTCGACATTACCGTACTCGATAAGAACGGTGAGGAGATCGCCGTTTCCGAGATCGGCGAGGACGACGCACCCGCGTTCGCAAGCCTCGATGAGGTCGAGCGTCGCGCCGACGAAAAGACGGAGGACGCACCCGCGGACTTCGACGACGTCGCCGACGAGGACGAGGATTTCGAGGACGATGCGGAAGGCGAAGGCGAGGACGAGGACGATTACGACTTCGACGAGGACTTTGCCGATAACGAAAACGAAGAAGATTCCTACGACGACGAATAATAGTAAAGAAGGGAAGAGCCGCTCCGCCGAGTGACCCTCGGCGGAACAGGGTATTAAGTATATGGATAAGAGTGCGTTTAATTCTATCAAAATTGGTCTGGCGTCTCCCGAAATGATCCGTTCGTGGTCGCACGGAGAGGTCACAAAGGCGGAGACCATCAACTACCGCACACTGAAAGCCGAGCGCGACGGTCTGTTCTGCGAGCGCATCTTTGGCCCGACGAAGGACTGGGAGTGCCTCTGCGGAAAGTATAAGAGAGTCCGCTTCAAGGGCAAGGTCTGCGAGAAGTGCGGCGTCGAGGTCACGACGAAAAAGGTCCGCCGCGAGCGCATGGGCAACATCGAGCTCGCCGCGCCCGTATCGCACATCTGGTATTTCCGCGCCATTCCTTCGAGAATGGGTCTGCTCCTCGATATGTCCCCGAGACTTCTCGAGCGCGTGCTCTATTTTGCACGCTACATCGTTATCGATCCGGGCAATACGCCCCTCGAGAAGAAACAGCTTCTCACCGATGCCGAATATAAGAGCGCGAGAGAAAAGTACGAGGACGATTTCAAGGCGGGCATGGGTGCCGAGTCGGTCAGAGAGCTTCTCGCCGAGATCGACATCGAAAAGCTGTCGGCAGAGTTGAAGGAAAAGCTCGCCGAGGCGACAGGTCAGAAGAAAGTCAAGATCATCAAGAGACTGGAGGTCGTTGAGGCGTTCCGCAAGTCGGGCAACCGTCCCGAGTGGATGATCCTCGATACCATTCCCGTCCTTCCCCCCGATATCCGTCCGATGGTACAGCTCGACGGCGGTCGCTTCGCGACCTCCGACCTGAACGAGCTTTACCGCCGCGTCATCAACAGAAACAACCGCTTGAAGCACTTCCTCGAGATGAATGCTCCCGAGATCATCATCCGCAACGAGAAGAGAATGCTTCAGGAATTCGTCGATGCCCTGATCGACAACGGCAGACGCGGAAAGGCTGTCACCGGCGCGTCCAACCGCCCGCTCAAGTCTCTTTCCGAGATGCTCCGCGGTAAGCAGGGACGCTTCCGTCAGAACCTGCTCGGTAAGCGTGTCGACTACTCGGGACGTTCGGTTATCGTCGTCGGACCCGACTTGAAGATCTATCAGTGCGGTCTGCCGAAGGAAATGGCGCTCGAGCTCTTCCGTCCCTTCGTGATGAAGCGCCTGATCGAAACGCAGAAGGCGAACTCCATCAAGGACGCGAAGAAGAAGGTCGACCGCGTCGCTCCCGAGGTCTGGGACGCGCTCGAGTACGTGATCAAGGAGCATCCCGTGCTCTTGAACCGTGCGCCTACGCTTCACCGTCTGTCCATTCAGGCGTTCGAGCCGATCCTCGTCGAGGGCCGTGCCATCAAGCTCCATCCGCTGGTCTGCCCCGCGTTCAACGCCGACTTCGACGGCGACCAGATGCCCGTCCACGTGCCCCTTTCGAGTGAGGCACAGGCGGAGGCGAGATTCCTCATGCTCTCGGCGAACAACCTCTTGAAGCCCGTTTCGGGTAAGGCGGTCACCGTTCCCTCGCAGGACATGGTGCTCGGTTCCTACTATCTGACGATCGACCATCCCGGTGAGCCGGGCGAGGGCCGTATCTTCCGCGACTTCAGCGAGGTCGAGATGGCATACGAGAACAAGCAGCTCGGTATGCACGCCGCCATCAAGGTGCGCGTTCGCAAGACGATCGACGGAGAAGAGAAGACCGCGCTCATCGACGCCACCTACGGACGTCTGATCTTCAACAGCAAGATCCCGCAGGATCTCGGCTACGTCGACCGCTCGGTCGATCCCTTCTCGCTCGAGATCAACTTCGCCACCACCTCGAAAAAGTTAAAGGAGATCGTCGACCTGACGATCAAATATCACGGCTTTGCCGATGCGGCGGCGGTGCTCGATAATATCAAATCCATGGGGTATCGCTACTCCACGAAGTCCTCTTTGTCAATATCTGTTTACGATATGACCATTCCGCCGAAGAAAAAGGAGCTCCTTGCCGAGGCGACGAAGAAGGTCGAGGACATCACCGAGCTTTACAATTGGGGCGAGCTTTCCGACGAGGAGCGCTACAAGCAGGTCATTGACGTGTGGGATAAGACCACCAACGCCGTGACCGACGCTCTCGTTGCCAACCTCGATAAATACAACTCTCTGAACATGATCTGCTCTTCGGGAGCCCGTGGTTCCATGAAGCAGATGCGTCAGCTCGCGGGTATGCGCGGACTGATGTTCGCGACCAACGGTAAGACGATCGAGATCCCCATCAAGTCGAACTTCCGCGAAGGTCTGACCATGCTCGAGTATTTCATGGGCGCGAAGGGTTCGCGTAAGTCCCTGTCGGATACGGCGCTCCGTACCGCCGACTCGGGTTACCTGACCCGCCGTCTCGTCGACGTTTCTCAGGACGTGATCGTCCGTGAGGAGGACTGCGGCGCGAAGAGCGGTATCGTCGTGTCGGACATCATGTCCGGCTCCAACGTCGTCGAGAAGCTCTTTGACCGTCTCGTCGGCAGATACACGGTCGGCGACGTCGTCAACGAAGAGACGGGCGAGCTGATCGTTCCCGCCAATACCATGATCTCGGAAGAGCAGGCACAGGCGATCGTCGACGCGGGCATCAAGGAAGTGGAGGTCAGAACCATCCTTCGCTGTCTCGCGAAGCGTGGCGTCTGCGTCCACTGCTACGGTGCCGACCTTGCGCACGGCACGCCCGTCGCCATCGGTGAGGCGGTCGGCGTTATCGCCGCACAGTCCATCGGTGAGCCGGGTACTCAGCTTACGATGAGAACCTTCCACACCGGCGGTGTCGCGGGTTCGGATATTACACAGGGTCTTCCCAGAGTCGAGGAGCTCTTCGAGGCACGCCGCCCGAAGAAGACGGCGATCGTCACCGAGTTTACGGGAACCGCACGTATCGAGTCGGATAAGAAACTCTCGAAGGTCATTATCAAGAACCCCGTAGAGCCGACCGACGAGGAGGTCGTGTACGAGATCCCCTTCGGTATGCGTCTCGCCATCGAGGACGGTCAGGAGGTCGTGCGCGGTCAGCAGCTGACCGAGGGCTTCCTAAACCCCGCCGACGTTCTTCACATGAGCGGCATCGATGCCGTATACGATTATATCATCCGCGAGGTACAGAAGGTGTACCGCGGTGAGGATGTTGAGATCAACGATAAGCACGTCGAATGCATCACCCGCCAGATGACGAGAAAGGTCAGGGTCGAGGATCCCGGAGATACCGATCTTCTCGTCGGCACGACCGTCGATATTCTCGAATTCCGTGAGGAAAACGAAAAGATCGCGGCACGCCGCGCGGCAGGCGAGCTCACCGTCCGTGAGGCGGAGGGCGCTCCCATGCTTCTCGGTATCACGAAGGCATCCCTGATGACCGAATCCTTCCTGTCCGCCGCCTCCTTCCAGGAGACGACCAAGGTGCTCACCGAGTCCGCCATCCGCGGAAAAGAGGACCAGCTTCTCGGACTTAAGGAGAACGTCATTATCGGTAAACTCATTCCCGCCGGTACGGGCATCGACGCGTACCAAGAGGTCGAGATCGAGGATACCGCACCCCGCAGCATTTCGACGGACACGGACTTTGAGCCCGACGAGATCCGCATTCCCGATGCACCGCTTGACGAAAATCAGACGGTCTACATCGCAAGATAAAGAATGCCGCCCCTTCGCAGAATTCCGCGAAGGGGCGGTTTTGTAAACGTTTCTTTTCAAAATAAACGGAACCTACGATTTGACACGCCTTTGACGTTACCCTTGCGGGAGGGGTGCCCCTGTCGTTTTTCGGGCGCGGAAAGATCGGAGAGCCCGAACGGCCTTCCGCGAGGAAAAGAGGCTCCGTGTCGATCGCTCGGGCGGAGAAAAAAGAGAATGAAAGAAACAGTTGACATTTTTTTCTGTTTGTGTTAGAATAGAGAAAAAGAAAAAAGAGAAACCCGACTTTGCATTTTCCGCCACCTTCGTATCGGCGGAAGAAGGAATGACGATGAGCGATCAAGATAGAAATCCGTTGGAAGAGAATATCCCGCGTGAGACCGAGCCCCTCTCGGTCTCTGTCGTCATGCCCATTTACAATGCCTCGGACTATCTGCGTCCCGCCCTCGACAGCGTGATCGCACAGACGCTTCGCGACATCGAGATCATCTGCATCGACGACGGCTCGACCGACCGCTCCCTCGCGATCCTAAAAGAGTATCAGAAAAAGGATCCGCGCATCCGCATCGTCACCGAGACCAATGCGGGACCCGCGAAGGCGAGAAACAACGGGATGCGCCGCGCCCGCGGCGAGTACCTTTCCTTCCTCGACGCCGACGACTTTTTCGAGCCGACGATGCTCGAGACGCTCTATCGCACCGCGAAGGAAAAATCTCTCGATATCGCCGTCTGTGAGTACGACCTTTTCGAAAACCGCACCGCACGCTTCAAGCGCAGCATTCCGAGTGAGCACGCCGACATTCTCGCGAACGGGCGCGTCACGGGGAAGAACGAATTTCCCGATACCATCTTCCAGTCGACGGAAGGGTATGTCTGGAACAAGCTCTTCCGCCGCGATTTCGTGACCGAAAAGGAGTTGTCCTTCCTCGAGGACGCGAAGATCTTCGAGGACGTGTATTTCACCCTAACCGCCCTCTCGCTCGCCGAGCGCGTCGGGAAGTGCGAGGGTGTCCTTCTTCATCACCGCGTCTATCCGAAGCAGGTGCGTGCCCGCATGTTCCGCAAGAATTACGAGCAGGTGCCCGCCGTCTATATGGCGGTGAAGGAATTCCTTGTTCACCACGGGCTCTATCTGCCCCTTTCCGCCTCCTTTATCAACCTGTCGGTCAGCATCTGCTTCAAGGTCTATAATCTCCTTTGGATCGATGCGAAGCTCTTCTTCTGGACGCTGCTTCACGATACCTATGCGGAGGGCTTCGGCTGGACGGAGCTCGACGAGAGCGGCTTCTTCTCGAAGGAGGCCTGCGACTTCGCGGCGAACGTCTCGATGTATACCTATCCCCAGTATCTGAAACGGGAGGCGCGCGGGCTGAAGGTCCGCTTTGCCGACTGGCGCCGCCGTGTCAAGGCGAAGAAAAAGAGAAATAAGGCGAGATCCTTCTTTGCGGGACTTTTCGGAAAGAGATCCTGATTTTGGAAACGAAACCGCGGAAAACGTCGGCATGTGTCGGGTTTTCCGCGGTTTTCTTTGAAAGTGGGGAAAACTTTTTTCAAAAACCTATTGACAATCCGAAGGGAAAATGGTAAAATAATGTGCAGGTGTGCGGGAAAAGCCATATCTATGCCCATTTGAGAATATACCGCCGCGTTTTGCGGCTCGTATAGATAAACACTATATCTTTGAGGAAGGAGGAAAAGGAATGCCAACCTTTAACCAGCTCGTCAAACAGGGTCGTTCGGAGAAGACGTTCAAGTCGAAGACTCCCGTGCTTCAGAAGGGCTTCAACACTCTGAAGAATGCACAGACCGACCTTAGCGCACCGCAGAAGAGAGGCGTTTGCACCAAGGTTACCACCGTTACCCCGAAAAAGCCGAACTCGGCTCTTCGTAAGATCGCCAGAGTCAGACTTACCAACGGAATGGAAGCTACCACGTATATTCCCGGTATCGGACATAACCTCCAGGAGCACTCGGTCGTTCTGATCCGCGGTGGTCGTGTTCGTGACCTGCCCGGCGTCCGTTACCACATCATCCGCGGTACACTGGATACGCAAGGCGTCGCCAACCGTAAGCAGGGCCGCTCCAAGTACGGAGCAAAGCGTCCCAAGAAATAAGGTACCTGCCGGACGCTAAATTGTGCTCGCGTGCTGTGAGGATATAGTTGTTTATGCTACTTCGTCGCAAACGAAAGCACTAACGGAAGAAATTCCGAGTACCTATGATATCATATTTTAATGAAGGAGGGAAGTACAGTGCCTAGAAGAGGTCAAATTTCCAAAAGAGAAGTGTTGCCGGATCCGCTCTACAATTCCGAGCTTGTCACAAAGCTCATCAACAATATCATGTATGACGGAAAGAAAGGCGTTGCCCAGAAGATCGTGTATGACGCATTCGCCATGATCGAGGCAAAGAGCGGAGAAAACGCGCTTGACGTGTTCACTGCCGCACTCGAGAATGTCATGCCCGTACTTGAAGTCAAGGCTCGCCGCGTCGGCGGTTCCAACTACCAGGTCCCGATGGAAGTCAGAGCAGAGCGCAGACAGACGCTCGGACTCCGCTGGATCACTTCGTATTCCAGACAGCGTGGGGAGAAAACCATGGCTGAAAGACTCGCAAACGAGATCATGGATGCGAAGGCGGGTATGGGTGGCGCTTTCAAGAAGAAGGAAGACACCCACAAGATGGCAGAAGCCAACAAGGCTTTCGCCCATTACAGATTCTGATTCGGATAAAAGAGGAGAGACAAGTTCATGCCAAGAGAATATTCGCTTGAACATACCAGAAATATCGGTATCATGGCGCATATCGACGCCGGTAAAACGACGACGACCGAACGTATCCTTTTTTATACCGGTAAGACGCATCGCATCGGCGAGGTTCATGACGGCGGCGCCACCATGGACTGGATGGCGCAGGAGCAGGAGCGTGGTATCACGATCACCTCTGCCGCCACGACGTGCTACTGGATCCCTACCCAGTATCACGATGATGCCGAACATGCGAAGGATCACAAATATCGTATCAACATCATCGACACCCCGGGTCACGTGGACTTCACCGTAGAGGTTCAGAGATCCCTGCGCGTTCTCGACGGTTCTGTTACCGTCCTTTGCGCGAAGGGCGGCGTTGAGCCCCAGACCGAGACGGTCTGGCATCAGGCGAACGAGTATCACGTCCCGAGAATGGCGTACGTCAATAAGATGGACATCATGGGAGCCAACTTCTTCCGTGTTGTCGAGATGATGAAGACGAGACTTCATGCCAACGCCGTGCCGATCCAGCTTCCCATCGGGGCTGAGTCGTCCTTCCGCGGCATCATCGACCTCATGAATATGAAAGCCGACGTCTACTACGACGACCTCGGTAAGGATATGAGAGAGGAAGAGATCCCCGAGGATATGCGCGCCATGGCGGAAGAATACCGCGCCAAAATGGTGGAGTCCATCTGCGAGACGGACGAGACCCTGATGGACAGATTCTTCAACGAAGAGGAGATCACCGTGGACGAGCTGAAGGCGGCGCTTCGTCGCGCCACCATCGCGAACGACATCGTTCCCGTCTGCTGCGGTACCTCTTATAAGAACAAGGGCGTGCAGAAGCTGCTCGACGCCATCGTCGACTATATGCCCGCTCCCACCGACATTGAGGCGATCAAGGGCGTCAATCCCGAGACCGGCGAAGAGGATGTCCGTCATGCGGACGATAACGAGCCGTTCTCCGCGCTTGCGTTCAAGATCATGACCGACCCCTACGTCGGTAAGCTCTGCTTCTTCCGCGTCTACTCGGGCGTTGTGGAGAAGGGAACCAATGTTTACAATTCCACGAAGGACAGCGACGAGAGATTCGGACGCATCCTTCAGATGCATGCAAACGAGAGAACCGATATCGATGTCTGCTACGCGGGTGACATCGCCGCCGTCATCGGTGTGAAGAACACCACGACGGGCGATACCTTCTGCGATGAGAAGCATCCCATCATCCTCGAGAGCATGGTATTCCCCGAGCCCGTTATCCGTCAGGCGATCGAGCCGAAGACGAAGGCGGGTCAAGAGAAGATGTCGATCGCTTTGGCGAAGCTCGCCGAAGAGGACCCGACCTTCCGCACCTACACCGATGAGGAAACGGGACAGACGATCATCGCGGGTATGGGTGAGCTTCACCTCGAGATCATCGTAGACCGTCTGCTTCGTGAATTCAAGGTAGAGGCGAACATCGGCGCACCGCAGGTTGCCTACAAGGAGACCATTCGCAAGAAGGTCGACCAGGAGACCAAGTACGCGCGTCAGTCGGGTGGTAAAGGTCAGTACGGTCACGTTAAGATCACGATCGAGCCGAACGAGACGGGCGCGGGCTATGAGTTCGTCAATGCCGTCACGGGCGGTGCCATCCCGAAGGAATATATTCCTGCGGTCGATGCGGGTATCCGCGGCGCAATGCAGGCGGGTGTTCTCGCGGGCTACAACGTCGTTGACGTGAAGGTGACGCTGTACGACGGTTCTTACCACGAAGTCGACTCTTCCGAAATGGCATTCAAGATCGCCGGTTCGATGGCGTTCAAGGAAGCCATGCGGAAGGCAGACCCCGTTCTCACCGAGCCCATCATGAAGGTGTCGGTCACGACGCCCGACGATTATATGGGTGATATCATCGGCGACATCAACTCCCGTCGCGGTCAGATCGACTCGATGGAGCAGATCAGCCAGGGCATCCAGAGAATTTACGCGTATGTTCCTCTCGCACAGATGTTCGGTTATGCGACCGCACTTCGTTCGAGATCGCAGGGACGTGCCGTCTACGTCATGGAGCCTCACGGATTCCAGGATGTTCCGAAGTCCATTCAAGACGAGATCATCAAAAACCGCGCGAAGTAATTTTGCGCAAGCGTTTCCGCCGCGGGCATAACGCCCGCACGGAGACTCCCACAAATCAAAAATTAAAAAATATATTCTTAGGAGGATATTAAAATGGCAAAGGCAAAATTCGAAAGAACCAAACCCCATGTGAATATCGGTACCATCGGTCACGTTGACCACGGTAAGACCACTCTGACCGCCGCTATCACCAAGTTCCTTTCTCTGACGAACAGCAACATCGACTTCCTCGCTTACGACCAGATCGATAACTGCCCCGAAGAGAAGGCTCGTGGTATCACAATCAACTCGAGACACGTTGAGTACGAAACCGAGAAGCGTCACTATGCGCACGTCGACTGCCCGGGCCACGCCGACTATGTTAAAAACATGATCACCGGTGCTGCTCAGATGGACGGCGCGATCCTCGTCGTTGCAGGTACCGACGGTCCTCTTGCTCAGACCAGAGAGCACGTTCTTCTTGCCCGTCAGGTCGGCGTTCCCGCCATCGTTGTCTTCATGAACAAGGTTGACATCGTTGACGACCCCGAGCTTCTTGACCTCGTTGAGATGGAGATCCGTGACCTCCTGAACGAGTACGACTTCCCGGGTGACGACATTCCGATCATCCGCGGCTCCGCTCGTGTCGCTCTCGAGTCTCCGAGCAAGGATCCGAGCGCTCCCGAGTATGCTTGCATCAAGGAGCTGATGGATGCTGTTGACAGCTATATCCCGACGCCCGACAGAAAGGCAGACCTGCCCTTCCTTATGCCCGTCGAGGATGTCTTCTCGATCTCCGGTCGTGGTACGGTTGCTACCGGTCGTGTTGAGAGAGGTACCGTTAAGATGGCTGACGTCGTTGAGATCGTCGGTCTGAAGGAAGAAAAGACCCAGACGGTCGTTACCGGTATCGAAATGTTCCACAAGATGATGGACTTTGCAGAAGCCGGCGATAACGTTGGTCTTCTTCTCCGCGGCGTTGACAAGAAGGGCATCGAAAGAGGTCAGGTTCTTGCGAAGCCCGGTTCGATCCACCCCCACACCAAGTTCGTAGGTCAGGTCTACGTTCTTACCGAAAAGGAAGGCGGTCGTTCGAAGCCCTTCTTCTCGGGTTACAGACCTCAGTTCTATTTCAGAACGACCGACGTTACCGGTGTCATCACGCTTCCCGAAGGTGTTGAAATGTGCCGCCCCGGCGACAACGTCAACATGACTGTGGAGCTCATCAGCCCCATCGCTTGCGAGAAGGGTCTTCGCTTCGCTATTCGTGAAGGCGGCAGAACCGTTGGTTCGGGCGTCGTTTCCGAGATCATCGCGTAATTCGGTTCTTCCGATTGCGTAAGATAGAGAGATCTATCTTTCATAAAAACAACGACCATCCCTCGGGATGGTCGTTGTTTTTTGGCTCTTTGCCCGACGCCTCACCGCGCACCGCACATTCGCGCACTGCTTTGCTTCGCGCTCCCGCTCGAGCTCCGCACGCTCGCACACAGCATTTCGCTTCGGCGCCTCGCCGCGCACGCTTGCACACAGCATTTCGCCTCGCCGCGCACCGCACGCTCGCACATTGCATTTTGCTTCGGCGTTCCTGTCTGCGCTCCGATCCCCTGCACTGCGTGCCGTGTATCAATCCCTTGCAATCTCACACACTTTGCGATAATTTCGGGAGGCGGTTCTATGATGTGTGCAAACCTTCGCGCCCTTTTCGAAAGTTGGCTTGATGACCCGCACGATCTTCTTTGACGGTTTTGAAAGACAGGCTCTATATTTGTGTAAATTTTCGCGACGGTCTTTACGGGGCGGTTCTTGAATCCGTGCAAACCTCCGTGATGATTTTCGGAAGGCGGGCACTATGTTATATCGCGAGATGTCATGGCGTATCATGACGTGCCATCCGCGCTTTTTATTTTGTTCGTGACTTCCCGGACGGAAAGGATGCTTTCTTTCATGTGAAGAGAAAAAACGCTGATTTTGGTAGAAAATAAAGATTTTTACCGTCATACGTCCTTCGCTTCGGATAAGAAAAGGAAGCCTTGCACAAGCGACCCGAGGCAAGATCTACCTTTTTATGATACCGTTTGTACCCTTGTCATAAAGCGGAGAGGCGGCGCATAGGATGTGACGAAACGAAATTCTTCGGAGGCATACTATGGAAAACACCTTTCAGAAAGAGTGCGGTGCGGATGCCGTCTATACGGAAAGCTCGTGCGAATACGTTCTCCCAGATTATCAAGGGGACGTGAAAAAGATTTTGTCCGCGGAGGCAAAGATCACCCCTTCGGGCAAATTTGTCGGTAGCTCCGACGTAGAATTCGCGGGGATCGTTGCCTATGAGGTCCTTTACGCGGACAGTGAAGGAAAGCTCACCAACGCGTCCTTTACCTCGGATTATGAGGTTTCGCTCCCGATCTCGGAGGACGGGTATCTCGACGCGGCGGCGGACACTACCGTGCAGAACCTTTCTCTCCGTCTCTCGGGCCCGCGCAAAATTACGGCGAAATGCGCGCTTGCCACCCGTGTCAGCCTACGCGAGAGCGAAACGATCGGTGTAAACGGTACCGCCTTTGAGGACGGTCACACCCCCGAGACGAGAGAAGTGCCGATCATGATCCGCTCCCGTGCCTTCGGAAGCGGGGGCGAGCGGGAATACGCCGACGAAATGGCGCGGCTCGACGGGATTCCGCCCGAGGAAGTCGAGGTCATCGCCGCAGGCGGCAGTGTTACCGTCAACCACGCCGAGGGCGTCGAAGGGGGCGTTCTTTTGCAGGGCACGATCGCCTTTACCGCCATTGTCAGGAGCGGCGATCAACCGCCCTTCGGCATCAAAAAGGAGATCCCCTTTGAGGAAATGATTCCGATCGAAGGAACCGCCGCGCGCACCGCCGCCACCGCGGGCGGACGCCTGACCTCGGTCTCTACCGCCGTGAATGCGGATCCCGAGGGCGGAAGCGTCATTACCGTCAGCGGCGTCGCGGAATATACCGCCGCCACCGATCAGAATATCCCGATCTCGGTCGTCACCGACGCCTATCTTAAGGAGGCAGAGAGCGACGCGGGGTATCGCGACTTCCGCTATGAAGAATTCCTCGCCTCGACGACCGAACCGCTTACCCTGAACGGGGAGTATACGCCGAAGGAAGATGAAGACATCCTTCGCGATATTTTCCTGACCACGGCGGAGATCCGCATGAGCGAGAAGAGCGCCGAGAAGAACCTCGTTACGCTCGGCGGCGATTGTACCTTCCGCACGGTCGGCTGCATTGTGGCGGAGGACGGCGGCGTCAGCTACGGCAACGTGAAATTTACCACGCCATTCACCGTGACGGTAAAGCTGCCCGCCAATCTTCCGACCGACGCGAAGATCGAATGTACCCTCGTTCCGACCGACGCTACGGCAAAGCTGAACGGCGATACGGTAGAGGCGGAATGCCGCGCCGTCTGCACGCTCACCGTCGGGGAGGAGAAGAGCATCCACATCCTCGATTCCTTGCAGGTCGGCGCACCGTATGAAGACGCGGGGCATGAAACCAAGATCACCGTCTGCTATCCCGCCCCCGAGGATACCCTCTGGAGCGTGGCAAAACGCTATCATACCTCCGTTACCAAGGTCGCGATCGATAACGCCCTGACCGAAGAGGTCATGAGCCGCGCGGGAGAGAGCGAAAGCCTCGCGGGTACGCGGAAGCTCTTCATCGAGTAACAGCGAGCGCCCTTGCCGAAAGCAAAGCACCGCCCACCGGAAGGCGATTGCTGTCCGCTAAGGAATCATCCCCGCTAACAAGCGGGGCGTCAGGCGGAAGCCGTTGCCGATAAGCAAACGCAGTCGCAATCCGCAAAGTGTAGAACGTTGACCCAAATCGAAAAATCCGAAGGAGATTCGAGGATCTCCTTCGGATTTTTGGTAGAAAATAAAGATTTATTCGATGATGCGCTAATTTTTCGGTGAAAAGAAAAACGTTCGTTTCCACTTCGGCAGAAAGAGCGGCGTGCCGTCGGAATGCTCGCCTTTTGCCGAAGCGTCAATGACAGATCTAATGTAAATCGTGGCAAATCAATGACGGGTAAATGACAAGTTAAAAGCAGTCAATGGCAAATCAATGACGGGTTAATGACCAGTCAAAAAGCGATCAATGGCAAATCAATGACAGAAGGGAAGAAAAGCCCTTCCGCCCGTCAATCCAATTCCTTTTGTTCAAGCCAGTTTTTCCCCGCCGAGACATCGACCGTCAGCGGGACGGAAAGCGTGACCGCGTGCTCCATTTCTTCTTTCAGGAGCTTTGCCGCGCGCTTCACCTGATCGTCACGCACCTCGAGGATCAATTCGTCGTGCACCTGCATGACGAGCCGTGCGTCGAGTCCTTCCTTGTCGAGTCGGTTCGAAACGCGGATCATTGCCGCCTTGATAATGTCCGCGGCGGTGCCCTGAATAGGGGCGTTCATTGCCACCCGCTTGCCGAACGCGCGAAGATTGGCATTCTGCGCCGAGAGCTCGGGAATATAGCGCCGTCTTCCGAAGAGCGTCACGGAATATCCGTGCTCCTCCGCCTCCTTGACGGCGCGGTCGAGATAGGCGTCAATGTCCAGATAGTTGTGCTTGTAATTCTGAATATAGGCGGTCGCCTGCTTCACCGTCGTGCCGATGTCCTTCGCAAGGGAGAAGCCGCCGATGCCGTACACGATGCCGAAATTGACCGCCTTTGCCCGCTTGCGGAGCTCGTCGGTCACAGCTTCCTCGGGGACGCCGAAGACCGCCGCCGCCGTCTTGCGGTGAATGTCCTCACCGTTACGGAAGGCGTCCTGCATTTTCTCGTCCCCCGAAATGTGGGCGAGCAGGCGGAGCTCGATCTGCGAGTAGTCCGCATCTACCAAGGAATAGCCCTCTTTGGCGATGAAATAGCGGCGCATTTCGCGTCCCATTTTGGTGCGGATCGGAATGTTCTGTAGGTTCGGATCGGCGCTGGAGAGTCGTCCCGTCGCCGTCAGCGTTTGCTTGAAGTCGGTGTGGATCCGATGCTCGGCATCCGCCGCCTCCACGAGCGCTACGGCATAGGTGCTGCGCAGCTTCGTCACCTGTCGGTATTCCAGAATGTCCTCGACGATCGGCGCGTAACCGCGAAGCTCTTCGAGCGTCTCCGCGTCGGTCGAGTACCCGCTTTTCGTCTTTTTCTTCCCGCAGGACAAGCCGAGCTTTTCGAAGAGGACTTCACCGAGCTGCTTCGGTGAATTGATATTGAAGACCTCGCCCGCCTGCATATAGATGCGGTCGGTCAGCTCGTTGGCAAGCTCTCCGAGTGCCTCGCCGAACGCGTGCATCCCCTCCGTATCGATGCGGAAGCCCGCCTTCTCCGTCCTTGCGAGGATGGGAAGCAGGGGGATCTCAAGGTCGTCGAGGACGGCAAGCTCCCCGTCCGCGATCACCTTTTCCCGCATGACACGCTCCAAAGCAAAGAGATGCGCGGGAGCCGCGCCGCGCGGCGTAACGCCGAGAAACATCGAAAAGAGGGAAGAGAGCGTCGTGCTCCCGCTCCCGGGGTTGAGTACGTACGCGTACAAGGAAAGGTCGAGAAAACGCACGTCATGCCCGATGGCAACGCCCGCATCCGTGAGCCTGTGCCAAAGCCGCTTTCCCTCAAAGGTGAGTATATCCCGCCTCCCCGAAAGCAGCGGAGCGAGCGAAGCAAGCTCTCCCGTAAAACGGTAGCTTTTTTCACCGTCCGAAAGAAATATATTCTTGTCGTCCTCTAAAATAGCAATCCGCTTTTTGCCCGATAAATCTGTCGGAATCTCGCAAATATCAACAATTGTTTCCGATTCTTCTACATTTTCTTCCGAATTTTCTTCGGAATCTTCCTTATGCAAACCAAACTTTACGATGAAAGAATTCAGCTCAAGCTCTATGAATTTCCGATACAGCGCCCCTCTGTCGATGCCGTGATAGGCAAGCTCTTCAAGCGTGACGGGCAGGGGGACCGCCGTGTCGATGCGCGAGAGCGCGCGGGAGAGAAATGCCATGTCGCGGTCGGCAAGGAGTTTTTCTCTGACACCCTTTTTGATGCTCGGGTCGTCGATGTGCTCGTAGATCCCCTCGAGCGTGCCGAAGGAGGCGATCAGGCTTGCGGCGGTCTTCTCACCGATGCCCGCCACCCCGGGAATGTTGTCGGAGGAGTCCCCCATGAGTGCCTTCATGTCGACAAAGGCGGAGGAGGGGATGCCGTACTTCGCGCGGAATTCGGCTTCGTGCATCGGGAGGGTGTCGGTATTCGTCGCGAGCAGAACGATGATCTTATCGTCGATCAATTGGAGCAGGTCGCGGTCGCCCGAGAAGACAAAGCTCTCGGTGTCGGGATGCGCGTGCGCCATGTGCGCGACGGTTCCCTGTATGTCGTCGGCTTCGTACCCCTCGAGCGTGAGGATCGTCAGCCCCATCGCGCGGAGGACCTCTTTTGCATCGTCAAACTGCGCGACGAGATCGTCGGGCGTCGGGCGTCGTCCCGCCTTGTATGCGTCGTAGAGCTTGTGACGGAAGGTCGGCGTCTTTAGGTCAAAGGCGACGGCGGCGTAATCGGGCTTCACGGTGTCGAGCTGACGCGCGATCATGTTGACCATGCCGTAAACGGCGTTCGTCGGCTTTCCGCTCTTCGTGCTGAGCGGACGCACCCCGTAGTATGCGCGGTGAATGATACTGCTTCCGTCAATGACAAGGATCTTCTTCATTCGTCCGTCTCCTCCCCGACTTTTTGAGTCGTGATCTCCGATTCGGTCTCCGTAGGATCCGCATCGTCGGATGCGCTGCCCTCCGCGGCGGCATCCGCTACGTGCTCTATCGTACGGTCGGTTTCTTCTTCCGTGGTAGCATCCGCCACGTGCTCTGTCGGGTGGTCGACTTCTTCCGCCGCAGGCTCTGCCGTTTCGTGAGACTCGCTGTCCCGCGTCGCTTCTTCCGCACCGTCGGGCATCGCGCCGTCCTCCTCACTCTCCGACACAAGGTCGGCGAAAATGTCGGCGGGCAGATGGTCGGGGTCGTTCTTCTCCGCCTCGAGAACGTCGTAGGGCAGGGGCGCCGCATGGGCGAGCTCTTCTTCTCTCGCCGCCGCGAGTGCGAGGAGAGAGTCGGTCAGCGGCGTGTGCGTCGCGTCGTCCCGACGTCCCGCGAGCAGAACGCGGCAAAGAATAAAGAGGAAGAGAGCAAAGGTCGATACCGTCGCCTGCAAGCTGTTTTCCACCGTCAGATCGCCGAAGAAGTAGAGGATGAGGGCGGGCAGGGAAACATAAGCCGCAAGATACGCCGCGATAAAGCCGAACGTCGAGTACAGCGGACGGCACTCTCTGCCGAGCGCGATGCGCGTCTCATACAGGAAGAAGATCGCGATCGCAAGGTAGGCGCATTGCTCTGCGAGCTTTCCCGGGGCGTTGATGGGCAGGGACGTGCTGAAATACAGATAAGCGGCGTAAGCGGCAAAAGCGAGCGCCGTCAGAATCCCACACTCTCCCCGCACGCGGGAGCGCACACGCGGCGCCATCACGCAGAGCAGAAAGAAGAGCACGGCGGGGAGCGAAAGACATGCACAGAGGATCGCCGTCACCCGCATGGGAAGCGTGCGCGCGATGTTCTCCGCCGCCGATGCCGCGGCAAACAGCTGCTTTGAAAAGAAGGGGAGCGCCACCGCCGCGATCCCCGCGGGGACGTATGCGGCAGGGGAGAAGAGCGAGATCTCACGCCCCGCGTCCCGTCGGAAGACGAACGCATAGGTGAGGAAGAACAGGGCGGACACCGCCGCGAACGTGTCGGCGACCTTTCCGAGCGCCGTCGTGTAGTACCCCGTCACCTTGTCGTATCCGATAAAGAGCGCCACCGTGCGCAGGATCACGGCGCACAGCGTGAGAAGATAAAAAGCGGGCGTGTAGATCCCGTGTCGGTCTCTGATCAGCTTCATGTGTATCTGTCGGTGACACGGCGCAAAAGGGTGCGTGCCATCGCCTTTCCGATAAAGTCCGCCGCGTTTTCTACCTTTATATTTATATAGCACGGCGGAAAGATATCTTTATTCTACAATAAATTTATGAACATATTGTTACAATCCGAAAAAAAGCCGAATTTTCTCCCGAAAACCCCTGATTCTTCCGAATTTTGTGCATTGTGTACAAGTAAAGCGGAAAAAAATCATAAAATTTCTACACAAGAAAATTACGAAAAAATGAAGAACCTCTTGCAATTTTGCCATATTTAAGATATAATAATTAAGCTTGATATGCGATGAAGCGGGAGGTTGCCGTCATTTGGCGGGGAATTTCCGTGGAGTATGTCCGATAGTTAACCGGGCGAAAATAGCGGGTGCCGCTTGCGGCGCCGTGTCATAAGGTCGGTTCGTCTGTCCCTGCGGTGGACTTTCAGAACTGATTTTATTGGGGCGTAGATGATACGCCCGGCACAGTGTGAAACCTGCTCGCCCTTCTTAATGCGGATGAGAGCAATTCGTAAAGGAGGACAAAACGATGGCAAAAGGAAAGATCAGAGTGAGACTGAAGAGCTACGATGCCACCATCATCGACGCCGCAGCGCAGAAGGTAGTGGAAGTAGCTAAGAAGAACGGAAGCCGTGTCAGCGGTCCGATTCCGCTTCCGACCGACAAAGAGATCGTCACGATCCTGAGAGCGGTTCACAAGTACAAGGACAGCCGTGAGCAGTTCGAAATGCGCACGCACAAGCGTCTCATCGATATCCTGGATCCTGCACAGAAGACCGTCGAGGCTCTGATGAGCATCGAGCTTCCCGCAGGCGTGGAGATCGAGATCAAGGCGTAAGGAATCCCCGAGAGGGGTCGGGAGCTTCAAATCCCGAAGGCAAAGCCTCAAAGTCAAGTTGGCGGCTCCGCGAAGAGCGAAAATTCAACCCGTCAACCAATAACTGAACGGAGGAAAAATGAAAAAAGGTTTGATCGGAAAGAAGCTGGGCATGACCCAGATCTTTGACGAAAAGGGCAATGTAATACCGGTGACCCTGATTGAAGCGGGTCCGTGTGCGGTAGTACAGAAGAAGACCGTCGCAAACGACGGATATGACGCACTTCAGCTTGCGTTCGAGGATGTGAAAGAGAAGCACCTCACCAAGGCTGAGCTCGGTCATTTCAAAAAGAGCGGTGTCTCCCCGAAGAAGCATCTGAAGGAATTCAGACTGGACGACACGAGCGCATACGAGGTCGGTTCCGTGGTAACCGTCGATACCTTCGCCGCAGGCGACAAGGTCGACATCACAGGTATCACAAAGGGTCGCGGCTTCAGCGGTTGCGTGAAGAGATGGGGACATCACATCCTGAGAATGACTCACGGTACGGGTCCCATTCACCGTCAGTGCGGCTCGATGGGAGCAAACTCCACGCCTTCTCGCGTTTACAAAAACAAGAAGATGGCGGGACAATACGGTAACGAACAGGTTACCATCCTTAACCTCGTAGCGGTGAAGATCGATGCGGAAAAGAATCTGATCGCGGTCAAAGGCGCGGTTCCCGGCTCCAAGGGCGGGATCGTCTTCCTCCGCGACTCGGTGAAAGCATAACGGAAGGAGGAACAAACAATGCCTAATATGAAAGTTGTTGATATGGCGGGCAAGGAAGTCGGCGAGATCACTCTGTCGGACACCGTGTTCGGCGCGGAAGTCAATGAAGCAGTCCTCCATACCGCTGTCAGAGCATTTTTGCTCAACCAGAGACAGGGCACACAGTCCACGCTGACCCGCACGGAAGTTTCCGGCGGCGGCAAGAAGCCCTGGAAGCAGAAGGGTACAGGCCGTGCGAGACAGGGCAGCACCCGTTCTCCTCAGTGGACACACGGCGGCGTAGCGCTCGGCCCGAAGCCCCGCAGCTATCGCGTCAACCTCAATAAGCGCGTGAAGAGAGTCGCGCTGTTCAGCGCCCTGTCTTCGAAGGTCGCGGGCGGCGAGATGATCGTTGTCGACAATATCGCGATGAACGAGTACAAGACCAAGACGATGGTCGCCATGCTCGAAAACCTCGGAGCCGCGAAGAAAGCACTCATCGTGCTTCCCGAAGTGAACGGCTTCGTTATCAAGAGCTGCGACAATATTGAGGGCGTCAAGACCACGCAGTGGAACACCGTGAACGTATACGATGTCCTGAACTGCGACACCTTCATCATCGCAAAGGATGCGGTGAAGAAAATCGAGGAGGTATATGCAAGATGAAATCTTATGCGGATATCATTGTAAAACCTCTCATCACCGAGAAGAGCATGGACTCCGTCGGTGCGAAGCGTTACAGCTTTGAAGTGGTGAAGACCGCGACGAAGGCGGAGATCGCCGCCGCCGTCGAGGCGATGTTCAAGAAGACCAAGGTCGCCAAGGTCAATGTTATCAATATGAAGAAGAAACCGAAGAGATACGGCGTACATGCCGGCTATACGGGCGAGTGGAAGAAAGCGATCGTCACCCTGACCGAAGAATCCGCTACGATTCCCTTCTTCGACAGCATGAACTGAGGGAGGTAGTGAACAATGGCTACAAAGAGATATAAGCCGACAACACCGTCGCGCAGAAACATGATGAGTCCTTCCTTCGACGAGGTTACCAAGTTCACACCCGAGAAGAGCCTTATCGCGAAGAAAAAGAAGAACGCAGGCAGAAATAGCTACGGTAAGATCACCGTCCGTCACCAGGGCGGCGGCAACAAGCAGAAGTACAGAATCATCGACTTCAAGAGAGATACCGAAGGTACGGCAAAGGTCATCGGCGTCGAGTACGACCCGAACAGAACCTCCTACATCGCACTCCTTGAGAACGATGAGGGCAAGAAGAGCTATATCATTGCTCCCGTCGGACTGACCGACGGTGACGTCGTTGCCACGGGCGCCGACGCGGACATCAAGCCCGGCAACGTGCTCCCCATCTCGTCCATTCCCGTCGGTACGATCATCCACAACGTCGAGCTCTATCCCGGTAAGGGCGCACAGCTCGTCCGTTCCGCGGGTGCCTTCGCACAGCTGATGGCGAAGGAAAACGGCACGGCGCAGATCCGTCTCCCCTCGGGAGAGGTCCGCATCGTCCGTCTCGACTGCAAGGCGACCATCGGACAGGTCGGCAACCTTGAGCACGAGACCGTGAAGCTCGGTAAAGCGGGTAAGACCCGTCACATGGGCATCCGCCCGACGGTCCGCGGTTCTGTTATGAACCCCTGCGATCACCCTCACGGCGGTGGTGAAGGTAAGTCTCCTGTCGGACATCCCGGACCGGTTACTCCTTGGGGCAAGCCCGCTCTCGGCTACAAGACGAGAAACAAGAAGGCAAGAACCAACAAATTCATTATCAAGCGTCGCAACGCGAAGTAATGAGACTTGAGTAAGGAGAAACACAATGAGCAGAAGCTTAAAGAAGGCGCCGTATGTAGAGCAGAAACTGTTCGACCGTATTGTCGCTATGAACGAAAAGAATGAGAAAAAGGTGCTGAAGACATGGTCTCGCGCTTCGACGATCTTCCCTGAATTTGTCGGACATACCATCGCCGTCCACGACGGAAGAAAGCATGTTCCGGTGTATATCACGGAAGATATGGTCGGACACAAGCTCGGCGAATTTGCACTTACCCGTACCTTCAAGGGTCATGCGGGCTCAAAAACATCGAACAACGGAAACTGAAAGTAAGCGATAGGAGGCAATTCCCTAAATGGAAGCAAAAGCACATCTTAAATATGTGAGAATTTCTCCGCGCAAAGTGCAGATCGTTCTCGATCTCATCAGAGGCAAGGACACCGATGAAGCGATGGCTATTCTGAAGAATACCAACAAGATCGCCGCCGAGTCCCTCGTGAAGCTCCTGAAGAGCGCGGTAGCAAATGCCGAACACAATTTCAACATGGATGCGAGCAACCTCTATGTTTCTGAATGCTTCGTATGCCCCGGACCCACACTGAAGAGAGTTCAGCCGAGAGCACAGGGCAGAGCGTTCCAGATCCTGAAGAGGACCAGCCATGTTACACTTGCAGTCAAAGAGAAGGAGGTAGGTTGACAATGGGACAGAAAGTTAATCCCCACGGTCTGCGCGTAGGCGTAATCAAAAACTGGGATTCCAGATGGTTCGTCGAGGACAAGAAGTTCGGCGACAACATCGTATCCGACTACCGCATCAGAACCTACATTAAAAACAAGCTCCGCGGTGCGGGCATCCCGAAGATCGAGATCGAGCGCGACAGCGCCCGCGTCAGAGTCTTCATCCAGTGCGCGAAGCCCGGTGTCGTCATCGGCTTCCACGGCGCGGAGATCGAAAAGCTCAGAGCGGAGCTCGAAGCTATGGTCGGCTGCCCCGTCGTCGTGAACGTGATCGAGATCAAGAATCCCGATATCAACGCTCAGCTCGTCGCCGAGTCCATCGCCGCACAGCTTGAGAAGAGAGTATCCTTCCGCCGCGCGATGAAGCTCGCCATCGGCAGAACCATGCGTCTCGGCGCAAGAGGTATCAAGGTATGCTGCTCGGGTCGTCTCGGCGGCGCCGAGATCGCTCGCGTGGAGCACTATCATGAGGGCACCATTCCGCTTCAGACCCTCAGAGCCGACATCGACTACGGCTTCTATGAAGCAAACACCACCTACGGTAAGATCGGCGTAAAGGTCTGGATCTATAAGGGCGAAGTCCTCGCGGAGGGCGCCGCCGATCAGAGACCCGACCGTCGTGAGAGACGCCCGAGAAGAAACGACAACGGCAATCGTCGTCCGCAGCAGAACAGAGACGGCGGACGTCGTGACGGGCGGAACTTCAGAAAGAATGAGGAGGGCAGAAAGTAATGTTAATGCCGAAGAGAGTTAAGTACAGACGCGTTCAGCGCGGACGTCTTAAAGGTAAAGCCCTTCGCGGTAACAAGATTTCGCACGGCTCCTACGGACTCGTAGCCCTCGAGCCGGCATGGATCACCTCGAATCAGATCGAGGCTGCCCGTATCGCTATGACGAGATACGTCAAGCGTGGCGGTCAGGTCTGGATCAAGATCTTCCCCGACAAGCCGATCACCGAGAAGCCTGCCGAGACTCGAATGGGTTCCGGTAAAGGCTCGCCCGAGTATTGGGTTGCCGTGGTGAAGCCCGGCAGAGTCATGTTCGAGATGGACGGCATCACCGAGGAACAGGCAAAAGAGGCGATGCGTCTCGCCGCGCACAAACTTCCCATCAAGTGCAAGTTTGTGACAAAGACGGATTTTGAAACCAAAGAGGAGGCTTAAGCGATGAAGGCAAAAGAACTGAGAGAGATGAATGCCGAGCAGCTGAACGCAAAGCTCGGTGAGCTCAAAGAAGAACTCTTCAATCTTCGTTTCCAGCTTGCAATCAACCAGCTTGACAATCCTCATAAGATCACAGATGTGAAGCATGACATTGCACGCGTTATGACCGTTCTTCGTGAGAAGAATGCTTGAAGGGAGAAACAAAATAATGACGGAAACCCGTGATTTAAGAAAAGTGCGGATCGGCAAGGTCGTCAGCGATAAGATGGATAAGACCATCGTCGTCGCCATCGAGGACAATGTCCGCCATCCCAAGTACGGAAAGATCATGAAGAAAACGGTCAAGATCCACGCACACGACGAAAAGAACGAATGCGGTATCGGCGACAAGGTAGCTGTAATGGAGACGAGACCCCTTTCCGCGACGAAGAGATGGAGACTCGTCGAGATCGTCGAAAAGGCAAAATAATCAAAAGACATCACTAAACCAGTAGGCAGGTCAAATGCTTGCCGAAAAAGGAGGAAAAAACAGTGATTCAGCAGCAATCGTTAATGAAAGTCGCGGACAACACCGGTGCCAAAGAGCTTATGTGCATTCGTGTTCTCGGCGGCTCGGGACGCCGCTATGCCGGAATCGGTGACATCGTTGTGTGTTGCGTGAAGAAAGCAGCGCCCGGCGGCGTTGTAAAGAAAGGCGAGGTAGTCAAAGCCGTTGTCGTAAGAACGGTGAAGGAGACCCGCCGTGCCGACGGTTCTTACATCAAATTCGATGAGAACGCGGCAGTTATTATCAAGGACGACAAGACCCCGCGCGGTACGCGTATCTTTGGGCCTGTGGCAAGAGAGCTTCGTGAGCATGACTTCACGAAGA
The DNA here is from genome assembly GCA_963617165.1 of Coriobacteriaceae bacterium. GTDB lineage: Bacteria > Bacillota > Clostridia > Oscillospirales > CAG-272 > UBA1740. The sequence continues at coordinate 15,702 of CAVEOF010000001.1, read as the reverse complement.
TCATGTCCCTCGCCCCCGAAGTGCTTTGATCGAAGGAGGTAACGAACCAATGAAACTTCATGTGAAAAAAGACGATCTGGTCGAGGTTATCTCCGGTGATTCCAAAGGAACACGCGGCAAGGTAATCGCGGCAGCTCCCGAAGAGGGAAAAGTAATTGTAGCGGGTGCGAACATCGTGTCGAAGCACACGAAGGCGAGACGCCAGGGTGAGACCTCGAGCATCGTGAAGACCGAAGGCGCAATGTATGCGTCGAAGGTGATGCTCGTCTGCCCGAAGTGCGACAAGCCCGTTCGCGTCAAGTACAATGTGACCGTGGAAAACGGCAAAAAGACCAAGACCCGCGTCTGCGCGAAGTGCGGCGCGGAGATCAAGTGAGGAGGGGCGAACAATGTCGAGATTTTTGGAAAAATACAAGAATGAGGTCGCTCCCGCCCTCATGAAAAAATTCAACTATTCTTCCGTGATGCAGATCCCGAAGCTCGATAAGATCGTGATCAACGTCGGCGCGGGCGATGCCAGAGAGAACTCAAAGGTCATCGACGGCATCATCGAGGAGATCACTCTGATCTCGGGTCAGAGAGCAGTCCCCACCTACGCACATAAGTCGATCGCGAACTTCAAGCTCCGTGAGGGCATGAAGATCGGTGTGAAGGTCACCCTTCGCGGCGAGAAGATGTATGAATTCATGGATAAGCTCTTCAGCTTCGCGCTTCCGAGAGTCCGTGACTTCAAGGGTATCAACCCGAACGGCTTCGACGGCAGAGGCAACTACGCCCTCGGTCTGAAGGAGCAGCTGATCTTCCCCGAGATCGAATACGATAAGGTGGAGAAGATCCGCGGCATGGATATCGTTTTCGTCACCACGGCGAGAACCGACGCGGAAGCGAAAGAGTTGCTTGCTCAGATGGGCGCACCCTTCGCAGAGTAATGAAGGAGGATGGAACATGGCTAAGAAAGCAATGGTGCTGAAGCAGCAGAAGGAACCGAAGTTTTCTACCCGCGCTTACAACAGATGCAGAATCTGCGGTAGACCTCATGCCTACCTCCGTAAGTACGGAATCTGCCGTATCTGCTTCCGTGAGCTTGCCTACAAGGGCGAGATCCCGGGCGTCAGAAAGGCATCCTGGTAAGATCCTTCCTTCTTTGAAGGATTCGAATTCTCTCTAAACTACCGACAGGAAAATGCAAAAAGGTTGTTGAACTTTCAAACAATACCTTGCATTTTAACCGTCGGTCAGCCGCCGCTTTGCGGCAGCAAGAAACCATGAACTTGCATATAGGAGGATAAAATAATGCAAATTTCAGATGTAATCGCAGACATGCTCACAAGAATCAGAAACGCGAACAACGCGAAGCATGAGACTGTGGATATTCCGGCTTCCAACCTGAAGAAGTCGATCGCCGAGATCCTTCTCGAGGAAGGCTATATCAAGGCGTTCCAGATCGTGGAGGACGGCAAGCAGGGCATCATTCGCGTGACCCTGAAGTACGCGCCCGGCAAGCAGAAGGTCATTCACGGTCTTCGCAGAGTGTCGAAGCCCGGTCTGCGTATCTACTCTAACTGCGAGGATATGCCGAAGGTCATGAACGGCCTCGGTATCGCGATCGTCTCCACCTCGAAGGGTGTCATGACGGATAAGAAAGCAAGACAAGCCAATGTCGGCGGCGAAATCCTCGCCTTCGTATGGTAACGGGGAGGTAAGAAGAATGTCAAGAATCGGTAGAATGCCCATTACAATTCCGGCGGGCGTAACAGTCAGCGTGGCGGACGGAAACGTCGTCACCGTCAAAGGACCGCTCGGAGAGCTGACAGAGACCTTCCACACGGAGCTTACCATCGCGCAGGAGGGGAACACCCTGACGGTGACCCGTCCGAACGACGAAAAGGAAATGCGTTCTCTCCACGGACTGACGAGAACCCTCATCAACAACATGGTCGAGGGCGTGACGCACGGCTTCACGAAGAAGCTCGAGATCGTCGGCGTCGGTTACAGAGCAGAGAAGCAGGGAACGAAGCTCGTCCTCGGTCTCGGCTACTCGCACCCCGTGATCTTCGAGGAAGCGAACGGCATCAAGTTTGAGACCCCCGATAACGTCACCATCCTCGTCAAGGGAATCGACAAGCAGGCGGTCGGACAGATGGCGGCAGTCATCCGAGCCAAGAGACCTCCCGAGCCCTACCTCGGTAAGGGTGTCAAGTACACCGGTGAAAAGATCCGCCGCAAGGCCGGAAAGACCGGTAAATAATGAAAGGAGAGCGTTCCCATGGTTAAGAGAACAGACAGCAATCTGCAACGTCTTAAGAGACATAAGAGAGTTCGCGGCAAGATTTCGGGTACCGCCGAAAGACCGCGTCTCGCCGTGTATCGTTCCAACGCCAACATTTCCGCTCAGATCATCGACGATGTGAAGGGCGTGACGCTGGTCAGCGCAAGCACGTATGAAAAGGACTTTGAAGGCACGGGTTCCAATAAGGAAGCCGCCAGAAAGGTCGGCAACACTCTCGCGAAGAGAGCAATCGAAAAAGGCATTTCCGCCGTCGTATTCGACCGCGGTGGCTACATTTATCACGGACGCGTATCGGAGCTCGCGGAAGGCGCCAGAGAAGGCGGCCTGAAGTTCTGATTTCCGGTTTATACGCTGTTTCGACAAAAAGAAACATTTGAAGGAGAAAAACATGGCAAAGATCATCAATGCCAATGAGCTGGATCTGCAAGAGCAGCTCGTTGTGCTGAACCGTGTATCCAAGACCGTTAAGGGCGGACGTATCGCCCGCTTCGCCGCCATCATGGTGGTCGGAGACGGCAACGGACATGTAGGCTACGGACTGGGTAAGGCGGCTGAGGTTCCCGATGCGATCCGCAAGGGAATCGAGGACGCGAAGAAGAACCTCATCACCGTCTCGGTGAACGGTTCCACCATTCCTCACGAAGTTATCGGCGAGTACGGCGCAGGCAAGGTCCTTCTGAAGCCTGCCGCTCCCGGTACCGGTATCATCGCGGGCGGTACCGTCCGCGCCATCCTAACGCTCGCGGGCATCAAGAACATCCGTGCGAAGTGCCTTCGCTCGACAAACCCCACCAACGTAGTCAAGGCTACCTTCGAGGGACTTGCCGCGCTGAAGACGGCGGAAGAGATCGCCGAGCTTCGCGGACTCTCCGCGGAAGCGGTGAAGGCATAAGGAGGGGTGAAGAATGGAAAACGTAAAGCTTACCCTCACGAAAAGCCTCATTGCCTGCAAGAAAAATCAGATCGCGACCGCGAGATCTCTCGGTCTCGCAAAGCCCGGTGACAGCATCACGCTCGAAAAGAACGCTGCCGTCGAGGGAAAAATCAAAGTCATCTCTCACCTTGTTAAGGTAGAGACCGTTTAATCGGAATTGAAAGGAGGAAAATCAATGAAGCTCCATACACTTTCCCCTGCCGAAGGTTCCGTGAAGGAAGGCTTCCGCAAGGGCAGAGGCACAGGTTCCGGAAACGGAAAGACCGCCGGTAAGGGACACAAGGGTCAGAACGCACGTTCGGGCGGCGGTGTCAGACCGGGGTTTGAAGGCGGACAGCTTCCGCTTTACAGAAAGCTTCCGAAGAGAGGCTTCAACAACAAATTCGCAAAAGCATATACCGTCGTCAATGTCAGCGCATTGAATCGGTTTGAGGACGGCGCAGTGGTCGACGCAGACGCCCTTCTGGCGTGCGGCGCGGTCAGCACCGTTCTTGACGGAGTCAAAGTACTCGGAGAAGGAGAGCTTACAAAGAAACTTACTGTCAAGGCAGCCGTTTTCTCGGCGTCCGCGAAGGAAAAGATCGAGGCAGTCGGTGGAAAGACCGAGGTGGTATAAATGCTTCAGACATTAAAGAACGCATGGCACACCAAGGAAATCAAAAGTAAGATTCTTTTTACTCTTCTCATTCTCCTCTTGTACCGCATCGGTACGGTGATACCTGTTCCTTTTGTCGATGCCCATAACTTTACGAGCCAGTTTGGCGGAACCATTCTCGGCTATATGAACACCTTGTCGGGCGGCGCTCTCGGACAGGCAACGCTGTTTGCACTTGGCGTCTCTCCGTACATCAATGCATCCATTATCATCCAGCTGCTTGCCGTCGCGTTCCCGAAGCTCGGGGAACTGTCGAAGGACGAGTCGGGTAAGAAGGTCATGAACATGATCACGAGGATCACGACGGTCGTTTTGGCTCTCGTGACCGCGATCGGTTACTACTTCCTTCTGAAGACCGGCGACGGTACGAACAGCGCCCTTTCCAATCTCGCAACCGAAAGCAGTGTTCCGTGGCTCTTCGCTATCGTGATCATCGCGTGCTACTGTGCGGGCGCGTCCCTCATCATGTGGCTCGCCGAGAGGATCAACGATAAGGGAATCGGAAACGGTATCTCCCTGATCCTGTTCGCGAACATCGTCTCGGAGCTTCCGTCGAAGGTCTACTACCTCGTGCTCTTCGTTATCAGCGCCTTTAACACCGAGGACCCCGTGGTCGTCCGTGTCATCGGTGCCTTCCTCTTCGCCTTCTTCCTCATCGCGATCACGGTGGCTATGACCGTGTTCGTCATTTGGGTGACGGGCTCGGAGAGACGGATCCCCGTCCAGTATGCGAAGAAGGTCGTCGGTAGAAAGATGTACGGCGGACAGAGCTCGAACCTCCCGATCAAGCTCAATATGACAGGCGTTATGCCCGTTATCTTCGCGAGTTCGATCGTCTCCCTCCTTCCCACGATCCTTGCCCTTTGTCAGGTGAAGAGCGTGGCAAGTGTCGGTGAAGACAAGGCGACCTTCTGGAACCGTCTTTACGACTTCCTCGGTGCCGACGGCTGGTTCTACCCGCTGATCTTCGGTATCATGATCATCGGCTTCACTTACTTCTACACGCAGATCACCTTCAACCCCGTTGAGGTGGCAAACAACCTGAAAAAGCAGGGCGGCGCGATCCCCGGCATCCGCCAGGGCAGACCGACCGCGCAGTACATCAGCAAGATCCTGAACAAGGTGACGTTTGTCGGTGCACTCTTTCTTGCCATCGTAGCGATCGTTCCGATCATCGGAGGACCTCACATTCTGCGTCCCCTGATTGCATGGATCCTCGGTGCGGACATCACGGCGTCGGGTATCTCGAACCTTGCGAACTCCTTCACCTTCGGCGGTACCACACTGCTGATCGTCGTCGGCGTCGTGCTCGAGACCTTCCGTGAGCTGGAAGCACAGCTTACCATGCGGAACTATAAGGGCTTTTTGAACTGATGATCTATCCCCCGCCTTCGGGCGGGGGAAGAGAAGAAAGAAAGGTCACAGAATGAAAATAATTTTTCTTGGCGCTCCCGGAGCGGGCAAAGGTACGCAGGCGGAGATCCTCGCCGAAAAGCTCGGTATCCCTACGATATCGACGGGCGCGATCATCCGTGCGGCACTGAAGGCCGGCACCGAAATGGGGCAGAAAGCCAAAAAATTTATTGAGCAGGGAGCCTTGGCCCCCGATGACGTCGTGATCGGGATCATCAAGGAGCGCCTTGCCGAATCGGACTGCGCACACGGGTTTATCCTTGACGGATTTCCCCGCACCGTGCCGCAGGCAGAAGCACTCGACGCGATGGGCGTGACCTTGGACGCGGTGGTCTCGATCGAGGTCGCCGACGAAGAGATCGTAGAGAGAATGTCGGGCAGACGCGTATGCAATTCCTGCGGCGCGTCGTATCACGTCAGGCACAATCCTTCAAAGGACGGTGCGACCTGTGATAAGTGCCAAACGGAGCTTTCCGTTCGTCCCGACGACGACCCCTCGGTCGTTCTTTCCCGTCTCGAGGTCTATCACAGCACCACCGAGCCGCTGAAAGAGTTTTATGCCAAAAAAGGCAATCTGAAGCTCGTTGACGGCATCGGAAGTGTCGGTGAAATATCAGAGCGTACTATGAAAGCTCTCGGAGTCAAAGCATAATGGTCATTATCAAAAGCTCCGAGGAAATTGCCCTCATGAAGAAGGCGGGACAGATCACCGGCGAGTCGCTTTGCGTCGCCCGCGATCTCATCCGTCCCGGCATCTCCACGTGGGAAATTGATGAAAAGATGCGTCGCTTCATCGAACGATGCGGTGCGACGCCCACTTTTCACGGATACGGCGGCTTCCCGGGAAACGCATGTATCTCCGTCAACGAAGAGGTCATACACGGAATTCCTTCGAAGAAGAAAATTCTTCACGAAGGGGATATCGTGAAGGTCGATGTCGGCGCCCGCTACCGCGGCTATAATGGCGACAGTGCGAGAACATTCCCTGTCGGCAAGGTAAGCGATGAGGCGCTGAGGCTTATCTCGGTCACAGAGCAGAGCTTCTATGAGGCGATCCGCTACGCGAGAGCGGGCGGGCGCGTCGGGGACATCGGACACGCGGTGGAAAGTTTCGTCATTTCAAATGGCTTCGGCGTTGTACGGAAGTACGTCGGACACGGTGTCGGTGCCGAGCTTCACGAGGAACCCGAGATCCCGAACTTCGGGACCGCAGGGCACGGCGTGAGGTTGTATGCGGGTATGACGGTCGCTATCGAACCCATGGTGACCGTAGGTACCGAGGATGTCATAGTACAAAAGGACGGATGGACGGTCGTCACGGCGGACGGGAAACTTTCCGCGCATTATGAAAATTCATTGCTGATTACCGAGTCCGACCCCGTTCTGCTCACCGAAGTTGGGTTAAAATAAACGTTTCTAACCGATAAAAAGGGAGGGATTATTCTGCCAAAGGACGATTTGATTGAATTTGAAGACTGTGTGGTGGTCGAAGTGCTGCCGAACACGGTGTTCAAAGTCAAGTTGCCGAACGGTCACATCGTGACCGCTACCATATCCGGTAAGCTTCGCATGAACTATATCCGAATTCTCGTAGGAGACACGGTCACCGTCGCGGTATCGCCGTACGATATCACGAAGGGGCGTATCACCTGGAGAAAGAAGTAATAATTTTCGAAAGGTAAGGTTATCAAAATGAAAGTTAAGCCTTCCGTCAAAAAAATTTGCGAAAAGTGCAAGATCATCAAAAGACATGGCAAGATCATGGTCATTTGTGAGAACCCGAAGCACAAACAGCGTCAGGGTTGATCCGGCACTTGTTTCCGATTCGTTTGACACACATTAAAAAAAGGAGTAAATATCGAAATGGCTCGTATAGCTGGTGTTGATATTCCAAACAACAAGCGCGTCGAAGTCGCGCTCACCTACATCTACGGTATCGGACTGAAAAGCTCGCAGGACATTCTCGCGAAGACCGGCATCAACCCGGACACCCGTGCGAAGGACCTGACCGAAGCTGAGATCGCGTCCCTCCGTGATGAGATCGAAGCCAACTATCATGTCGAGGGTGACCTCCGCCGTGAAGTGGCACTGAACATCAAGAGACTCGTCGAGATCAACTGCTATCGCGGAATCCGCCACAGAAAGGGACTTCCCGTGAGAGGACAGCGCACCAAGACGAATGCAAGAACAAGAAAAGGTCCCGCAAAGACCATCGCGAACAAGAAGAAGTAAGGAGATTTCGACATGGCAGCAGTAGCAAAAAAAGTTGTGAAAAAGCGTCGTGAGCGCAAAAATGTCGAGCGTGGCGTAGCGCATATCCGCTCCACCTTCAACAATACGCTTGTCACGATCACCGACATGCAGGGCAACGTGATCTCGTGGGGCACCTCGGGTGAAATGGGCTTCAAGGGCTCGAAGAAGTCGACGCCCTACGCCGCACAGACCGCCGCAGAGAAGGCGGCAAGAGCCGCGGCAGATCACGGCATGAAGACGGTCGAGGTTCTCGTCAGAGGTCCCGGAGCCGGACGCGAGTCGGCGATCCGTGCACTCGCCACCGCAGGTCTTGAGATCACGATGATTAAGGACGTGACACCGATTCCTCACAACGGTTGTCGCCCTCCGAAGCGCAGACGCGTTTAATCTTAGGGGAGGTAAAGTTAAAATGGCAAGATATACAGGTCCTAACTGCAAACAGTGCCGCAGAGAAGGTTGCAAGCTCTACCTGAAGGGTGAGCGTTGCACGAGCGGCAAGTGCGCATTCGATCACAGAAGCACGGCACCGGGTCAGCACGGAGCCGCCCGCAAGAAGGTCGGTGAATACGGAAAGCACCTTCGCGAAAAGCAGAAGGCAAGACGCTACTACGGCGTGCTTGAGAAGCAGTTCCGTCACTACTACGACATGGCGGAGAACATGGAAGGCATCACGGGTACCAACCTCCTTGTCCTTCTTGAAAGACGCCTTGACAACGTCGTATACAGAATGGGTATGGCGGAGTCGAGAAAGGAAGCGCGTCAGCTCGTTCTTCACGCTCACTTCACCCTCAACGGCAAGAAGGTATCCATCCCCTCGATGCTCGTGAAGCCGGGTGACGTTATCGCCGTGAAGGAGAAGAGCAAAGAGAACGCGAAGATCAAGGCGCTTGCCGAGGCTCTCGCATCGAAGGCAACTCCGAAGTGGCTTGACAGAGACCCCCAGAACCTGACGGCGAAGGTCGTGTCCATGCCCGCAAGAGACGATATCGACTTCGAAATCGACGAACAGCTGATTGTCGAGCTCTATTCCAAGTAATCCCTCCGATATGTGTGAAGAAAAGCGAGCGGTATCCCCGATTGCTTTCTTCTCCGTATTCGTGATCCACGATTCTCGAAAGAGAATACCATCTGCAATACAAAACAAGGAGGAATAGAACAATGATGAACGCAATAGAGAAATTCAATATTACCGCGACGGACATGAACGCCGACGGTACCGAAGCGGTCTTCGTGGTAGAACCTCTTGTGCGCGGCTACGGCAATACGCTCGGCAATCCCCTGAGAAGAATTCTTCTCTCGACATTGCCCGGTTATGCGGCGACGAGCATCAAGATCGACGGTGTTCTTCATGAGATTTCCGCGTGCAACGGCGTCAAGGAAGACGTCCCCGAGATCGTTCTGAATGTCAAGGGTATCGTTGCGAAGCTGGAAGGCGAATGTCCGAAGACCGTTGTCATTGACGTTACGGGTCCCTGCGAGGTGACTGCGGGTAGCATTACCCCCGATGCGGAGGTAAAGATTCTGAATCCCTCCCATCACATCTGCACCGTCAGCGAAAATGCGCGTTTTTACATGGAGATCACCTTTGACGAAGGAAGAGGCTATGTTTCCTCCGACGCCAACAAGCAGATCTACCTGCAAAATGTCGGCGCCAACGTCGGCGCTCCCATCGGATTGATCTTCGTCGATTCGATCTTCACTCCCGTTTACAAGGTGGAATACAGCGTTGAGAATACGCGTGTAGGGAACATCACCGACTACGACAAGCTGACCATGCGGATCCGGACCAACGGAACCATTACGGCGAAAGAAGCGATCTCTCTTGCAGCCAAGGTTCTCAATGAACACCTTAAACTCTTCATCGACATGTCCGACGAGGCGAAGAAGGCCGAGATCATGGTCGAGCGTGCCGAGGTGAAGAAGGAGAAAGTCCTTGAGATGACCATTGAGGAACTTGATCTGTCTGTGCGCAGCTTCAACTGCTTGAAGCGTGCGGGCATAGACACCGTGGAGGATTTGATCAACCGTACGGAAGAGGATATGATCAAGGTGCGTAACCTCGGTCGTAAATCGCTTGAAGAAGTCATTCTCAAGTTGCATTCTTTGGGTCTCGATCTGAAGAAAGTCGAAGAATAAGAAACAGGAGGAAAAACAGATGAGAAAGCTCGGAAGAACCACAGCACAGCGTAAAGCAATGCTTCGTGGTATGGTGACTCTCCTTCTCGAAAGAGGCAAGGTCGAGACTACCTATACAAGAGCACAGGAAGTCTCCGCAAAAGCGGATGAAATGATTACACTCGGTAAGAAGGGCGGCCTCGCCGCTTACCGTAAAGCCCTCACCTTCATCACGAAGGAAGACGTGGCAAAGAAGACCTTCAGCGTGATCGCTCCCGCTTATGCAAACGTAAACGGCGGCTATACGCAGGTTCTGAAGATGGGACCCCGCCGCGGCGACGGTGCCGAAATGGCAATCGTAAAGCTCGTTGCGGTCGCACAGCCCACCGAAGAAGCCGCGAAGTAATTCGCGAAAAACGCAAAAATCCCACTGCCAACAGGCGGTGGGCTTTTTTATGTCTCGGGAAAACGCCCGATCGTTTGAGGGAGGCTTCCGATGCTCTGAGGGAAAGCTTCCGATCATTTGAGAGAAACTCCCGATAGCTTGTAGAAACGCTCCCGATCGTTTGAGAGAAGGCTCTCGACAGTTTTTAGGAACGCTCCCGATAGCTTGCGGAACAGCTCACGACAGTTTGCGAAAAAGCTCTCGAAAGTTTGAGGGAACACCTCCGATCGCTTGCGGAAAAGCACTCGATGGATAAAAAGGGATATTCGTCAGAAACTGCGTCGGGCGACCTCTGCCTCTTCCTTCCGGTCGCTGTCGGAGGAATTCCCGCCGTCCTTCGTATTGTTTTCGCTCTGCCTGTCCTTTTTCTCCTTGAGACGGGAGCGGATCATGCCGACGACCGTCGAAACGATCAGCACCGCGTTACAGACCGCGCCCGAGATGCTCGGCACCAAAAGGGAATAGACGAGCCACAGTGCGTCGCTGAATACGGCGATATAACGCGTCAGGTTCGTCTTCTTTTGCCACAGGGCGAGGAGCATCAGCGTGCTGCCCGCCGCGCAGAGCAGGGGGCGGATAGAGAAGCCGCCCGCGACCCACTCGGCAATCGGTGAAAACAGGCTCAACAGAATAAAGAAGGCGGGAACCACGGCGCGGTCGAGCTTTTTGCACCTCTCGCGGTAGGAGAAGACGACCGTCGCGAGCGCGTCGACGGCATTCAGTACCGCCGCGGTATATCCCCCGAGGCAAAGGAAGGAGACGATCCAAAGCAGGTCGGACAGACAACGCAGCTTCAGAATGTTCTCCCGCTTTGCCGCGAGAAAGACAAAAATATTTTCAAAAATGGCGATCACACCGAAAATCTCGCCAATCCACGAAAACACAGGCATGTCAAAAGATCCTACGGCATACCGCCGCCTTTCTCTCGTATTTGTAAAGAATTCTTTTCAAAATCAACGTTTTAAGAACACTTCGATCACGGGAACCACCACGTTCGGCTTCACGACGGGAAGCTCGAAAACGAGAAGATCCGCACTCTCCGTGCGTCCCTCCGAAAAATGGGAGACGCTCCCCTCCGTGAAGCGGATCTCACTGCCGTCGTGTAAGAACTGCGCGTACTCCACGCGTCCCGCCAGCCCGCGCACCTCGAGGAAAATATACGGATAGTCGAATACGTGGATGTAGAGCCGCTCTCCGTCCTCGCTCTCGGTATAGCGGCAGGACTTCGGCATCGTCGGAAGCAGGGAGGGCTCCGCCATTGTGCACCCGTAGATCGAACGCCCGTTGAGCTTCATCCAGTCTCCGTAAACGGTGAGTGCGGCATTTGCCCGCTCGTCAAAGGTGCCGCGCGCCGTCGGACCAACGTTCATGAGGAGATTCCCTCCACAGGAAACGGTTGTGATCAGCATTTTGACGAGCTGTTCGGGCGACTTCCACGTCATCTCGTCGCGATAGTAGCCCCATGAGCCGGAAAACGTCTGACACGCCTCCCATGTGACAAGCTCGCCCGTCTCCTTATGGCGAAGCCATTCGGTCGGTTGGTATTGCTCGGGCGTCCACAGATCCTGCTCGATGCCCGCACGGTTGTCGATGATGAGATCCGGGCAGAGCGAGCGGGCGAGTGCGATCAGCTTCTCCGCCTCCCAGTCGTCCTTCCCCTTGCCGCGCATCCATGCGGGGTCGGACGCTTGCCGCCCGAAGGAGAAGTCGAACCAGAGGATGTCGATCTTCCCGTAATTCGTCAGAAGCTCGCGCACCTGACCACGCATGTATTCGGCGTATTTCTTCATATCGCGCCCGCGGTTCAGCTCCTCAGCGTTCGGCTCGTCACGGAGCGGGTGATTGTGGTCGATCGTGTAGTCGGGGTGATGCCAGTCGAGCAGGGAATAGTAGAACCCGACCTTCAATCCCTCCGCACGGAAGGCGTCGGCGTATTCCTTCACAAGATCGCGCCCGAAGGGGGTGTTCGTGATCTTGTAGTCGGTGTACGCGCTGTCGAAGAGGCAGAATCCCTCGTGGTGCTTCGTCGTCAGTACGGCGTATTTCATCCCCGCCGCCTTGGCACGCCTCGCCCATTCTCTCGCATCGAAGAGATCGGGGTTGAAATGGCGAAAATACCTGTCGTACACCTCGTCCTTCGTCTTCTCCCGCGTCTTGACCCATTCGTGACGCGCGGGAAGCGCGTACAGACCGAAATGAAGGAACATACCGAAACGGTCGTGAACGAACCAATCGGTATTGCCGGGCGTTTTTCTTCTCTGATATAAGGACATCGTATCGCTCCTTTCGTCTTGCGTGCCGCCGCATCCGCGGGGCAAAATTCCGTGCTTGATTTTTCTTTCCGAGTGTGATATACTGGTAACACATGAAGAAATCCGTCATGTCACTCTAATTATACTCGATATTTCGCTCGGTGAACATGGATTTTTACACAAGCGGGATGGAGAAATCCGAAAATCGGAAAGGAGCCGTATGGAGATCTATAAGAACCCCGAGCTTTTGGCGCATATGAACAGCTTTTCTCTCCGAATTCTGGAGTACGGCGATGTGGACGCGGACACGACGTGGCAGGCAGAGGGCGTTTGTTCTTCCTTTTCCCGCCTGTATCTCGTCACGGGGGGCGAAGGCTTTTTGCATACGGAGGAAGGGGAGATCCCCCTCACGGCGGAACACGCCTATCTGATCCCCGCGGGGCTTCGCTATTCCTACGGGACGCGGACGCATCTCGAAAAACTCTTCTTCCATTTTAACCTCGTCCGCCCCGACGGCTACGATTATTTTCACCGTTTCGGGAAGGTCGCGGGTGTTCCTCTTTTTCGAAAGGACGCGGGAGAGCTTCGCCGCCTTTTTTACAGCGGAGAAACGTTTGCGAACGCAATGATAACAAAGCTTTACATTTGTCGTATTTTATCGGAGATCCTCGCTGCCTATCCCTATCGCCCCGCCTATACGGCAGGCTTTACCACACGCACTGCCGCCGCCGTTTCTTATATTCGGGAGCACCTCTCCGCCACCCTCACGGTGCGGGAGGTCGCGAGCGCGCTCTTCGTCTCGGAAGGAACGCTGACGGGGGATTTCAAGCGCGAGGTCGGATGTCCCGTCTCCCGCTATATCGAGGATCGCGTCCTGCAAACGGCGGAGGAACAGCTCCTTTGCACCGATCGCACGGTCAGCGAGATCGCCGCCGATTGCGGCTTCTGCGACCCCTTCTACTTTTCCCGTCGCTTCCATGCCGTCTTCGGCATGTCTCCCACCCACTATCGGCAAGCGCTGCGCGCAGAGACGAGCGGAATCTGAAAGAAACCACGCTTTGTCCCCCACTCGGGCGGAGAAAAGCAAGAGCCACCGCAGACGCGCGTCTGCGGTGGCTCTTTATCTTGTTATGCCGTTATACCATCAAGCCGGAGATCAGCTCGGTCAGCTCTGCGGGATTGTCTACCGAGAGCCCGCCGATAAGTCGTGCCTCCGCGTAAAGGATCTTCGCGTAGGCAGCGACCTTTTCCTTATCGTTTGCAAACAATTCTTTCAGTTTTGCCGCAATCGGATGTGCCGCATTGATCTCGAGCACCACGTTGGCGTGAATGCCGTCGACCGCACCGGGCATCTTTTTCAGAACCTTTTCCATCTCGACGGAAAGCTCGCCCTCGCTCGTCAGGCAGACGGGGTATTTCTTCATCGAGTTGCCGAAGCGGACGGCGCTCACGCTGTCGCCGAGCGCTTCCTTCATATAGGAGAGAAGCTCTTCGGCGCTCTTGTTTTCTTCCTCGAGCGTCTTCTTTTCTTCCTCGGTCGCGATGTCGAGCGCATCGGTCGTTACGTTCTTGAATTCACGGTCGGCGTACTTTCCGATCATGCGGACGGCGAATTCGTCCACATCGTCGGTGAAGCAAAGGACCTCGTACCCCTTTTCCATGACCGCTTCCACCTGCGGGAGCATCTTGATCTTGTCGATCGTCTCGCCCGCGGCGTAGTAGATGGCTTTTTGCTCTTCCTTCATGCCGTCGGTGTATTCCTTCAGCGTCAGCATCTTTCCGTCCTTTGCCGAGGGGAAGAGGATGAGATCCTGAAGAACTTCCTTGTGCATTCCGTAGTCGCTGTAAAGCCCGTATTTCAGCTGTACGCCGAATTCCTTGTAGAACTTTTCGTATGCCTCTCTGTCGGAGGTCAGCATCTTTTCAAGCTCCGATTTGATCTTCTTCTCGATCGCCTTCGCCATCACCTTGAGCTGACGGTCGTGCTGAAGCATCTCACGCGAGATGTTGAGAGACAGATCGGCGGAGTCCACGAGCCCCTTGACGAATCCGAAGTAGTCGGGCAGAAGGTCGGCGCACTTTTCCATGATCATGACGCCGCTTGAATAAAGCTCAAGCCCCTTTTCGTATTCCTTCGTGTAGTAATTGTAAGGCGCGTGCGAGGGGATGAAGAGCAGCGCCGTATAGGTTGCCGTGCCCTCGGATTTCTGCGTGATGACGCGCGCGGGCGCCTCGTAATCGTAGAATTTCTCGGTGTAAAAATTCTTGTATTCCTCTTCGGTGACCTCGGACGGATTCTTCTTCCAGAGGGGAATCATGCTGTTGAGCGTCTCCACCTCGGTGACCGTCTCGTATTCGTCCTCCTTGCCGCCTTCCTTCTTCTTTTCCTTCGTTACCTCCATGCAGATGGGGTAGCGGATGTAGTCGGAATACTTTTTAACGAGAGAGCGGAGCTTGTATTCCTCGAGGTAGTCGGAATACTTTTCGTCCTCCGTGTCCGCCTTGATGTGCAGGATGATGTCGGTGCCGACCCCGTCGCGCTCCCCTTCGCCGAGCGTGTAGCCGTCCACTCCCTCGGATTCCCATACGTTCGCCTTTTCCGCACCGTAGGGACGGGAGATGACCGTGATCTTATCCGCTACCATGAACGCGGAATAGAATCCGACGCCGAACTGACCGATGATGTCGACCTCCTCCGATTTTTCGTTGTCATGCTTGAAGTCGAAGGAACCGCTCTTCGCGATCGTGCCGAGGTTGTTTTCCAGCTCTTCGGCACTCATGCCGCATCCGTTGTCCGAGACGGTGAGCGTCCGCGCCTCCTTGTCCGCCTTCAGAAAGATCCGAAGGTCGCCGCGCGTAAGGTTCATCGACCCGTCGGTCAGAGAGCGGAACCACAGCTTGTCGATCGCGTCGCTCGCGTTCGAGATCAGCTCACGCAGAAAGATCTCCTTGTGCGTGTAGATCGAGTTGATCATCATGTCGAGCAGCTTTTGCGATTCGGTCTTGAATTGTTTTTTCTTCATATTATATATACCTCCTTCTGCCGATAGGGCAGCTCATGTAACAAAATTCCGGTAGCCGAAGAAAAGCCCCGTTCCGGGGAACGGGCGCTTTGCGGAGTGCGTGAACCGTTTGCTATGTTTTAGCACTCACGTCTTCCGACTGCTAATGCTATTATAGCACCGTGTTTTCCCGTTGTCAAGCCCTTCGGAAAAGTTTTTTGTGATATTTCACAACTTCCGCGGAAACTTCCCTCGTTTTGTTCACACAAATGCAAAAAATCAGAAAAATTTTAATTTTTTTGCAAAAACCCCTTGACAAGAGAGGGAAAAAGGGATATAATAG